>JAYTOR010000266.1:0-7349 GCA_043747685.1 Actinomycetota bacterium
GCCGGATCCAAGGATGGAATGCTGGCGATGTTGTCGGGCCTCAGCCAGCTCGGTGTCGCCTACCAGTACAACGCAGCGACACCCGGTGTCGCCTTCGACTGTTCGGGTCTTGCCAGTTGGGCGTGGTCGCAAGCCGGAGTCGACCTGCCGCATCAATCGTTGATGATCCTCGACCGCACGACCCCGGAGACGATTGCGGACGTGAAGCCCGGCGACATGTTCTATTACCCCGGGCACGTGATGATTTCGCTCGGCATCGGTGGAGCAATCGTCCACGCCGCCGGCACCGGTAAGGGTGTCATTGTCAGCGTCGTCAGCAGCACACATGCGGGATTGCAGATCGGCGATCCGACGCCCGCAACCTGAGCTGACACTCGGTGGCGGGGCTAGTCCGATGTAGTTTGCCGACCATGGAGGCGACCTCCGTCAGAACGGTTCGACGAGGTGACGGCGTCGTCCGGCAGCAGCGACATGCCGGCCGCTCAGTGCTGCGTCAGCTGTGAATCGCACCGACCGACTCGCGTAGCGATGGGACGGATCGGCCGGTCCTGGAAGCGATGATCTCCGCACAGATCGAGATCGCCGTCTCCTCGGGTGAACGCGCACCGATGTCCAGCCCGATCGGTGACATCAGCCTGGCGAGCTGCTGCGGATCGGTGACTCCGACTTCGGCAAGACGCTCCATCCGCTTGTCGTGCGTCTTTCGCGAACCCATCACACCGATGTAGCCGACCTTCGATGCCAGCGCACCCTGTACAGCCGGGACGTCGAACTTGGCGTCGTGTGTGAGGATGCAGACAGCGTCGCGGGCGGAAAGCGCAGCGCCGCGCTCAGCAAACAGATTCTGTGGCCAGGAGACGATGACCTGATCGGCGGTCGGGAACCGCCGTCGAGTGGCGAACACCTCTCGGGCGTCACAGACGGTCACCCGATAGCCGAGCACTTTGGCGATCCGTGCCAATGCGGCCGTGAAGTCGACCGCCCCGAAAATCCACATCTGCGGCGGCGATGCCCATGTCTCGACGAACACCCGAATCGTCGGCGTGTCCTGCAGATCCTCTGGTGTCGCCTCGCCGCTCGGTCCGTAGTGGCGCACGCCGCTGCGACCGGTCTCCAACTCGGCGGACGCATCGCGCTCGACGACTCGGTCGAGTTCGGCATCGCCAAGCGTCCCGTCGACGAACGATGCGGCGTCCTTCGGTGAGCCGAGGACGAGCTTGGCGCCGGCATGGGGGCCGTCGAGCACGGTTGCCAGAGCAATCGGCATTTCCGTGCGGATACCGTCGCGAACGAGCTCGTACTGTCGTTCCCAGTTCAACGATTCGATGAACAGATGGATGATCCCGCCGCATGTGAGGCCGACGGCGAACGCCTCGTCATCGGAATAGCCGAAGGTGACGAGCTTGCCGGTGGGATTGGGCGAACCGAGAATGCCGAGCGCTTCGCCGACAACAGCACCCTCGACGCACCCTCCACTCACCGACCCGGCAACCTCACCGTCTTGCGAGACGGCCATCGCCGCTCCGGGATCGCGCGGCCCCGAGCCTTCGATGTTGACGACACGGGCGATCGCCACCCGCTTGCCGGCGGCCCGCCAGCGATCGATCTCGTCGAGGATGTCCTTCATACCGATACCCGCTTTCCGTTGCCACGAGCGGTCTGCGGTGGTACGACGTGCCCGGAAATGACGTTGCCCGAGATGACGTTGCCCGAGATGACGTTGGCAAGTTGTTCCATTGCGCTGACCGAGTGACCTTCCACGAAGTGGTCAACATACGGCAGCGCCGCCGCCATTCCCCGTGCGAGCGGAGCGTAACCAGGTGTGACCTTCAACGGGTTGACCCAGACCGTGGAGAAGGCGACGCGGTGCAGGCGCGACATCTGTTCTGCAAGTTGCAGCGGATCGCCGCGATCCCATCCGTCTGACATGATGACGACGATCGCCCCGCGAGCCATGCCCCTGACGCCCCATTCGTCGTTGAATTCGCCAAGGCAGTCGCCGAGCCGCGTACCGCCGCTCCAGTCGTGGACCCGCCGGGCCGCCTCGCTCAGCGCCCGATCGGGATCACGCGACGACAGCTCACGGGTCACGCGCGTCAGCCGGGTGCCGATGGCGAATGCTTCCACTTTCTGGCGGCCGGCGACAGCGGCGTGGACGAATCGGACGAGCGCCCTGGCGTACGGCTCCATCGAGCCGGAGACGTCGAGCAGCAGTACCAGTCGGCGGAGACGCTCGCCCTGACGCCGATTGTGCCGCTCGATCGCTTCGCCGTCGGTACGCAGCGCGCTCTGCACCGTGCGGCGCAGGTCGAGTGCTCCCGTCGAGCGCTTGGATCGGATGAGGCGCCTGCTCGCCCGAGGGGTCCCGACCAGTCGCAGACGGGACATCATCTGCTGGGACAGTTCCAACTCTTCCGAGGTGTACTCGGCGAAGTCCTTGTCGCGCAACACCTCGGCGGCAGAGAACCGCAGATCGATCGTTTCGTCGTCGGACGGGGGAGTGCCGGCGTCGGTGTTGTCGTCTTCGTCTTCACCGGTGTCGATGGTCAGCGTGATGTGCTGCTCTTCGGCTTCTGTCGCATCGACGACCGCATCACGACGCTCCCAGAAGACGGCGAACGCCCGCTCGAACATCGCCTCGTCCTCAGGGCGCGTCAGCAATGTCGTCCGGCCCGCCCAGTAGACATGGTCCCGCGTATCGATGCCGAGCACCGTCAGCGCATCGGCGAACCCGATCACGCTGGCGATCGGCACAGCGACACCGGCACCGCGCAGCAGACGGGCAAAGCCGACGGCGAGTTGCGAAGGCGCGGCGACGGTCGTGCGTGCGGCGAACGCCTCAGGTGTGGGCGAATCCACGTTCGAATGCCTGTTTGACGAGGTCGGCGACCCCGCCGGTGCGAACCCGCTGCTGGTCTTCCCGATACTTCAGCACCGTTCCGAGGGTCGCCTCGACGAGCGCCTCGGTCAGTTTCGTTGCGCCGAGCACGCCCAACGCAGCGGTCCAGTCGATCGTTTCGGCGACGCCTGGTGGCTTGTACAGGTTGAGGGCGCGCATCGCTTCGACTGCCGCTGCCACCTGACGCGTCAGTGTCTCGTCTGCATCGGGAACTCGGAGCCTGACGATGGCGACCTCCCGCTCGAAGTCCGGATGCTCGACCCAGTGGTACAGGCATCGGCGCTTCAGCGCATCGTGAACGTCACGTGTGCGATTCGAGGTGAGGATGACGATCGGCGGGTCGTCGGTGCTGAACGTACCGAGTTCAGGCACGGTGATCTGGAAGTCGGACAGCACTTCGAGCAGGAACGCTTCGAACTCGTCGTCGGCGCGGTCGATCTCGTCGATCAGCAGGATCGGCGGCGGACCCTCGCGTCGCTCGATGGCCCGCAGCAGGGCGCGCTTGGTCAGGAAACGTTCGGTGTAGAGCTCGTTCTCCAGCCGGTCCTGATCGATTCCCATTCCGCCACTCTGACTGGCGGCTTCGGCGGTCCGCAGGTGGATGAGCTGGCGGGAATAGTCCCACTCGTACACCGCCTGACTGACGTCGATGCCTTCGTAGCACTGCAGCCGGATCAGCTCGCCACCGGTCCAGCGTGCGAGGACCTTGGCAACCTCCGTCTTACCGACACCGGCCTCACCTTCGAGCAACAGCGGCCGCTTGAGCCGCATCGCCAGCAGGATCGCCGTCGCCAGCCCGGCATCCGGCAGATATCCGTGCGCTGTCAGGGCAGCGGTGACCTCGTCGACCGTGGTTGCGAAACTGTCAGTCATCGACTCCAAGAGTAGATGCTCGCCCGGCCAAATCGGTCAGAGAGGCTGGTCTGGCCGGCCCAGCCGTCAGTCGGCGTCTTCTCCACTCGTCGCGTTACGGTGCCGTCCGGACAATGCAGAGGCCAATTGATCGGCGACGAGCACAGCGGCATGGCGCTTGGAGACGGGGAGGCCGACACCGACGGTCGTCGATGGAAACACCAGCAGGAAGTGTCCGAGGCTCCTGCCGCCGGATCGGACCGGTAACACGAGTTGGCCGCGCCGATCGAGATCCCGCTCGCTCGGCAGGTGGATCGAGTCGTGGCCGAGCACCGGCAGATTCACCGGTTCAGGACCGGGACGGTAGCGCCAACTCTTGAGGTCGAGCAGTTCGACCAACTCCTCGCCGGTCAGCCTGATGAGGCGGCCGGGAACCTCACCGCCGGCCGCAAGTTCGGTTCGACGATGGATCCTCGCAAGTTCCGTCTCCGTTCGGGCTGCCGCTGCAGCGTGGCCTTTGGCGCGCTCGACGAGTGCTCCTGCGGCGATCCCGACGCCGATGAGCAGCAGGGTGGTGACCACATCGTCGTTGCGGCTGATCGTCAGCGACTGGTACGGGAGTGTGAGGAAGAAGTCGTAGGCGATCGCCACGACGATCGCCGACACGAGACCGGATGTCCTGCCTCCGATCGCTGCCGCCGCAAAGATGACCAGTACGAGCACCAGCGCAAGGTTGGTGTTGTCGACGTAGGTGCGTAGCGGGGTCATCGCTGCGACGATGGAGACGGAAGCGGCAGCGATGAGCACCTGGCGCACCTCGCTCGGCCACCGACTGCTCACCCCTCGAGTGTGTCACCGGGCGCTGACGACACGTGCGTCCGGCCCGTAGAGAATCCGTAAAAGGTCACTGCGACCCTGCGTGGTGCGCCGTTGGGCGGGTGGTCGCGAGTTGAGAAATCAGCTGTCGAAGCCGAGGCCGAAACGGTCGAGGGTGCGCAGCCAGGCATTGCGTTTGCCGGTGTGATCCTCGCGATCGAGCGCCCAGCGTGTTGCCTGGATGCCGGCGAAACGGAATGGTTCAGGGGGGAACGGCAGCGGCTTGTCCTGAACGAACTTCGTCGCTGTCGCCTTCGTCCGGCGACCGTCGAGCAGGTCGAGCGAGACAGCGGCACCGAAACGGGTCGAAGCGACGCCGAGGCCTGTGTAGCCGATCGAGTAGGCGACTCGGCCCTGCATCGCCTTGCCCCAGAACACACAGAAGCGGCTGCACGAATCGATGACGCCGCCCCACGCGTGGCTGAACTTGACATCCTCCAACTGTGGGAAGGTGGTGAAGAAGTGCTTGGCCAGTTTGGCCCACGTCTCTGGCCGCTGTTCGAGGTCGCTGCTCATCTTCCCGCGGAAGTAGTAGACGACGTCGTAGCCGCCCCAGAGGATGCGATTGTCTTCGGTGAGTCGGTAGTAGTGGAACTGGTTGGGAATGTCCGACAGCCCTTGGCGGCCTGCCCAGCCGATGCTCTGCAGCTGATCGGGCGTCAATGGCTCGGTGACGAGCACATAGTCGTAGACGGGCGCGACGTAGTGCTTGAGGCGTTTGAGCAACGGGGGGAAGGCGTTGGTGGCGAGCGCGACCCTGGCGGCTCGCACCTTGCCGAGCGGCGTCGTGACCAGCACCCCGACGCCGTCCCGCTCGATGTTCGTCGCCTTGCTGTGTTCGTAGATGCGCACGCCGAGCGTCTCGGCAGCAGCCTTCAGCCCCCACACGAGCCGCGCCGGATCGATGATCGCCGCACGATCCTTGCGCCACAGTCCGCCGGTGTAGGTCGGGGAGTGGACGAGGCTCTGCATGCCGTCCCTGTCGAGCAGTTCGACCCGCTGGCCGAGCGAGCGCAGCTGTTGATAGTCGTCGCGCAGTTCCTGGAAGTACGAGGGCGAATGAGCGGTCGTCGCCACGTCGATGACACCGGTGCGTTCGTAGTCGCAGTCGATGCCGTACCGCTTGATCGCCGCCTCGATCTCGTTGAGGTTCTCCAACCCCAACTCCTCGAGGATGGCGATCTCGTCCGGAAACCGCTCCTGGCCGTTGGCGACGCCGTGGGTCAGGCTGGATTCCATGAATCCGCCGTTGCGGCCGCTTGCCGCCGACCCGACCTCGTGGGCATCGATGAGCACGACGTCGCGGGACGGGTCACGCTCCTTGGCGATGACTGCCGTCCACAGTCCGGCGTAGCCGCCGCCGATGATGCACAGGTCGCAGCTCTCGGTGCGCACGAGCGTCGGGTTGGAATCCGGTTCGTCGACATCGTCGTACCAATACGGGTAGGGCTCGGCGTCGGCGATGGCGTCGAGGTGGCGCTGGCGGTCGTCGTCGTTACTGTCAGCGTCGAAGGCGCTCATGCAATTTCACCCGGATCGTTTCCGCTCCACGCTACCCGCAGTGACCCTGCACGGGTGGGCCGACGAACCAACGATGCTCAGCACTGCAGCGACCGATGCGATCAGCGATCCGACGAACGACGTCTGGGCTTCGGCGGCCTCGGCGTGGGAACTGGCGATCATGGTCGCTCCGGGGAAGTCGTCGCTCGACGTTCGCTCGCTGTTCCGGCGACTCCCCCGTTCACGGAGTCCGACTTCGCGGGATCGGTGTCGACGACGGCATCGGTGCCGCCGCCTTGACCTGGGATCATCGGGATCCGTTCGACCGGCTCCTGGTTGCACAGGCGATGAGGTCGAACCCGACGATCGTCACGCGTGACGCCACGATCATCCGCTTCCTCGCTCACGCAATTGTTGCATAACGGTCGTCGTGCCGCTCGGATGATGTGCTCCGGTTTCGGCGGGTCGGCGGCACCCCCACGGGCCGCCGACCCAGCTCGACTGTGGAACCTTAACACTGAAACTGCGAAGCGATCCCGTGTCACCGAATGTCGCGGATTTCGTAGACATTCGGTGACACGGTACGTGTCGCTGGATCAGCTGCTGGCTGCTTCCAATGCCCGACGGACCAACACCTTGGCGAGATGTGTGCGGTACTCGACGCTGGCGTTGAGATCGGCCTGCGGTTCGGCTTCGGCGACGGCCTGCTCTGCTGCTTCGGCGATCGAGGCGCCACCCGACAGTGCCGTCGTGACGCTCGTGGCGAGAATCGGCGTGTTGCCCATGTTCACCAGCGCAACGCCGCTGTCGCCGTTGCGACGCCATGCAGCGACACCGACGATCGCCCAATCCTGGGCGCGACGATTGAACTTCTGGAAGCTCCAACCGGCGCCGTCCATCTTCGGGATCTTGATCTCCGTCAGCAGTTCATCTGCTTCCATCGCCGACGTCAGGAAGCCCTGATAGAAGTCGGCGGCGGCGATCTCACGGGTGCCGTTCGGGCCTTGCAGCACGTAGGTCGCACCGAGCGCCAGTGTCGTCGCCGGCAGGTCCGACGCCGGGTCGGCGTGGGCGATCGAGCCACCGATGGTGCCACGATGACGAACCTGCGGATCGCCGACTTCGCCGGCGGTGTGCGCCAGTAACGGGGCATGCTGCTTGAGCAGCTCAGACGTCTCGACGTCACGGTGGCGGGTCAGTGCGCCGACGGCGATGTGATCGC
>JAYTOR010000267.1:0-2726 GCA_043747685.1 Actinomycetota bacterium
GATCCGGCTGCTTCTCGACCGAGGGTAGAGACCGCTGTCGGCTGCGCACCTGGTTTCAAGGTCGTCGGCGAGCCGTACGGGCGATTCGAGGTCGATACCTCAACCGATGACCACCTCATCCGCTTGACCATCCATCGTGATGACGGGCACCTCGAAATCGCCACTGCCCCGCAGCGATAGGCGTCGTCGGAGTGAGGTTCCGTGTCACCGAATGTCTACGAAATCCGCGACATTCGGTGACACGGGGCCCGTTGTTGACGTCAGCCGGTGGCGGTGTCGCCCGTGAGATCAGCGGGGGAGGGGACGGCGTCGGCGGCAGGGGCCGCGGCAACGGCTGGTGCCGGGGTGTCGAGGCCCAACTCGGTGCGCAACTGAGAAAGCCGGGACTGTGCCTCGGCATTTGCGGTTGCCTGTTCGATCTCCGCCATCCGGCCCTCAACCGAGGTCTCGGCGATTTCCGAACCGGCCTTGGCCTTGGCATAGCGGGCTTCGATCTTGTCGCGGATCTCGTTGAACGTCGGCACGTCCTGGCCGACCGTTTCGTTGAGCTGCGCCATTGCCTTGTTCATCTGATCCTGCATGTTGGCCTGATCGAGCTGCGACATCAGCTTCGACTTTTCGGCGAGCCGCTTCTGCAGCGCGTTCGAGTTCTGCTGCAACGCGGCCTTGGCCTGATCGGATGCTTTCGAGGCCTGTAGAAGCAGCGCCTTCTGGTCGTCGACGTCCTTCTCCAGGCCGACCAGCTTTCCAGCGATCGATTCCGCCGCCTGGTTGTACTGCTGGGCGGCCGTGGCGTCACCCTTGGCCGTGGACGCGGCCGCCAATTGCAGTGCCTGTTTGGCATTCGCCGTTGCCTTGCCGACCTCGTCGATCTGGCGGTTGAGTCGCATCTCCGCCTGCTTCTGGTTGGCGACGACGTTCGTCACCTGATCACGCAGGCGGATGTGTTGAGCTTGCGCTTCCTGGATGGCCTGCTCCAATTGGACCTTCGGATCGGCTTTCTCGTCGAACTTGCCGGTCATCTTCGCCGTGAGATACTTCCACCACTTCGTTGCGAGCTTGAACATGGGACTGGACTCTAATCGTTCGGGGCAACACTCCGCCGACGATGTGCCAGGCCACGCAGATCGTCGAGTTCCGGCGACTTCAACGCCGACAGCACGGCGAAATAGACGACGATGCCGGCGATCGCTCCGGCGCCGAGACGCAGCAGGTTATTGCTGACGCCGTCACCGCCGACCGCCCACGAGGCGATCCATGCGACCTCGGCCATCACCAATGCACCCAGCACCATGCGCCAGACGCTGTTGAACACCTGACCCACCGGAAAGCCGGGCACCTTGATCGTCATCACCCACAGCGCGATGACGCTG
The DNA here is from genome assembly GCA_043747685.1 of Actinomycetota bacterium. Taxonomy (GTDB): domain Bacteria; phylum Actinomycetota; class Acidimicrobiia; order Acidimicrobiales; family Ilumatobacteraceae; genus JANXUF01. Next base: position 1,374 of record JAYTOR010000267.1, read on the forward strand.
GAAACGATGTAGGCAGTGGCGAAGGAGGCGGCGAGACCCATGACGCCGAACTTCGCCGAGAGGGGAATTGCCAGGCCGATGTTGATGACGTTCTCGACGACGTTGATGACAAACGGGGTGCGGGCATCGCGATGCGCGTAGAACGCGCTGAGCGTGAACAGATAGATCGAGAAGGCACCGAGGCCGAGGGCAAAACCGCCGATCGCCCTCGCCCGCAGGTCGATGTCGGCTGTCTTGGTGTCGTGGAACCCGAAGAAACTGGCAGCGATCGGATGGCGCAGTGCGAACAGCCCGAACCCGGCAGGGATCGTCAGCAACGCGGTGAGACGGAGGCCGAGGCAGGTTCTGGCGATCATCGTCGCCTTGTCACGCCTGGCGATCGCCCTGGTGATCTCCGGCTGCAGTGTCGTCGTCAGCGACACGGCGAACAGCGCATTCGGCAGGATGAAAACGGTGAAGCCGACGGCGTAGGCGATGTTCTCGCCGCTTCCCGGCCGGGTGAGATTCTGCACGACCAGGACGGCAACCTGGTTCGATACGGCATATCCCAATGCCCAGCCGGACAGCGACATCAAATTGCGCACAGCCGGGTTGCGGAAGTCCGGCTTGAACCGCAGCGGGGCGTCGGAGCGGATCAGTGACGGCACGATCGCCAGCACCATCACAGCGATACCTCCGGTCGCGCCGATACCGAGTACCCACAGTGTGAAGTGATCCTTGTTCGCCAATTCGAGCGTCGTTGAACCGTGGTTGGCGACGATCAGCAAGGAGATGATGATCGAGATGTTCGCCAGGCTCGGTGCCCACGCTGCTGCGAGGAACCGGTTGCGGGCGTTGAGCATTGCAGTGCCGAAGGCGTTCAGTCCGTAGAAGAGGATCTGCACCATGAACATCCGCGTGAGGATCGTGCCTACCCGGCGATAGGTATCGGCGTCGACGGAGCTGGAGGTCGTGATGTTGTAGGCGTGAAAGATCAGCGGTGCGCCGAGCACGGCGACGACGGTGATCGCCAGCAGGACGACGATGCCGACCGACGTCACGGCGACGGCACCGTCCTCGTCCTTGTCGTGGTGCAGCCGGGTCATCACCGGCACGAGCGTCGCCGACAGTACGCCGCCGAGGAGCAGTTCGTAGATGATGTTGGGCGTGTTGTTCGCCTGGTTGTAGGCATCCGGCAGCCCTTGGGACAGCACGCTCGCAAGAATCGCAACCCGCGCCAAACCGGTCAACCGCGACATCGCCGTCCCGAGGGCGACTCCGATGTTTTTTCCCATCAGGCCGGTCCCGTGCTTCTGAGCGGAGGCAGGGTCGATCGTCGCTGACTGGGAGGATGTGATGCTGCCGGTCGATACG
>JAYTOR010000268.1:0-4226 GCA_043747685.1 Actinomycetota bacterium
GAGGCACCGTGATAGAGGTCCGGTGCGATCGCCGTGAATCCGGCTGCGGCGAATCGGTCGGCCACGTCCTTGATATGCGGGACGAGACCCCACCACTCCTGGATGACGACGACGCCGGGACCGCCGCTGTCACCACCAGCCAGATAGGCGTCTGTCGGTCCGGTCTTCGTGATGAGGTTGATCATTTCACCCATCACTCGAACCTACATCCAGCACGCGCAGACCGGACGGTCAACCGTTGATCCCGAAGACCGCTCGGTAGAAGCTCAACTCGGCCTCGATCGAATCGATGATCGTGTCCGCACGGCGAAAGCCATGACCTTCTCCGGCATACAGGTGGTAGTCGCAACGGACACCGTTCTTCCTGACGGCCTGCACGATCATCTCGCTCTGGTTCTGCGGAACGACCATGTCGTCTTCGCCCTGGAAGACGATCAGCGGGACGTCGATGCCGTCCACGTGGTTGATCGGCGAGCGGGCGGCGTACACCGCAGCATCACCAGGCCACGGGCCGATCATGCTGTCGAGGTAGCGGGCTTCGAACTTGTGGGTGTCCGTAGCGAGTGCTGCGAGATCGGCGACGCCGAAGTAGCTCGCGCCGGACTTGAAGACCTTGCGCTCACTCAGCACCGCGAGCACGGTGAATCCGCCGGCGCTGCCACCGCGAATCACCAGCCGTTCGGGGTCGACACGGTCGATCGCCAGATACGACGCAGCCGCACAGCAGTCGTCGACATCGACGATGCCCCACTGCCCGTTGAGCAGGCGGCGGAACGTGCGGCCGTAGCCGGTCGAACCGCGATAGTCGACATCGACGACGGCGAATCCCCTGCTCGTCCAGTACTGCTTGGCGAGCGTGAATCCCGGGCGGGCGGCAGACGTCGGCCCACCGTGGATCATGACGACGAGCGGTGGCCGTTCAGTGGATAGCGCTGCATGCGTGGCGCTCGCCGGCGGGTAGTACCAGCCGTAGGCCCGCTGTCGGCCGGTCGTCGGGAACTCGATGTGTTCGGCGACGGAGATCGCCTGCGGTGTCAGCCCGAACGTCTCCTGCAGGTCGCGTCCCGGCCGCAAGACGGTCAGTCGCTCGGGCTTGTCGATCGTCAGGCGGACGATCTCGTCTTCGCGGTCGGCGTACGAAGCGATCGCTGTGATCTCGCGTCCATTGCACACCATCTGCGTGAGACCGACGATGGCGAGTTCGTGCCGCGACAGATGAGCTCGACCATTCGTGACGTACAGCGTCGACCCGGCGGTTGTGACGATCGTGCCACCATCGGTCACGACATAGTCACGATCCCCGAACGTCCACGAAGGGCCTGCGAGATCGTCGTCGACCGCCAGCAGGTTGCGCTTTTCTTTGGAAGTGATCAGCCAGGGATTCCAATAGCCGCCGGCGTCGGACATCACCGTCTCGCCGATGGGCTGCATGAACGAGCCCCCGGTCGCCAGACGGTTGACATTGCTCAGCGCTCCGTCGGAGAACTCGGCTTCGAAGAGCGAGGTCGAGTCCCACGGCATGTTCGGGTTGTCCCACTGGACCCACCGCAGGTGGCTGCTGCCGACGAATCGCGGCGAGGACACGAAATTTGCGCCGCTGACGATGGCGATCGGTTCTGCAGGCTCGTCGGCAGACATCACGACGAGTTCGTTGACCACCGACGCTGCACCATCGGCGGCACAGTGGGTTTCACGCACGGCGACGAGCCAGCGAGCATCCGGCGAGAGGCGGAAGTCGGCAAATCGCACCGATCGCTGCACGTCAGGTTCGCTCGACAACGCGACTGGCGTCGAGACCGGCTGGGCCGACGGCAGCTGATCGCCCGGCATTTCGATTTGGAGCCGGTAGACCCGCTGGTCGCTCCAGTTGGCGAACCAGACGGTGCCATTGGCGACGAGCGCCGCCCCGCCGCCGTACTCATGGACCGACGTCCTGGCGCTGAACCCGTCCGGCAAGACATCAGAAGGCGACCCATCCGCGGAGAGGCGGACGATCTGCAGACGCCCGGCCTCCGAAGGCCTGCTCTCGAGCCAGTACGTGTCTGCGCCGTCGACCCAGACGTCGACGAGCCCAACGGCACCACTCGTCAACATCGATGCATCCACTGGTGACGGCCACGATCCGTAGCCGCCGACTTGCTTCATTGCTCCTGTGGGCTTCACCGCTGTCATCGGCTCGACGATAACGACGGCGGGCAGAGAGCGGCCGGGCGGAGCAATCAGCGATCGGCGGTCCGGTATCGGCCGTCCGCTATCGGCTGCTTCGCCTCGGCATCAATTCATAGGCGACCGGACATTCCGGCGCACCGAAATCGCCAGGGTGCTCGACGAGACCTGTCGGACCGACGAGATGCGAGATCAACGTCAACGGCACGACTTCGTGATCGAGTTGGTACGTCTCCCCTGCTTCGGCCAGTTGCCCGAGCATCGCCGTCCACATCGGTGCCGGTAGGCGCTTTCCCACCCCGACGGCAGCCCACACGGGTACCTCGGCGCAATAGGCGACAGACGCAGCGGCGAGATGGCCCGACGACATCAGCCCGCTGTCGGCACCGACCGCCGCTGCTTCGACGATCAGCAGATCGGCAAACGCAACGGCGCTGCCCAGCTGATCGGGTCCGATTTCCTCGACCTCGACGTCGGCGCGTTGCAGCCGCCTGACGAATCCTGCAGAGCGTCCGCCGGACTCGATCGCCAGCACGGACAGGTCCCCACGTCGCAGTAGCGCATCCCCTGCGGCATCGGGCCAGCCGAGCACAGCGACGACGGCGTCAGCTGGAAGCAGATCGATCAGGTGTTCCGACGTCTGGTCTGCATCCATTTCGCCGACCGCCTGACGCGCTGCGGCATAAGGCTCCGGAGCTGTCAGCACCCTGGCGCACAGCCACCACAGCGGACCGGAGGTCGGATGCCGTTCGATGATCCGGCGGCACGCCCCGACCATCTCGGCGGCATCCAAACCCAGCCCCCGCAACGCTCCAGCCGTCTCGGCGACCATCGAACGATCGTCATAGCCGGACGAGCGTGCCACATATCGCAGTCGCTCGATCGGGTGCATTTAGAGCAAGTTACTGCCGATGGGCTAGCTTCGCATGCCGTGGCTGTAACTGCGCTGCTCGAACTTGTACTCGCACCGCTCGACGGTGACCCGCGTCCGCTCGGCGACTGGCTGACGACGTTCCATCTGGCGACCGTAGCGCTCGATCCCTACACGAACGAGAGCTCGTGGATCTTGGGGACGGCGAAGCGGATCCTGGACGATTTCCGCGGTGCCGACGTCCGCGTGAACTTCCTGGTCACGGCTGACGCCGAGGGGGCCCGGAGTTTCCTCGGCCCGCTCGCTGACGAGTTCCTGGTCTTCGTCGACCCCGACAGAACAGTCGTCAAGGGACTCGGTCTGACGATGCTGCCGGCATTCGTCTTCGTCCGTCTCGACGGCACGGTCCACGCAGCAGCCGAGGGTTGGAATCCGATCGAGTGGCGTGCCGTCGCCGAATCGATCGCCGAGGTCACAGCCTGGACGAAGCCGGTCATCCCGACGGCCACCGATCCACTGGCCTTTGCCGGAACGGCGATCGACTCGCTCCCGTAGCGGTTACCGTGAGGTTCATGCTGGAGTTCGACTTCACCGAAGTACTGCTACTCGATGCCAATCCCGGCGGGCCACACGACACGACCTACCGCCTGGTCACCACCGAGGGCGTGTCCACCTTCGAGACGCCGGAGGGTCGCTTTCTCAAGGTCGAATCGGAGGCGCTCACCCGATTGACCCAGGAGGCGATGCGCGACATCGCCCATCTGCTGCGACCGACGCACCTGCAGCAACTGCGCAGTATTCTCGACGATCCCGAGGCATCGGCGAACGACCGTTTCGTGGCGATGGACCTGCTGCAGAACGCAAATATCGCCGCTGGCGGCGTGCTGCCGATGTGCCAGGACACCGGCACGGCGATCGTCAAAGCCAAAAAGGGCCAGTACGTCTTCACTGGCGGCGGCGACGAGCAGGCCATCGCCCGTGGCATCTTTAACACCTACCAGACGAGCAATCTGCGCTACAGCCAGATGGCCCCGATCACGATGTACGAGGAAAAGAACACCGGCAACAACCTCCCTGCGGAAATCAAGGTCGCAGCGATCGACGGCGACGAGTACAAGTTCCTGTTCATCGCCAAGGGAGGCGGTTCGGCGAACAAGAGCTACCTGTTCCAGGAGACGAAGGCGCTGCT
>JAYTOR010000269.1:0-17997 GCA_043747685.1 Actinomycetota bacterium
TCCCAATGCCCGTGCTGGCTGCGGTCGTTGACCGTGTCTGGCCGGGTACTGATGTTCGGCAAAGCCGGGCGGGTGCTCGGATTGCGGGAACGGCGAGACCTGCGACACGGGCGTCGCATCCGCAGACACGCGCCCGATTTCACATCGAGCATGCCGGTGTAGACCGCGGTGTAGATCGTCTCCACACAGACGATGTCGTCTGCGTCGTCGGCGACGAGGTCAGCCCAGATCGCGACCGGCGACCGGCCGAGCCGCAACTCGGCAGTGACCCGGTCACGCAGCACTCCGGGCACACTCAGTCGGCATGCCCGCGGCCGACCGAGACTGGCCGCGGCGCGTTGATCGGCGACCGCCGACCGGTACCTGTCGCGGCCTCCACCGGCATTGACCTCACGCGCGATCGTGGTTGGATGCCGGCGCAGCCGACGCCCCAACGCCACCCAGGACACGTCCCGGTCCATGATCAATGCGGCACTGATTTCTTCGCGTTCAAGCAACGACAACGGCAAGCCTGGCATCCTGGTATCTCCAACGGTCGGTGGTGGTCATCAGCACCGGCCATCCTGACCCTCACGGATCAGTCAAACCGGGACCGTGCACCGACCGTTGGAACTGGCCCTCCCGAGTGTGATAGTGGTCTCCGTGACATGACACAGCATCACTCCGCTCAACCCGATGACTCCGAGCCGCACCAGGACATCAGGTGCCGTCTGAGTCGGAAAGCGCACGAGCGGGCAGACCAGTGAGTCCCGGTATCACTGAGGCAGATCTGTGATGCTCGCTGATTGGTTCCTATCCGCTGCGGAACGGGACAATTCGGCGACGGAGATTGATCGGCGCCATCACGGGACGGCGTGGACCGTGGGAAACCTCGTTGTCCCGCTGACGCACGGCAAAGCGTACTTCGCCCGCCTCTTCGCAGTGCTGGACCAGACGGAGCCTGGAGATCTGGTGCTGTTCACGGACTGGCGCGGCGATCCGGACGAACAGCTCGACGGTCCAGGCACGGACGTGGCCACCGTCTTGAGCGGTCTCGCTGAGCGTGACGTGCACGTCAGGGGCCTGATCTGGAGATCGCACCCTGACGCACTCCGTTTCAGCGAGAAGGACAATCTTCGTCTGGCGGAATCGGTCAACCGTGCCGGCGGGCAGGTCTTCGTCGACGAACGCGTTCGTCGCGGAGGGAGCCATCACCAGAAACTCGTTATTGTTCGCCACGGCCCAGAGACTTGCGGTGACGTTGCTTTCCTCGGTGGCATCGATCTCTGCAACGGTCGAAACGACGACGAGCGTCATTTCGGCGACGTCCAAGCAATCAAAATCGATGAGCGCTACGGTCCAACGCCGGCCTGGCATGACATGCAGATCGAGGTGCGTGGCCCAGCGATCGGAGATCTCACGGAAACGTTCCGTGAACGTTGGGAAGATCCGCAAGCGCTATCGAGAGGTCCCTGGAGGCGCCATCTCGCCCACGTCGCACGTCAACACGGACGACCTGGTCCGCTGCCGACGGTCGGTGATGATCCAGCGGTCGCCGGGTCCCATGCGATCCAGGTGCTACGAACGTATCCAGCGAAACGAGTTCCGTACGGATTCGCACCCCACGGCGAACGCAGCATCGCGCGGGCCTACGCCAAAGCGTTCCGCCGTGCAAGACGGCTCATCTACGTCGAGGATCAATACCTTTGGTCGTCCGACGTCGCCGATGCGCTCGGTGCAGCGCTGACAAATTGCAGGGAGCTACGCCTGATCGTCGTCGTGCCGAAATACCCCGATTCCGATGGAGTGATCACTGGTCCGCCAAATCGAATCGGCCAAGAACGAGCGATCAAGACTCTGGCTCGGCTCGGCGGTTCCAGGTTCTCCATCTACAACCTGGACGGCGACAGTTGGCCGATCTATGTTCACGCCAAGATCTGCATCATCGACGACGTGTGGATGACCGTCGGGTCGGACAATTTCAACCGGCGCTCATGGACCCACGACTCCGAACTCGCCTGCGCGATCCTCGACGACACCCTCGACCATCGTGCGCCATCGGATCCTGGCGGGCTGGGAGACGGTGCCCGCGTGCTGGCTCGCAGCACCCGCCTTCGTTTGTGGGAAGAACACCTCGGACGCGCCGGCATTCCCGTCGATCCCGACGAGGGCTACGCGATGATGCGTGACGCTGCAGACGCGCTTGATTCCTGGCATGCGTCAGGACGACTCGGTGTACGACCTGCCGGAAGGCTGCGAAACCATCAGCCTGCAACCGTGCGTCGCGGGACACGGGTCCTGGCGGGATTGTTCTACCGCCTCGTCAATGATCCCGACGGCAGGCCACTTGCACTGCGGAAAAGCCGCAGCTACTAGGACTCTCACCGTGGACCTTCATGGGAATCGTCAGCGACAGCCACCAGCCGCCCCTCGACCGAACCGTCGCTCCCCCGCCAATTCGGTGAGCTTCAACCGGAACAACCGACACGGGCACCGTCATCGATCGTCAGCAGCTGTCGCCTCACGATTGGGCGGCGCACGCTCAGGATCGCTGCCGAACAGGCGATCACAACGTTCATCACTTCGATGTCGCATTCACCTCGCGGGCGGCGTTGCCGACAGTATTGGCGCTCTCCGTTGAATGATGCATTTGCACCAGTTCCCGTGATGCAGTCGACTCTGGAGCAGTGACTTCCGGCCGCCAATGCTGTAGATCGTTACAATCAGTAACGCGAGTCTCACAGAGGCTGCGTAGGTCGACAACATGCGCCGGGAGGGTCGTTGCACTACAGCACCGGAACTCGCAGTACGGCGGCCCCCGTATTGCCGGGTCGATTCGGCGTCGGACGGTCGTCGGCCGGTTACGTGACGACGAGCGCATCCCCATCGATGCATGCTGCTGCGCCGGAGTACCGAGGTGGTCCCCGTCGCGTCAATGTGCGTCGTCGCCGGGTGTCTGCGGTCGTGCGGCCAGCGGGCGCGCATGATCGTTCAGCAGTCGGGGATCGTCAGGCGGGACCGGAATGGTCTGTTGACGAGTTGCTGCAGGCAGTCATTTTCGGTTCCCCGTTAGCGCTGTATGTCGTTGATGAGGCGGGGCTGGTGCAGCTGTGGAACCCCGCGTGTGAGGCGTTGTTCGGTTGGTCTGCGGCGGAGGCGGTGGGTCGACGTCTCCCGTTCGTCGGTCTTGAATCCGTTGTGGAGTTCGATCGGTTGCGTCGAATGGTGCTGGCCGGGAAGTCGGTCGTGAATGTGCAGCGTCAGCGCCGCCATCGCGACGGTCATTCGATCGAGTTGTCTATTTCGACGGTCCCGTTGCACGACAGCAACGGGGCGATCAGGTCGGTGCTCGGCGTATCGCAGGACGTTTCGCGTCAAAAGGCTGCAGAGGCCGCGTTGCTACGCGAAGCTCATTTCGATGGTTTGACCGGCTTGTTGAGCCGTCGACGTTTCGTTGAACTGCTCGACCGTGCGCTCGCCCGTCAGCGTTGCCGCGATGCGGTCGTCTATCTGGACCTGGACAATTTCAAGGATGTCAACGACACCCATGGGCACGGCATCGGTGATCAGTTGTTGGCACAGTTCGCAGAGCGCCTGCGTGCGGTGGTGCGCGAGGGTGACGCTGTTGCACGGATGGGCGGTGACGAATTCGCGGTGTTGCTGCGAGAGGTCGGACCACGATCCATTCATCGTGTTGTCAGACGGATCTTCGATTCCCTTGTCGAGGCGGGGCCCGTTGTGGTCGGTGGGCGAGAATTCGTGGTTCGTCCCAGTGGCGGGGCTGCGTTGTGTCGCCCGACGGGCAGCAGTCAGCAAGTGTTGCGTTCCGCAGATGTCGCCATGTACGAAGCGAAACGGGGTGGACGAGGCGGGTTCTTGGTTTTCGATCAAGTCATGCAGGACGCCGTCGTTGAACGCGTCGAGCTCGAAGCCCAACTTGCGCAGGCTGTCGATCGCCAGCAGTTTGTGGTGTTCTACCAGCCGACCTTCGCACTCGTCGATGGAAGGCTGACAGGCGTCGAGGCGTTGATACGTTGGCAACATCCCGACCTCGGGCTGCTACCGCCCGGCCGATTCATTCACCTTGCCGAAGCAAATGGATCAATCGTCGAAATCGGACGTTGGGTGCTCCGACAGGCCTGCGCACAACTCAGGGTCTGGCAGGATATGCACCCGTCTGCGTCGTCGCTGCGAATGTCGGTCAACCTGTCACCCGCTCAACTACGATCTACGGAACTGACGTGCGACGTGTCCAAAGCACTCCAACGTTTCGGGATCGAACCTCAGCTCTTGCAGCTCGAGGTCACCGAAACGGTCCTCGCAGCCGACGGTGCAAGCGCAGCACTGAGCCAACTCCGCGGCCTCGGTGTGCGGTTAGCGATCGACGATTTCGGAACCGGGTATTCTTCGCTCACCTCGCTTCGAAGATTCACCTTCGACACCCTCAAGATCGATCGATCCTTCGTCGCCGGGATCGACATCAGCACAGAAGACCGGGCCATTGTCGTGGCGACACTCAGCCTCAGTCATGCTCTCGGCTTACAGACGGTCGCTGAAGGTGTCAACACGGACGGACAACGTCGCTTCTTGAGTGACCTCGGCTGTGACGAAGCACAAGGATTCTTACTCGGGCGACCCGGCGCGGCCGCATCGATCGATGCAATCCTCGAAGCGCCGGAGCCAGTCCGGTTCAACGAGCTGCGCCTCGCGTCCATCGATGCTGCGACGCTCAGGCTCGATGTATCGGACGCACCGCTCGACGATCACACGTGCTGTAGCACGCCGTCATCGGTGTCGCGAACAAGGGGTCGGGTGCCGGTGGGGTCGTAAGGAGGAGCGCCCGCCGGCTGCTCCAGCTCCAGCTAGACGAATCCCGACCGCCACAGTCCTGTCGAGAACGTGCGACCTTTCCAGACGAAACGGCTCGAGGGGGTCGCTCGGACGGCGACGATGTCGATGAGGTGTTCGATACCGTTGAGATCCTTGGCGTTCCGGGTGTAGAGCCGGGCGCCGTGGGCGTGCGCTGAGCTCAGACATCGTGCTCCCACGGATTCGCGACGGACGGATCGATCAGGTTGCGATCTCGTTCCCAGTCAGGGTCTGCTCGACCGCTGAGCAGACCGGCGATGTCATGCCAATGTTGCCAACGATGTGGTGCTGCGGGGACCATTCGAGCGGCGAGACGACCCCCGACCGTGATGTCAATTTCTTCGCCGTCTTCGAGGCGTCGGAACGGGCGAAGTCAATTCGCTCGAAGAGGTGAGCATCTGCCGAACCGTGACGTCGAACTCGCTTGCTGCACGGCACTCCAGCCTGGCGATGATTCTCTTGACGGACGACTATTGCTCATTCATCGTTCACTTCTGGCTGCTCAAAGGATTTAGTGAAAGCGACCCACCCGACGTCGGCCCCTGGGCAGTCGACACCGCCAGCGTGATGACCCGCAACCTTGCCAGGCCAGAAGAGATGTATCTGACACGCCTGATCATCGATGCAGCACGGGCGGTGGATGCCGCACGCACGTTCGAGGTGGCCGATCCGCGTCGCGTCGCCGAGGCAGGGATCTCACACAGGCCGAGAGCTGGCAATCATCACCGCAGGCCTCGTGGCCGACGTGGCCGCCGTCTGCGCCGACGTCCCGTTTCTGTGTGTCACATCTGGCGCGGAGTCGCGCTCAGCACCACAGGGCCATACACCGAGATCCGCGCCTACCTTGCGCTGCGACCTGAGCTGACCGACCTCGCCCGGGCAACATTCAGCTATGTGGACGCGCTGCACTTCGCGCAGCGAGCCAACGCGCCAGCACTGTTCAGCGTCGCCGGCCACGACTGCGTGTGCCCGCGATCGACCGGCTTCGCCGTCTACAGCCACTTCGCCGGACCAAAGGGCATCCGTGTCTGGCCATTCAACGCCCACGAGGGTGGCGGTGGGTTTCAGGTAGCGATGCGACATCGACTTCCTTCGCGAAACCTCGACGAAGTCACGTGATCCAACCCACACCGTACGGACTCATCGGGTGCAGACAATCGACATCGCCGACGCGAAATCGCAGCCCAAGGAATCAACAAGAACGACGACCGATTCGCAGCGATCGAACAGGCACCCGACCCCATCCCCCCGTCCGGACGGGGGACCGCTGCGTGTCGGGCCTACTCGCCGATCTGTAAGACGTAAATAGCCGTCGGCGCCTGTTGCGCTGCACCGGTGCGGCACAACAACGCGAAGATTCCACTGCGGGGATCACCCCCGACGTCAGCACTCCAGACCGCAGCCTGATTCCAGGAGACCTGGTTCGTTCATCGGTTGGTCGTACGATGATGCCTCAACCGCAGTTGCTCCCGGGGCGTTCGATCGCTTCGATCAGGACCGTCGGTCGGCCGCACGCCACCGGGCACCAACCCTGAATTTCAGACAGCAACGACGGCGACCGGGATGCCGGTCATGTGAGCCTGGCTCGACAGCGGCTCGAAACTGCCGTCGCCGATCGGAAGCAACACGTTCGGGTTGACGCCTGGGTTCCTGGCCGCGACTCCCATCCGCGGACTCGCTGCGTGTCCCCAGCCATGGACCATCGAGACGACACCCGGCATCAGATCATCGTCGAAAGCGACGCAGCATTCGAGTTCGCCGTGCGCGCTGGACACCCTGACGACGGCTCCATCGGACAATCCGCGAGACGTCGCGTCGACGGGGTGGATCGACAGCGGGTTCGTCGTGCGGCCGGACCGCTTCATCCGCTCGACGTTGGAAAACCACGAGTTGTGCATCCACGGGTCTCGGCGGTGGATGAGCCGCAGGCCACCGTCTGCCGACTCTGCCGTTGCCTCGGTGAACAGGCGGCGGCATCGCTCGATCGCCTCGGCGAAACCGGCCGGGCAGCAGTCGACGCGATGGTCAGCGGTCTGCACCTGGCGATCGAAGAACGTCCCTGGCGTCGGCGCCGGGAGAACGTGCGCCTCACCGCTGGCCTGCAAGTCAGCGAGCTCGACGCCGCAGCCGCGCTGTAACATGTAGCGCCACTTCGACCATGGGTCCGGATCCTCGTCGTCGAGCAGCGACGACAGACGCATTTCCTGCAGCAGGCGATGGACGATCCACCACTCCGGCATTCGCAGGCGCTTCGGCCCGACAACTGCAGGCGTGTACTGGACGAACGGTCTGGCACTCGTGCCGATATTGACGATGTTCAGATCGTCGCGCTCGTACATGTCGGTCGACGGCAGGATCGCGTGAGCCAACTCCGATGTTGCACTTGGATAGATGTCGATGACGACGAGCAGTTCGAGTTGCTCGAACGCCTTGCGCAGACGGTCCTGCCCGGCGATCGACAGCAGCGGGTTGCCGGCGACGACGATCATCGCCCGCACCGGATCGTCGCTGTCGAGGATTGCGTTCGACATCAGCGTCCCCGGCAACGCACCGCGCCGCAGGCGGCCGAACTCGGTGTCGACGTAGGCGTCCTGCATCACCCCCGCTCCGGCCTTGGCGTTCGGATAGAAGCCGTCGCTCTTGAGGTTCCCTCCATCGACGTCGAGCTTCCCGGTCACGAACGAAAGCATGTGCACGAGCCAGTAGGCGAGCGTGCCCTGCCTGCCCATGTTCAACCCGGTCGACGCATGCACGGATGCGGCCGGAGTGGCGACCCACGCTGCTGCGAGTTCGCGGATCGTCCCCGCTGGAATACCGGTGACACCCTCGACGTCGTCCGCCGAATAGTCAGCGATGAACGATCGCAGTCCCTCGATGTTGGAGCCGTGACGAGCGATCACTGCCCCGTCGAAACCGCTGAGCGCATCGATCTCGTGCAGCAAGGCAGCGAGGAACCACACGTCGGTGTCGGGGCGGATCTGCACCGTGTCGCCGACACCCTTGTCCGGCGTCTCGATGCGGCGTGGGTTGACGAAGACGATCCGCGCCCCGCGAGCCGTTGCCCTGCGCAGTTCACCGAGGACGTTGGGGACCGAATAGAAGCTCGCCTGCGAGGCCCGCGGGTTCTCGCCGATGATCACACACAGATCGGTGTGCTCGAGATCGGGAATCGGGTGGACGGCCGATGATCCGAAGACCGCCTCCGATGCAACGAACTTGTTGGCGCAGTCCTGCGTGCCAGACGAGAACGTCCGCCGCACGCCGAGCGTGCGCAAGAATGTGCCGACGTGGAGCGAGCCGAGGGCATTGAACGCTGTGGGGTTGCCGACGTACGCGGCGACCGCCGAAGGTCCGTACGCAGCGGTGATTGCCGTGAGTTTTGCGGCAACCATCGCCATTGCCTCGTCCCATGTCGCTTCACTCAACGAGCCATCAGGCGCCCGCAGCAGCGGCACATCGAGGCGATCGGGATCGCGATGGATGTCGACCGCAGCGAGACCTTTGTGACAGGCGAAACCCTTGGTCACGGGATGTTCCCGATCGGGTGTCAACTTGACGAGGACACCGCCGTCGACCTGAGCGACGAGCCCACACGACGGTTCGCAGATGCGGCAGAACGTGCGGGTTTCGCTCATGACCCAACCATACGTTTCTTCGCGCCTATACGGCGAGGCGTTTCCCGTGGCCACCGGCGACGAGCATTTCAACAGATTCCAACCGGTCTCTTCCCCTGACGCATACGTCACCAGACTATGGTCCTGATGATGGTCGCCGAATCAGTAGCTGGGGCTGATACCGGAGTCGTCGGCAATGCGCGACTGACCGGTATCACCGCAGCGGTGCTGCTGATCGCCCTTGCCATCGAGGGTTTCACGGTCTTCGAAGTCCAGCAGATGATCGTGGTCCACCTCTTCGTCGGGCTCGTCTTGATTCCCGTCACGACCCTGAAACTGGCGAGCACCGGTTGGAGGTTCGCCAAGTACTACCGACACGACCCCAGCTATCGACAAAAGGGACCGCCCCACCCGATTCTTCGCATCCTCGGCCCGTTGATTGTGCTGTCGACGATCGCCTTGCTCTCGACCGGCGTCACCCTCCTGGTCATCGGGCCGAACAGCTCGTCGCGCGACACGGTCACGACCCTCCATCAGGCATCGTTCATCGTCTGGGTTTCGACAATGACGATCCATGTGCTCGGACACATCCGCGAGACATACTCGATGACCACCTCTGATCTCACCCCAGGTGCCGCTGCTCGAATCGAGGGACGCGGCGCACGCCGCCTGGCCGTCGCAATCAGCATCGTGGTGGGGCTCGGTCTGGGAATCGGCTCGCTGACATGGAACCATGAGTGGAAGATCCGCTCCGATCAACGCCAGCACGCACACGCCGATCCACAGGCAGCGTCCGGAGGCGGCTGAAGGCGTCGTCTCGGAGTGCTGCTGAAAAGTGGGTAGCCGAGGAGCGATGTGACGGCGACTCCGACTGTGCTGACTCCGGTGCCGTTGCGAACTCACCGACACCTCGGGTCGAACAACGAACTGCTGGTCCGCACGCTCTACCATAGGTCGAGCCATCGCTGCGCCGATCGACTTCCATCGACTACGGGCGGGCGTGACGGAGACCCGGGATGACAGACGATGTGAATGAAGCCGAGAACGCCGCCAAGCTCGACATGTGGTGGCGAGGATTGAGTGATGGTCAGCGAGTGGAGTTGCTGGGAACGGGCAGCGCGCCAGAGTGGATGGAGCGAAGCCTTCAAAGCGCACATATAGATCGGGCGGGCGTCGCCACGTTCCTGGCGGCGAAGCACGCCGGCCCGCACCAGCCCCAGCCTTAGCCTGTTCCCGATGTGCACTCCGTGCACCAACCAGGGAGGGTGGTGCGACCGGGCTCCGCAGGCACGTCTAGAGTGCCGAGGGTGGCAGGTCAAACGTTTGGTGCGCACACACAGGGCAGGTCTCCTCTGAGGAGGGTCGACTGCAGGCCGTGCAGCGGCTGAGCCCTTTTGGCATCGACACCCACGTTGGTTTTTGTCAGATTGTCGAACTGGCGGCGGCCGCGCTCGGCACGCCGATCGCACTGATCAGTCTGGTCGATCGTGACCGTTTGTGGTTCACCGCCAAGGTCGGGCTCCAGATTTCGGGGTTGTCGTCCCATCAGGCGTTCTGTGCGCAGGCCATCGCCGACGGCGAAGATCAACCCTTCGTCGTTGCCGATGCGCTGGCCGATTCGCGCTTCCTCGACAATCCGCTCGTTGCCGGCCTCGAGGCCATCCGGTTCTATGCCGGTCAGGTCATCCGAGACCGGGAGGAGTATCGGGTCGGGACATTGTGCGTCCTCGACCGTGCGTAACGGGAGTTCGACCAGCACCAGCGACCCATCCTGATGCAACTTGCAGTGCTCGCAGAACACGAGCTTCGCCGAGTCGGCGACATGTAGTTGATCGTTCAACTCGACACCGCCGAGCGAACCAAGTCGCTCATCGTGACGACCCTCAACGAGGGCCTCGTGTTTCACGACCGAACCGGCGCAATTATCGAGTGGAACCCCGCCGCCGAACGCGTCCTCGGTCTGAGCGGTGACGAACTCTGCGGGCGAACGTCGGCCGACCCGTGACATCAGTGGCGTGGTGACAGCCGTACTGGCGGTGTTCATCGATAGTACCGAAGAACACCGGTTGGCGCAGGCCCTCACCCGGTTCCGATTCCTGTTCGAACATTCCAACGACATCATCATCGTCCTCGACAGCGAGCGGACGGTGCGCTACGCCACGCCATCACTGACCCGTATTCTCGGTGTCCCCACCGATCAACCCGACCTCGCAGCAGCACTCGAGATCTTGACCCATCCAGAGGCGTTCGGTGATCGCCGACGGATTCTCCACGATACGTGACGGCTCCGGTGACGGTGAACCGTTCACGGTGCGCGTCCGTGACCGCAACGGACCCTGGCGGCATTTGGAGTTCCTCGGCGTCAACCTCCTCGACGAGCCCGCCGTCGCCGGGATCGTGCTCACCGCTCGTGACGTCACCGATCGAGAACTTCTGGCGGGTGAACTGACGCGACGAGCGACACATGACTCGCTCACCGGTCTTGCCAACCGCGCACTATTCGATCAGAAAGTTGCCGAGGCGCTCGTTCGAGCCGAAGAGGACGGCCACACCATCGCTGTCTGCTACCTCGACCTCGACCTGTTCAAACATGTCAACGACACCTACGGTCACAGCGCGGGTGACAATGTCCTCAGGGCATTCGCCGGCCGGCTGCGCGCAGCGACACGGCCAGGCGACCTCGCCGCCCGCATCGGAGGCCACGAGTTCGCGATGCTCCTCACATACGTCCACGGGCCCGATGACGCCCTCGCCCTCGCCATCGCCACGCGGCTCCGACATTCGATCGTCGCCCCCGAACCCGAGATCCGGACCAGTATCGGCGTCGCTCTCAGCACGTCCGGCGACACCCCCGACGACCTCCTCCGGCGGGCCGACACAGCCCAATACACGGCGAAAGCCGCTCGGAACTCTGCTGTACACATGCTCGGTACCGACTGATCCGATCTGGCGTCGCGGTTCTACGTGCCAGGTTCTACAGAACCCTTGATGGTGTGACGGCGCACATCCTTGATTCGCTGTGCGGCGGATCGGTGACGGAATGTGACAAAGCTTGTCAGTGCGCGTGGTCGAGATGTTACGGTTGTACAGCGGCTAGCTCGACGACCGTGTCGTAGCCCTACTCACGCTCGACTCCTGGGGGTCCGTATCCGGTGGCCACCGTAGACGACATCGCTCACCTGCTCCGACGCACCGAGTTCGTCGCACGGCCAGCACGCATCGCCGAATTGACGCCGCTCACCCTGGACGCTGCGGTCGACAACGTCGTTGATTTCACTCTCAACGGCAACCCGGCAATGGATCCGTACCTGACCAGCGCTGACGATTCGAATCGCTACGGCCAATACGTCTACGCCTGCAACTGGTGGGTGCAGCAGATGATGACCAGGCCACGGCCGTTGCAGGAGCGGATGACCCTGTTCTGGCACGGGCACTTCACCAGCGCGTGGAACGCCATCGACAAGGGCTATCAGATGATGATCCAGAACCAGCTGTTCCGCCAGCTCGGATTCGGCGACTTCACCGCTCTGGCCCAAGCCGTGGCGATCGACCCGGCGATGCTCGTGTACCTGTCGAACGCCCAGAACGTCAAGGGTCAACCGAATCAGAACTTCGCCAGGGAACTGATGGAGCTCTTCACCCTCGGCATCGGTAACTACACCGAGGACGACGTCGCCGCTTCCGCACGGGCATGGACCGGCTACAACTACAACTCGACGACCGGCGCCTACGAATACCGCAGCGCCCGCCACGACGCGACCGCTGGGACGTTCTTCGGAGTGAATCAATCGTGGACCGGTCCGCAGATCATCTCGGCGATCGTCGGCCTCAAGGGTTCGATCGTTGCCGGCTTCATCGCCCGCAAGTTGTGGGAGTCGTTCGCCTACGTCAGGCCTGCGCAGCAGATCATCGACCAGCTCGCCATGATCTTCGTTGCCAGCAACTTCGACATCAAATCGTTGGTGACGGCGATGCTCAAGCGTCCCGAGTTCTATTCGACCCAGGCCAAGCAGGGCCTCGTCCGTACGCCGATCGAATACATCGTCAATCTCTCGTACCTCAGCGACATCAGCGCTGCCGATCTCGGTATCGGCTACCTGCTGCCGGCGGCAGGACAGGGTATGTTCAGCCCGCCGAACGTCGCCGGGTGGCGACCGAATGGATACTGGCTCAGCGCGAGCGCACTGAGCGGCCGATCATCGTTGGCCGACGGCGTTGCGTGGCGGCTGGCCGCCGGAACGGCGCACGACAATCTCGGCACCTCTGGAACCAACAGGGTCGCCTCGGCGAACACGGCCGTCGATAGCGCAACCGCGCTGTTCAATCTCACCAACGAAAACGGCAGAGGCCTTGGCGCAGTGACCCGCAAGGCGATCGTCGACTGGTTCGTCAGCGAGCCCAGTTCATACTGGCGTAAGCGAAACGTGATGTACCTGACGTTGCTCTCGCCCGAAATGAACATGGCATGAAGGGACCCGGCGATGCTTGACCCCGAGATTTCTGCTGCTGAATCGCGTCGACTGCTGTCCTCACCGGTCGGCGACGTCGACGATCATGGCCGTTTGCTCGGTGCCTCCGACGCATCCGATGCCGAGTTCAGATGGACCCGCAGGCGCTTCCTCCGCGCCGTCGGCATGGGTATCGGCGCTGGGCTGACCATCGGCACGCTCGGCCAGGAACTGCTCGGCCACGAGGTGCCAGCATCGTGGGCCGGCGCGCCGATCGGCCAGAACGACGGCGTGCTGTTGCACATATTCCTGTACGGCGGCAGCGACGGGTTGAACATCGTCGTGCCGTACGCCAACGGCTTGTACTACGACTGGCGATCGACCGGCACCAGCATCGCCGCAGCCACCGTGCTCGGTCTGGATGGCGCGTTCGGTCTGCATCCCTCGCTGAAATCGATGAAGGGTATGTGGGATGCCGGCCGCGTGGCGATCGTTCACGGCGTCGGTTATCGGCCTCCGGATCTTTCTCATTTCTCCTCGATGGCAACGTGGATGTCGGGAACATTCGGCCGGCCGGGGGCATCGGGTTGGCTCGGCCGCTGGATCGACGGACAGCCGGCATCCGCCGATCTGGTTTCGGCAACGGTCGGGACGTCGGTGCCGCTCCATCTGGTCGGTGCGACCAGGAAGGCGATCGCCGTCCCAGAGGGCGGCGGCATGCTCGGAGCGCAGACCGACGCAACGAGTCAGCGGACGTTCGCCGCACTGGCGGCGATGTCGTCTGCTTCGAGCGGCGGCCAATGGCAGGATGCATTCGCCGGTACGTTGCGGTCGACGGTCAGTTCTGCAGCCCAGTTGGCACCAGCGTTCACGCCAGCGGTCACCGGCAGTCGCTTCGTGCAGCAGATGACGATGGCGGCGCGATTGATCAGTCGAAATGTCGGAATGCGGGTCGTCGATGTCGGACTCGGGAGCTTCGACACCCACGACTCCGAACCGAATGCTCTGTCCGGCCTGCTCACAGATCTGGACGCCGGCCTCGCCGCCTTCTTCTCGACGCTCGACCCGTCGTTCCGCAGCCGCGTGACGGTGATGACATCGTCCGAATTCGGACGCACCGTGCAAGGCAACAACTCCCAGGGCACCGACCACGGCACGGCCAACGTCCATTTCGTGATCGGCGACAACGTGCGCGGCGGGATGTACGGCGCGACGCCCGCGCTACCTGCGAAGACTGCCGCAAACCAGTGGACTAGAGTCGACTCCACGGTCGACTTCCGTGCCGTGTACGGCAGCGTTGTCGACGGCTGGATGGGCGGCGGTGCCAGCAGCATCCTCGGCGGTGCATTCGAGGACCTCCATCTGTTCGCTGCCGGTCCTGGCACCATCGTCTCGACCCCGACCCCGACACCTGCACCGTCACCGACGCCGTCACCGACGCTGACACCGTCGGGCGTGACGAGTGGCCCGCTCGACCACTTCCCACGGACGTTCGGCATCAACAGTCTCGGGAATGCCGAGAAGTTCTGGGTCGTCGCCGATGAAGTGTTGCATTCGTTCAACTCGGCGTCGGGGTGGTCGCCCGACAGTACGCTGCTCGGCCCATCGGTGGGTATCCGCAGCCGCTCGGTCGGCACTGGGCTGAACTTCCTCTCCAACCAAGAGTTGTACGTCGTCGCGCTCGACGGCCAGGTCTGGCACAACTTCGCCACACCGGGCAGGGGCTCTGGATGGAACGGTTG
The DNA here is from genome assembly GCA_043747685.1 of Actinomycetota bacterium. Lineage (GTDB taxonomy): Bacteria > Actinomycetota > Acidimicrobiia > Acidimicrobiales > Ilumatobacteraceae > JANXUF01. Next base: position 14,653 of record JAYTOR010000269.1, read on the forward strand.
GGATTCGATGGGCACCCCGACCGTCGGGATCGTCGGCGAGGTCGTCGTCGGACGCAACTCCTCGAACAATCAGGAGCTCTACATCCTCGGCGGGGACGGCCAGGTGTGGCACAACTTCGCCACGCCCGGCAAGGGCTCTGGATGGAACGGTTGGGATCCGATGGGTGCCCCGCCAGTCGGCATCGCCGGAGACGTGCACGTCTCGCGAAACGACAAGAACAATCAGGAACTGTTCGTCATCGGGCTCGATCAGCAGATCTGGCACAACTATGCAACGCCCGGCGTCGGATCGGGGTGGTCCGGTTGGGGCGGTGTCGGTGGCGTCGGCGCATCGACCGACCTCGCCGTGTGGGTCGGCGCGAAGGGAGTCCAGGAGATGTTCGTCGTTGCCGCCGGGACGCTCTACCACAACTGGGCGACGCCAGGCGTTGGTTCCGGCTGGTCTGGATGGTCGAGCCTCGGTGCACCGTCCGGGGTCGCGCTGACCTCGCTGGCCGGCGTCGATCCTGCGGCACCGCTCGGCACGTGGACCGTCTACGCCGGAGACACGAGCGGCGCACTCTGGGCCCTGCCGACAACCGCCGCCGGCTGGGCAGTATGGCGCAACACGACGGCGCCAACGCCATAGGCCGGCCGGGTTCGGGCTCGTCCGAGCACCTCAGGCGGCTCTGTCTACCGGCTCAGCGGGACGAAAGGTCTGTTCGTTCCGCATCGGGTCACGTCGCACTCGGTTCGCAATTTGGCTGATCAACGAGCCGTGGGTGGGCGATACCTGCGCGCGTCGGGGGGACCGCTCGCGGATGCCAGCGGCCGACGTTCGACGCAGTGTCTGTCTCTCGGGCGGCTCGTGGCAGCGTAGGGTCCGGATCGTTCCCCCGCCCGTCCCGGCAGCAGGCGTGTCAGCGTGAGGTGCTGAGGTGTCGCCGTTGGGGTGAGCAGTGTCGTGTGGTGTTCGATGGGGAGTACGGGTGGTTGAGCAGGCCGATCTGGCCGGCGATGTAGACGGCTTGCAACTTGGTGTGAGCGTTGAGTTTGCCGAGTATCGAATTGACATAGTTGCGGATCGTGTTGACGCTCAGGAACAGTTGCGCAGCGATGACCCGGTTCGTCGAACCCTCGGCGACCAGTCTCAGTACTTCCATTTCACGATTGCTGAGATCCGAGCCGAGCGTGTACGGGGCGGGACCGTGAGTGTGCAGTAACCGGGCGAGGATCATCGGTGAGACGGTGGCACCGCCGGCATCGGCAACACACACGGCTTCGATGACGTCCGATGCGGCGCGATCCTTGGTCAGGAATCCCGAGCAGCCGGCCTCCAACGCGGCGAGCACGATCCGTTCATCCATGGATTCCGAGAGCATCACCACCTTCGTTGCAGGGCTCGACTGCTTGATGGCGACCGTGACAGCAACGCCATCTTGGTCCGGCATCTGAAAGTCGACGAGCACAACGTGGGGTTGCAGCCGTTTCACCAGGCTGAGCGCAGCGCTACCGGAGTCAGCGACACCAACCACGGTGATGCGTTCATCGTCGTCGAGGAGACGTGCCAGGCTCTCGGCGAACATTAGATGGTCGTCGACGATCAACAGCCCGATCGGCGACGATGAATCGTCGAACATCGACCTCCCCACCGATCGCGTCCAGCAACGCTCGCCCGCCACGGCTTCGACCAACACCATCGCCTGCGTATCCCTGCATGGTGTGTCATCGGCCAGGTCGTCGACTGACCGCAACCGTTCGAACCCGACCCGTGTCTCGACGTCGCCGGACTCGATCAATCGTCGGGGGTCGAAGGCCACGCGTGCAGCCGGAACTGTGTCGACAAATTCGCCACTGACGTCATGATCAAACATGTTGCACCCTTTCAACGGCCTCGACCTGCCGGTAGACCGTATTCGCCCTGAATATCGCCCTTGTATGGTGGAACGAGTACCGAACCACCACAGAACCGTCGCTCGATGCGGTCCAGCACAATCGTGCGGAGAGACGACGAAAAAAAGCCCTGCGGACTAACAGTAGTGCGATCGAAGCGCTCGTTGAGCGCTCGGACCGACGCTCAAAGTGAAATGATGCATTTGCACCAGTCTTCGTGGTGCAATCGACTGTGGAACAGCGAATTCCGGCCGCCACCCTGAGGAGGGCGGAGGCGGGCGAGGTCGCGTCGCACTCGCCGACGGATCTGCACGTCGAGACCGGTACAACTGGTCACGTGCTCGAACTACCGATCCCGACGTCCGCATCCGAGACGGAGTGGGTCACGCGATATCTCGGACACCTGGTGTGCGACCCTGGCATAGTGGCGCGTCCGGCTCGGCGCGGGGGACAGCGAGCCGCGGACGCAGCGCTTGCAGCTCTCGATGTGACGGGTTACGCACAACGACGCAGCCTGGTCCATCCGCCGTCCAGTCGGATGGCGACGGTCCTGTCGCCCTACATCCGCCACGGGATGATCACCCTGGCAGAGGCGATCGCCGCGGTCGGGGGGGCACCGGTGACGGATCGCCGCCGATTTGTCGACGAGCTGTGGTGGCAGGAGTACACCCGGCACCTGTACGCACGGGTCGGAACCCGCAGCCGGCGTCCGCTACGACGAGAACCAGCGATTGGGGCACCGACGTGGCCAAATCCGGTCGATGACGACATGGTGTGCATGTCACGCGTGCGCGACGAGTTGGAGCAAACGGGTTGGCTGGTGAACCAGACGCGCATGTGGCTGGCCTCGCACTGGACGGTTCGCGCCGGGCACGACTGGAGCGATGGCGAGGAATGGATGTTCCGTCATCTGCTCGACGGGTCACGAGCGGCCAACCGATACGGCTGGCAATGGTCGGTGGGAGCGATGACCTCCAAACCATATGGGTTCTCGCGATGGCAAGTCGAACGGCGTGCGCCGGCGTGGTGCGCCTCGTGTCCGCTCTCATCGGCATGTCCGATCGAGAACTGGCCCGCTGCGCAGTCGGGACGGGCGCTGGAGGATGCGTTGCTCCGCTCCGGTGCAGATCTCGCCGGCCCGGAAATTCCTGTCGTGACGGGCACACCCGACGAGGTGTGGTTGACCGCAGAATCGATTGGAGCGCGCGACCCTGCGCTCGCCGCATGGCCGACGAAACCTGCAGTGTTCGTGTTCGACGAGCCGCTGCTCGAACAGCTACGTCTGAGTACGAAACGGCTCACGTTCATTGCGCAGACGTTGGCAGAACTCGCTGAGCAACGTCCTCTGCGGCTACTGCTCGGAGACCCAGCGACCGATTTGAAGGGGGTGAAGCTCGCAGCGACCTTTGCGCCTGTCCCTGGCTTCCAGCGCCGAGCTGCATGCCTCGACATCGCTGCGCTTCATCCGTACCC
>JAYTOR010000270.1:0-23733 GCA_043747685.1 Actinomycetota bacterium
CATCGTGATCGAGTGTCCGTGCGTCGGTCGACTCGTCGGCGGGTACGTTGCGGAGCTGGTGTGTGGACATCGGACCGCTCTGCTGGTGGGTTGTATTGCTGACTATTCCAGTCGTATTTCGGTCCGGGTCAGCAACTCGTTCGTTTGCCCGCCACACTGTGTCCCGATGGAGCGGCGCGCAAGCTTCCCGATGTACGACTTCCCGTGGCTCGAAGCTGCACATGACATGTTGTGGTCCGGGATCGCCGAGGGCCTCGTTCGGCGCGGCTGGACCGGCGTACCGAGCTCCCTGACCCACCGAGACGACGCGCACCCTCTCTGGCACGAACAGGAACTGCTGCTCAGTCAGTCGTGCGGATGGCCACTCGTCGACGAACTCGAGGGCAAGGTAGCGACGATCGGAGCATTCGAGTACGACATCGCCTCGGCAGACGGCCCCACCAGTCGAAGTCAGATCATGATGCGCTGCGGTTCGTCGTTGCCGACGTCTGAATCGCTCGGCTCGATGACCGCTGCCGTCAACAGCAGCGTCAGCCTGTCCGGTTGGATCTCGCTCGTGCGCGCGTTTCCGGAGCTCGACGGCGTCTGGCCCGGACAGGTGATCGTCACGGGTGCCCACGACAACAGCCTCGCCCTGCTGCAGGCGGGCGACGCCGATCTGGCAGCCGTCGACGCCGTCTCCATCGCCCAGTTCAGCGTCGGCCGGCCGGAACTTCTGGCAGGTCTTGTCGTTGTTGGACAAGGCCCTCGGATACCCTGCCTCCCGATTATCGGGCCGCTGTCATTTGGTGCCGAACAACTTGCAGACGTTCGTTCGGCAATCGACGAGGCGCTGTCCTCACGGGCAGGAATCGAAGCGGCGAAACCGCTCCTGATCAAACGCTTTCACGCCCGTGACTACCGTGACTACGAGCGCGTTCAAGCGATGAGCATCCGGTCTGCCGAGGGGAATTCGAGATCCACCGCTTGAGAGCGGAGTCGCGTGGCGGTTCAGCGGGGGCGACTGAATCCAGTTGAACTCGGGCGGGAGCCACGATGTCCGGCGGCCGGCCCGTTGTTGCGGCTGGCGGGCGCACCGTAGGTGCGTCGCGCTCCGGCTGGTCCGACTTCGCCGGTACGACGCTCACGCGGCTGCCAATCGATGACGCCATCCTTGGCCCAGCGACGCGGCTGGCCGTCGTTGGGGACCTCTGGACGCGGCACGCGCGCCGAACGGTCGGAGGAGACGAGGCGGTCTGACGTGCCGGAGCGGTCACGGCGGTCGTCGCGCTGGAACGCCGGGGGCTCGACCGTCGGCGTGCGCTGCTGCTGCCACGGGCTGCGGGTCGGCTGGAGGGCGGCGCGCCGCGACGCGCGGTTGTCGGGAGCAGCGGAACTCGACGAGCGGCTCACCCGAACCTCACGCGGCTGCCAACCGGCATCCGTACGGGAGCGCTCCGGGCGATCCTCGCGGGGCTGATAGCCGTTGGACTGCGATTCGCGTGGCTGCCAGCCACCCTGGTTGCGCTGACCTTCGTAGCGCGGCCGCTCGTTGCGATCACGTTGCTGCGGGCGGGCACCTCGGGACGGACGGGCACCGTCTCCGGCGACGGCATCGCCGGTAAGGCGGGCACCCGGGTCGACCCGGCTCATCAGCCATTTGGCCTTCTTCTCCTGGTGCGGAGCGATCAGGTTGACGATCACGCCGGCCTGGCCGGCGCGAGCGGTACGGCCGGCGCGGTGCACGTAGTCCTTGGCGTTCGACGGTAGGTCCCATTGGAGAACAAGGCCGACGTTGTCGACGTGGATGCCGCGCGCTGCGACGTCAGTGCCGACGAGCACTTCGACCTTGCCGGCCTTGAAGGACTCGAGAGCACGCTCGCGGCGGGCCTGGTTGAGGCCGCCATGGATACCGCGGGCGCGCATTCCGGCGTTCTCGAGGTCTTCGACGAGTTGGTCGGCACCGTCACGGGTGTGCGAGAACATCATCGTCGGGCCGAACTCGCGAATCAGTTCGATGGAACGCTCGATGCGGCGCTCGATCGGAACGCGCTCCCACCGCTGTTCTGCCGGCTGCTCTTTGACCTCGCCGACGAGGTCGTACTTTGCCGGGTTGTTTTGGAAGCGGCGGATCAAGGAGTCGACCTCACCGTCCAACGTTGCCGAGAAGAGCATCGTCTGGCGGTCGTTCGGCATCATGTCGAGCAGTTTGGTGACCTCTGGCAGGAAGCCCATGTCGGCCATCCGGTCTGCCTCGTCGACGACAACGACGCTGACGGCGTCGAGGCGGACATCGCCGCGTTCGACCAGGTCGAGGAGGCGACCGGGGCAGGCGACGATCAGCGCGGCACCACGCCGCAGCGAGTTGACCTGGCCGGAATACGGCACGCCGCCATAGACCGACAGGATGTAGTGCTTGGTCGCCTTGCCGAGGCTGACGAGTTCGTTCTGCACCTGCTTGGCCAGTTCACGGGTCGGCACGAGAATCAGTCCGGTGGGCTTGTGCGGCTCGCCGCGGCCGATACGGGCCATCAACGGGATGCCGAAGGCGAGTGTCTTTCCGGAGCCGGTCTTGGCACGGCCACAGATGTCGCGGCCTTCGAGGGCCTCGGGAATGCATGCTTCCTGAATCGGGAAGGCTTCGGTGAGTCCGTCCTCGGCGAGCGCTGCCACAAGGTGCGCGGGGATGCCGAGGTCGGCGAACGGAAGAGACACGGTTGCTCATTTCTGGAACCAGACTCAGGTCCCACGGGTCGAGCAGTACACGAATCAACACAAACCGCTCGAAGTTGAAGCCCCGAGCTTAGGTCGAACGAATGGCGATCGCTTGTGACAGTTGCCCCCGCTTCGATCCCAGCTGCCGACTGTTGGTGATGAACGAACGTCACCGGCGTCGACGGGATCGAGTCGGTACCTCCCTCGGAGTATCACGGCAAGGTCGGAGGTGGACGGGCGTCGTCAGGCGACAGCAGCCTCGATCTTTGCCATCACATCGTCCGTCAACAGGGCGATGACGCCGAGCGCCTGCATATTTTCCTGCACCTGCGACACCTTGCTGGCACCGGTGATGACCGTCGAAACATGCGGATTCTTCGCACACCATGCGATCGCCAACTGCGAGACGGTGCATCCGAGTCCGTCGGCGATGGCGATCAGCGATTTGATCTTGGCGACGTCGTCCTCGTTCTTGAAGCGGCTCTGCAACCATTCGTATCCGGCGAGAGCCCCTCGGCTGTCTGCGGGGATCCCATCGAGGTATTTGCCGGTCAACAGTCCACTCGCCAGTGGGCTCCAGATCGTCAGACCCATCCCGAACGAGTCGTACAGCGACGCGTATTCCTCCTCGACGCGGTTGCGGCTGAGGAGGTTGTACTGCGGCTGTTCGACAATCGGATGACGCAGACGCAGGCGGTCGGCGACCTCGTGCGCCTCGGTGATCTCAGCTGCTGACCACTCGCTCGTACCCCAGTACAGCGCATAGCCGCGCTCGATCGCGTCGTGCATTGCCCACACAGTCTCTTCGATCGGTGTCTCGGGGTCTGCTCGATGGCAGTAGATGATGTCGAGGTACTCGAGACCCATGCGCTCGACCGATGCTTCGATCGCCGGGAGCAGGTACTTGCGGTTGAGCGTGTCCTTGCGATTCGGCCCGCCACGTAGGCCCCAGAAAAACTTCGATGTGACGACGTAGGAATCGCGTTCCCAGCCGAGACGGTCGATGGCCCGCCCCATGATCGCTTCCGATTCGCCGCCGGCGTAGGCCTCCGCATTGTCGAAGAAGTTGACGCCCGAGTCGTAGGCGGTCTGCAGGCAGTTGAGCGCGAGGTCATCGTCGAGCTGTGCAGAGAACGTGACCCACGATCCGAACGAGAGGACGGAGACTTTCAGACCTGAGCTGCCGACGCGGCGGTATTCCATCGAGGTTTTGGGCATGAGGGCGACGCTACCGTCGACGGCGTGAGAGTCTTCGATCGCGGCAATCGATGCCAGTGAAACCAATCACGTCTGCAGCATCGTTGCCGCGTATTTCGACTGCGGAACGACGGCGTCGACTGGCTCGACGACATTTCCTCGCTGTCCAGGCGATATCGCTCGAGTCGATGGCGAACGACCTCGTAGACCTTCACGCGACCGACCCAGTCACGTTTCCGGACCCCCCCCGAACGCACCCTCGCCCAGTGGTGAGACGGGGCGAGTGTGCTCGGTCCAAGCGAGTACGTGCGGTTCGCTCGACAGACCGTACGTACTCGCTTGGCCCTCAAATACTCCGGTCTACGCCTTCAGGCAGCGCGCTTTTCGAGGGCGCTGACTCGCAGGTGGTAGTTGATCGTCAGTTCGTCGGCGATCGCTGCCACATCCTGCATGTCGAGTGCGGTAACACGCTCGACCTGCCAGTCGATCTGGTGCAGTTGACGATCACGCCGCTTGTCCTTCGTGGCGCCATCGAGTAGGTGATCCGGATGGATGTCGAGCTCGACCGCCCAGCGGGCATCCTCGACGGCGAGGTCGATGCGAATATGCGAACCGTTCGGCAACGTCAGGTTGCGGAGCTGGGCGACAACGGGCACGTGACGAGCGGCCAGGGCCTGAGCGAGCAGGACCTCGGCGTGCGACTCGAGTGCTCCGCCGGCGATTCGATTCGCCATCGTGGTGGCGAACAACCATGACCCGGCGCGACCAGGATGAATCAGCCGCCGACCGACGCCGGCAAGCGTTCCGGCCGTGCATCGGCGATCGGCAAGAATCTGCTCGATGACCGACGCGTGGTCCTCTGGCGAGAGGTGCCGTGCGAGATCGAACCCGAGACGCGGCCAGCTCGCCACCACCAGGCCGTTGTCGAGTCGCATGATGTCCATCGGGGTGATCGACGTCGACTGATGGAAGACGACCCCTTCGACCGGATCGTGGTGAAAGCCGTGCGGGACGCAGAAATGGATCTCATCAGACCGCAGCATGCGACGGACCCCGAGCAGCCGTCCTCCGCTTGGCCCGGTGACGAACCCGCATGGATAGGCGAGGCACAGAGCGACGCAGCGAGCGAGGAAGGAGTCCTCGGCCGAGGCGATTCGATAGACGCGATGATGGACGCGCGCAAGCACGCCTTGGCGTACCAGCCGCTTGCGTCGGCCGCTGCTGACGCCAGCGGCCGTCAGCATCGCCGCCGTGGCGACGCCGAGCCGCCGTTGCAGGACGGCGAGTGCGCTTGGTGGGAGGTCAGGCATGGCTGTCCCCTTTCGTTTGGTTGCAACGAAATGTCAGGGGGAAGCCGACGACAGGACTCAACGTATCGAGCGGCGGCTCTCGATCGCAACCGCCGAGTACGTGCGGGCCGCCGAGTACGTGCGGGCCGCCAGAGTACGTGCGGTTCGCTGGCCGCGCCGGACGTACTCGTCCGGACCCCACGTACTCGGGTCGGTGGGGGGGTCTCGGTCGGGGTGGGTAAGGGTGGGAGTGGGGGGTGGTGCAGGGGACGAAGGGCTGAAAACGCAGAAAGCGGGGCTCGATGTGGATGACCCATCCACATCGAGCCCGGCATCTCTGGGGGAGGTATCAGACTCCGGTGCCAGCCTTGACGGCCATGTCGATGGCCTGGAAAGGCTGGGCAATCGGTTTCTGTGCGAGGACCGTTGCCAACACGGCGGCGTGGCGGGCTTCGACGCCGCCAACACTCATGATCGCCTGGTTGAGCGTGAGGTCGTAGGCGATCTTCAAGATGGCCTCTCGTCAGCGGTGCCACTGAGCAGCCCACCGACTGCGGCGAGCAGCTTCGGGTTCGGCTGGGTCACCGCTACAGAATCGGCTGCGGCGCCAAAGGCGGCATCATGCTCTTATGGTGGCCGGCGAACGTTGTCGCCGCTGTCAGTACGCCTGGCGTCTTGACCTTGCCGGTTGCACCGGCTGCAGTGTACGCAGCAACGGCTGGCGAGGTCGACGCCCTGGGCGAAGGCGGCAATTCCGGCGTCAGCGCTGGCGGCGCCGAACTAGGACGGCAGCAGCCGCTTCACCGGAATGACCCGCGAACCGATGACGATGACGGCCGACGTGGCAGCGATCCTCGCCATGAACTTTCGGCGGGAATGCCGGGGTGCGTCCCGGGCCCATTTCATTGCGCAGGTCTTCGATGTCTGACCTCATGCGCGTCATGCCGGACCGATGGGTCTAGTCGACCAAACGGGTGAGTGCACGGAGGGACAGTTCACTGAATCCCACAGGTGCTCCTTAACGTGTGAGTTGGTTGGTTTTTTTCACCGCTGCGGCATCCGAAACGTTCGACCGCTTGCATGCGAGGGGTGTGAGGGCGCGTACACATCGAGGTGTCGACCACCGACGCACGCTGCGGCTCGTCTGGCGAGCCGCTCAGGTCACCGTGACGGTGCCCGTCATGTACGCATGAATCGTGCAGATGTAGGTGTACGAGCCAGGCGTGGCGAAGGTGTAGGAGTAGGTTGCTCCGCCGCCCATCTTCGGATCACTGACAAAGCTCTTGTCCGCCGAAGTGACGTTGTGGGCGAACGAGTCCTGGTTCGTCCATGTCACCTTCGTTCCGACGGTGATCTTCAGCGCTTGTGGAGCGAAGGCGAAGCTCTTGATCGTGACTGCCTGATCGCCGGCTGTGGCAGCTCCCGCCGTCGACGCCGCCGTGCCTGACGACGGGGAAACTGCCGCTGTCGTTGCGGTCGAGGTCCCACCGGAACTCGACCCTGCGCCCGCCATCGTGGCTGCGCTCGGTGTGGTTGTCGCTGTTGCCGACGTTCCCGATTCGGCAGTCGTCTCCGGATCGGAACCTGGCGCAGTGCCAGACGTCGTGCCGGGTGTCGTGGTGGAACTCGGTGTCGTTGCCGCAGTCGCGGTACTGGCCGACGGTGTGGTTTTGTGCGCCGCAGCTGCTCCGACGCCGATCGTGGCAGCTGCGGCGACAACGAGACCGGCGACACTGATGGCAAGTGGCGTCCGGCGAGGGGTTGCATCGGTCTTCACGAGCAGGTCGGTGACCAACGTGAGTATCAAAAGAACGATGGCGGCGATCTCGGCGACCAGCGCGATGATCGCCTCGGGTGAGGGGTCGAGACCTTTTTCGGTGAACCCGAAGATCCCCTTGTCGGTGACCCGAGTCAAGGTGAAGGCGATCAACGTCCCAGCGGCAACGGCGACACCGGCAAGTTGGATCAGCCTGTCGGAGCGGGCGACGAGCAGCGCCGCAACGACCGCCGAGGCGACGGCGTTGAGTACGAATGAACGGCCGAGGTTGGCGTTCGGGAACGAGCGGTAGCCCTGGTAGTACAGATAGATGTGTACCAGCCCACCTACGAGAATGGCAGCGGCCGCCAGCCAGCGTGCTGCGGTGGTAGCGATCGGCGTCATATTTGTTACTTCGTTGACGTGGCGCGATCCGGATCAAAGATTCGGAGAATTTCTTCCTGATCAGGTCGAACGCACCACGCAGAGAGATGTGGCCGAATCGTCGGCTGGCCTCAACGTGCCCGCGACTCGGCCAGACCTGTGAACTAGGCCTTTGCCGCTTGTTTGGCGAGGCGCTTGGCGGTCTTGCCGATCGGCTCGAGCTGGCGTCCGTCCAGATCGCCGATTTCGGCGGTGTTGTCGAACATCACCCGATAGCGCTGCCAGTTGAAACCGTTGGCGAGGATGACCTTGCCCTCGCTGCCGACCGGTACATCGTGTAGCTCGACCGTCGTGCGGACCCGGTCACCGGTGCGCAAATCCAACTGGTCGGCGTGCGGCTTGGCGAGTGCATGTGCTTTCCACAACGGCATGAAGTTGAGTCTATGCCACCTGACAAATTATTGGAGGAAGCTCATACACTCGTCTGCCACATGAAAAGCACGGTTGAAACCCTCGAGGGGAACAAGGTCAAGCTGTCTGTCGAGGTCGATGAGGCTGAATTCGACCGTGACATCGACGCCGCATTCAAGAAGCTTGCCAGAGAAGTCAGGTTGCCGGGTTTCCGACAGGGGAAGGCACCTCGGCGGATACTCGAGTCACGTATCGGTCTCGCTCCGGCCCGCCAACAGGCGCTGCAGGACTCGATTCCGGTCTACCTCGCCAAGGCGGTTCGTGAGAACGACGTCGATCTCATCGACACGCCGAAGGTCGACGTCACCAGTGGAGAAGACGACGGTCCGATCTCCTTCGCTGCCGAATGTGTGATTCGCCCTGTGGTCACCGTGCCTGGCTACGGCGGTTTGCGCATCGAGCTGCCGGCAGCGGAAGCCAGCGAAGCGGAGATCGACACAGCGGTCGACGCAGAACGCAAACGCAATGCCAAGCTCGTCGATACCGGAATGGCAATCGTGTCAGGTGACCACGTCACGCTCGACGTGTCGGCAACGCGTGAGGGCGAAGCCGTCCCCGGCCTCAACGTCGAGGATTGGTCCTATGAAGTTGGCCAGGGCTGGATCACCGACAACTTCGACTCCGAGCTGATCGGTGCGAGCGCTGACGACGAGCTGTCGTTCGACGGTACGCCGAAGGGAACCGAGATCGAGGCTCAGTTCACCGTCAAGGTGACCAGGGTGCAAACACTCGAGCTGCCGGAAGCGACCGATGAATGGGTCAGTGACAATCTCGGTGAATTCGATACCGTCGCCGAATGGCGTGCGTCGCTCGCAGTCGGTCTTTCGGCGACGAAGCAGCAGCAGGCACGCTCGCAGGTCGTGGACAAGGCAACGTCGGCGTTGGCCGAGCTGATCGAAGAGGAGCCGCCGGAGTCGCTCGTCACCCAGAACCTGCAGAGCCGGGTGCAGAACTTCGTTCGCCAACTGCAGTCGCAGGGCATCGATGTCGACCGTTGGCTGGAAGCGACCGGTCAGGATCCAGCGGCGTTCGTCGAAGGGTTCCGCGAACAGGCACACAAAGCGGTCAAGGTCGACCTCGGCCTACGTGCTGTCGCTCTCGCCGAGGGACTCGACGTCACCGAAGAAGACATCGAGAACGAGTACCAGCGCATCGCCATCCAGGTGAACGAGAAGCTCAACAAAGTTCGCCAGGCCTACGAGCGCAATGACGCCGTGGTCGAGCTGAGTTCGCAGATCCGCAACACGCGGGCGCTCGAATGGCTGCTGCATCACATCGAGATCGTCGACGAGAACGGCAAGCATCTCGACAACGACGAGATTCTCGGTCATTCCCACGAGGACCACGATCAAGACCACGCTGATCACGACCACGCTGATCACGACCACGCCGCAACCGAAGAAGACGGAGCATCCTGATGACCGATTCGTTCAATAATCTCGTGCGGGCAACGAAGTACAGCGCCGGTGGCAACGGCGCATCCAATTACGTCGTTCCGAGCGTCGTCGAGCAGACGAGCCGCGGCGAGCGGTCGTACGACCTCTACAGCCGTCTGCTGAAAGACAACATCATATTTCTGCAGACGCCGATCGACGACACGATCGCCAGCCTGCTCTGTGCTCAGCTCATCCATCTCGAGAGCGAGAACCCCGACAAGGACATCAACATCTACATCAACAGCCCGGGTGGCGACATCACCGCGCTGTTCGCGATCTACGACACGATGCAGTTCATCAAGAACGACATCGCCACGATCTGCCTCGGCCAGGCTGCGTCCGCTGCCGCCGTGCTGTTGGCAGCAGGCACCAAGGGCAAGCGCCTGGCGCTCCCGCATGCCCGCATCCTGCTGCACCAGCCGTACGGTCAAGTGGGTTACGGACAGGTGACCGATCTCGAGCTGGCAGCCAAGGAAATCCTGCGGATGCGTGATCTGCTCGAAGAGATCCTCTCCGAGCACACCGGCCAACCACAGAGCCGCATCCACACCGACACCGACCGTGACTTCGTCATGGGAGCGGAAGAGGCGTTGAACTATGGCATTATCGACACAGTGATCTCGTCCCGCCAAGCTGTCGACCGCTCCGGTCCGATTCGCTGAGCGGGCGTAGCAGGGGAGGCGCACCAGCGTGGCGAAATTCGGGGATACCGGTGAGCTGCTGAAATGCTCGTTCTGCGGCAAGTCGCAGAAGCAGGTCAAGAAGCTCATTGCCGGTCCGGGTGTGTATATCTGCGACGAGTGCATCGACCTGTGCAACGAGATCATCGAAGAGGAGCTCTCCGAAACCACGGAGGTCCGCTTCGACGAGTTGCCGACCCCACGTGAGATCCGCGCGTTTCTCGACGACTATGTCGTCGGGCAGGACAGCGCCAAGAAGATTCTTTCCGTCGCCGTCTACAACCACTACAAGCGCATTAATTTCCAGGCGACGCAGGGTGTCAGTCCGACAGCCCGCCGAGACGAGATCGAGCTCTCGAAGAGCAACATCTTGCTGCTCGGCCCGACCGGCTGTGGCAAGACGCACCTCGCCCAGACACTCGCCCGCCTGCTCAACGTGCCGTTTGCCGTTGCCGATGCGACGGCGCTGACCGAAGCCGGCTACGTCGGCGAGGACGTCGAGAACATCCTGCTGAAGCTGTTGCAGGCTGCCGACTACGACGTCAAGAAGGCCGAGACGGGCATCATCTACATCGACGAGATCGACAAGATCTCGCGCAAGAGCGAGAACCCGTCGATCACCCGCGATGTCAGTGGTGAAGGCGTGCAGCAAGCGCTGTTGAAGATCCTCGAAGGTACCGTCGCCTCTGTGCCCCCACAGGGTGGGCGCAAGCACCCCCACCAGGAGTTCATCCAGATCGACACCTCGAACGTGCTGTTCATCTGTGGCGGCGCCTTCGCCGGCCTGGAACAGATCATCGAGCACCGCGTCGGGCAGAAGGGCATCGGCTTCCACGCCAACGTCCGCTCACGCCGTGACAGCGACCCCGGTGAGATGTTCGCCCAGGTGCTTCCAGAGGACCTATTGAAGTTCGGTTTGATCCCGGAGTTCGTCGGCCGCCTGCCGATGATCGGGGCTGTCCATTCGCTCGATCAGGACGCGCTCGTCAAGATCCTCACCGAACCGAAGAACTCGCTCGTCAAGCAGTATTGCAAGATGTTCGAGATGGAAGAAGTCGAACTGGAATTCACGCCCGACGCTCTGGATGCGCTGGCAACGCAGGCCTTGAAGCGGGCGACGGGCGCTCGTGGTTTGCGGGCGATCATGGAAGAAGTACTGCTCAACACGATGTACGACCTTCCGGGTCGCACCGATGTCGGCAAGGTTGTGATCGACGCCGAGACCGTCGACAAGAAGGCACTGCCGACACTGGTGCCCCGCGACACCGCTGCTCGCATCGCCCGCCCGAGGCGCGCCGCTTCCTGAGACGTCCTCACGGATGTCACGAGCCGACGTGCCAGCGATCAGGCGAACACGGCCGCTCTCGGCGTACCTGCCGTGCCGTGCCGCAGCTTGACGCCACACGATACTCGAGCTGTCGAACCAGTGACAGGGCGTTCATCGCCGACCGCTGCCGCAGCAGCACGTTGCTGCGAACAACCGTAGGATCAATGGCCGTCATGGACTACGCCGCAGCTCTTGCATACCTCGACGCCCACGCGTCGTACGAGACCACTGGTCGCATCGAATCGCCGACGCTCGAGCGCATGCAGCGCCTGATGGAGGTGATGGGCGATCCGCAGTACGCCTGCCCGGTCATCCACATCACCGGCACGAACGGCAAGGGCTCGACGGCGCAGATCGTCACCCGGTTGTTGATGGCCCAGGGCCTCACCGTCGGCACCTACACCAGCCCGCATCTCGAACGGATCAACGAGCGCATCAGCCGCAACGCCGAGCCGATCGACGACGAATCGTTTGCCGAATCCGTCGAGGCGGTTGGCGATCTGGAAGTGCTCGCCGGCGTCCGTCCGAGCTACTTCGAGATCTGCACGGCTGCTGCATTCCGCTGGTTCGCCGACGTCGCAGTCGATGTCGCCGTCATCGAGGTCGGGCTGCTCGGCCGGTGGGACGCAACGAACGTCGTCAATGCCGAAGTTGCCGTCGTCACCAACGTCGGGATGGAGCACAACGAGTTCGCCGGTCCGACACTCGAACATGTTGCCAGGGAGAAGTCCGGCATCATCAAGTCGCAGAGCACCGTGGTACTGGGCGTCACCGATCCGGACATCGCAGCAGTGTTCGTCGACGCCGCCAAGGAAGCCGGTGCTGAGGTCGTCCTGCAGCGCGGCGAGCAGTTCGACTGCCTCGAGAACGAGTTGTCGCTCGGCGGCCGCCTGTTGACGCTGCGAACACCGACGACGACGTATCGAGAGATGTTCCTGCCGCTGCACGGGCGTCACCAGGGCGACAACGCAGCGATCGCGCTGGCAGCCGTCGAAGCGTTGTTCAACGGACCGTTGACCCAGGATGTCGTCGAGGAGGCCTTCGCGTCGGTCACGATGCCCGGCCGCTTCGAAGTCCTCGGTCATCAGCCGCTGGTCATCGTCGACGGAGCGCACAATCCGCACGGTGCTGACGTCTGTGCGCAGGTCTTCTTCGACGACTTCGACCCGACCGGCAGGCGAACGCTGATCGTCGGACTGCTGAGTGGTCGCGAGCCACGTGCAATGTTGGAAGCCTTGCGGGCCGACGAATTCGACCGGGTGATCTGCACCGATGCCCCGTCGCCGCGTCGGATTCCGGCGACGGAACTCGCTGCGGTCGCCACGGCGCTCGGCTGCTCCGACGTCAGTGCCGTCGCCAGCGTCGCCCGGGCGTGCAACGCTGCGCTCGTCGGTGCCGACGCAGATGACGCGATCCTCGTCGCCGGCTCGCTGTACGTTGTCGGGTCCGCCCGCACTCATCTGAAGACCGTGCTTCCGTAGAGCATCCGTTCGGGTCGGGGAGGCTGGACCGGCGATAGCGTTTACGACCGTTATGTCTGATCGCACTCTCGTTCTGTTCAAGCCCGATACCGTCGAACGTGGCCTCATCGGCCAGGTCCTCTCACGCTTCGAGACCAAGGGTCTACGCGTCGCCGCCATGGACCTGCGCACGCTCGACCAGCCGACGCTGGACAAGCACTACCAGGAGCATGTCGGCAAGGGCTTCTATGCAGGGCTCGTCGAGTTCATGTCCCGCGGCCCCGTCGTCGCACTGGCGATCGAGGGTCCTGAGAACACCTGGGAGGTCGTTCGGGGACTGATGGGCGCAACCAATCCGTTGAAAGCTGCGCCCGGCACGATTCGCGGCGATTTCGGCACGCTGTTCACCGAGAACCTGGTGCACGGCAGTGATTCAGCCGAGTCGGCAATTCGCGAGCTCGGCATTTTCTTCCCGAATCTGTAACAAAGCGATCGTCGGTTACACTCGTCGCAACCCGCTTGTTGCACTGAGGAAACGCCCCGGCAGTCCTCACGCAGCGTCCGCTCGAACGGGAGAGGTGTATGGCACGAAATAACCCACTGTCGCTGGGACGGGATATGGCAGTTGACCTCGGCACCGCCAATACCTTGATCTACGTTCGCGGACACGGCATCGTGCTGGACGAGCCATCTGTCGTCGCCATCAACGTCAACGACGGCAAACCCGTCGCCGTCGGTATCGATGCAAAGCGCATGATGGGCCGCACCCCGGCCCATATCAAAGCGATCCGCCCGCTCAAGGACGGCGTCATCGCCGACTTCGACATGTGCGAGAAGATGCTCCGCTACTTCATCCAGAAAGTCCACACGAGCAAGTGGAACAAGCCGCGCATGGTGATCTGTGTCCCGTCTGGAATCACAGGCGTCGAGCAGCGCGCCGTCCGCGACGCCGCTGAGTACGCGGGTGCCCGCAAGCCGGCCTACGTGATCGAGGAACCGATGGCTGCTGCCATCGGGGCAGGCCTGCCGGTGCACGAACCGTCCGGCAACATGGTGGTCGACATCGGTGGCGGTACGACCGAGGTGGCTGTCATTTCGCTCGGCGGGATCGTGACAGCGCAGTCGATTCGCGTCGCCGGCGATGAACTCGACGACGCCATCGCTCAGTTCGTCAAGAAAGAATTCTCGCTCGCCATCGGTGAGCGCACGGCAGAGCAGATCAAGATCCAAATGGGTTCTGCGTGGTTTCTGGAGGAAGAGATGACCGCCGAGATCCGCGGCCGCGACCTCATCAGTGGCCTGCCGCGCACCGTCACGATGACCACCGAACAGGCCCGTGAGGCGATGGCAGAACCGGTTGCAGCGATTGTCGATGCGGTCAAGACAACACTCGACAAGACGCCGCCGGAACTTGCGGCCGACATCATGGAGCAGGGCATCATGCTGACGGGCGGCGGTGCGCTGATCATGGGACTCGACCGCAGGCTGGCACACGAGACCGGTATGCCCATCAATATCGCCCATGAGCCGCTGCTGTCCGTCGTCATTGGTTCTGGACTGGCTCTGGAGAACATCGACGCGTTGGGCAGTGTCTTGTCACAAGG
The DNA here is from genome assembly GCA_043747685.1 of Actinomycetota bacterium. Classification (GTDB taxonomy): domain Bacteria; phylum Actinomycetota; class Acidimicrobiia; order Acidimicrobiales; family Ilumatobacteraceae; genus JANXUF01. Next base: position 14,299 of record JAYTOR010000270.1, read on the forward strand.
GAACGACGACTGAGCCCCGGCTCACTCGAGAACAGGCTTGCTCGCAGATCGTGGCTCGCATTTCCTTTGGTCGTCGGCGCGTGATCTTGCTGATCATTCTCACCTCGATCCTGCTGATCACGCTCGACGAGCGGGGTAATGCGGCGATCGACGGCGTCCGGCGGGCGTCCGCAGCGGTGATGTCTCCGCTGCAGGACGTCGGCCGAGCTGTCGTTCGCCCGATCGACAATGCGTGGAACGGCATCAAGCACTACGACGATCTCCGCAAGGAAAATCAGCAGTTGCGGCTGGAGAACGAGCAGGATCGCGGCAATGCCGCCGCCTACTTGTCGATCCTCAACGATTATCAGGCACTGCTGAAGGACAACCGCCTGCCGTGGTTGAACCAGTACACGCGCATTGCTGCGCAGGTGCTCGGCCCCGTGTCCAACGACTTCCAACAGGCGATCGAGATCAACCAGGGCCGTACCCACGGCATCAGCGAAGGCATGCCGGTCGTCTGTGGCGCCGGCCTCGTCGGCAAGGTCACCAAGGCCTATGACGACACGTCCGTCGTGCTGCTGCTGACGGACGCCAACTACACGGTGTCGGCGAAGGTCTCCGCCGTGCCGGCAGCGTCGGCCACGACGGTGTCGCCAACGCCGTCGACTGGACCCGACGTGAGCGCACCGACAGCGACGACCGGCGCCCCGTCGACGCCCGTCCCGACGACCGGCTCTGCTCCATCCACGACCAGAGCGAGGGGTCCGACGAGGCCGGTCGTTCCGGACACGACCACTCCAGCGACGACCGCCCCGGAGACGACCGCGCCGGGTCCGGCGACGTCGACGCTGCCGTTCACCTCGCCGGCGACAACCATCGATCCTGCGCAGTTGCAGGACATCGAACAGGGCGGGCTGCAGGGCAACGGCCGTTCCGCACTGCCGACGTTGGATTTCATCTCCGCTGATAAAGCTGCCGCGTCGATCAGTGTCGGCGATGTCGTCAGCACGAGCGGCGGTGGCACCGGCAACGGTCTGAGTCTCGCTCCTCCTGGGTTGCCGATCGGCACGATCACCAAGAAAGTAGACCGTCCGGGGGTCAGCGGCCCGCACCTCGAAGTCACCCCGAGCTGCGACCTGGCGCATCTCAGCCTGCTGCGCGTCATCCTCTATTCACCGACGGGCGGCTGATCGCCGTGATGTCACTGCTGCGCAGGCCCCCGCTGCGCATGGTGCTTGTCGGCCTGGTCGCGCTGACGATTCAGACGACATTCTGCGCCACACACCGCATCGATGACGTGACACCGAACCTGATGTTGGCGATGGCCATCAGTTCCGGCATCGTCGCCGGTCCCGAGGCCGGGGCGCTCGCCGGGTTCTTCTTCGGGATGGCATACGACCTCACACTGGCGACGCCGCTCGGACTCTCAGCACTGACGTTTGCGGTGTGCGCCTTCGTCGTCGCCGTCATCAAGGATTCGATCACGGTAGATCAGGCGTGGTGGCTGACGGTATTGCTCGGCTTCGCCGGCAGCGCCTTCGGTATCTGGATATACGCGATCGTCGGCACGATGACAGGCCGCCACGGGTGGATACAGCGCGGGCTGATCAAACAGTCGATCGTCGTCGGGGTCGTCAACATGGTGCTCGGTCTGTTGTTGACGAAACTGCAGACGTGGACGCTGTGCGCTCAACGCGATAAATTCAAGCCGATCATCCAACCGCTGTGACCTCGGATGATGACCAGCGATGGCCTGTCAGCGGAATGCGGAAGCGGTCCTGCACGTCACGAAACCGTAACACTGTGGCAGACTGACGTCGTGGCTGTTGATCGACGCGCGGTGCGCCTGAGCATCCTCGGACTCGTCACCTTGATCATGATGGGTGCACTGGGGACGCGACTGTGGTTCCTGCAGGTCGTCGATTCGACCAAAGTCGAACTTGCGGTCGATGCGAGCCACCTCGTGCACGTGACGCTGGCACCGGAGCGTGGCCGAATTTTCGACGATCAAGGGCGGATTCTCGCCGACAATCGACGAGTACTCAACGTCGTCGTGCACCAGCAAGTGATCCTCGGCAAGAAGGCCAACCGTATGGCCTTGTTCCAACGCCTCGCCGGACCGCTCGGGTACGCGTCGTGGAACGACTTGGAGATCCGCTACTGCGGTGCGCTCCCTGCGGATCCCAAACATCCCAACGCCGCCCCACAGGCGAACGAGAACCGCTGTAACGGTATCTATTCGCCGTACCTGCCCTTCCCTGCAAAGGAGGACGTGCAGGAGTCGCTTGCCCTCGATCTCAAAGAACGAGCAGAGGATTTCCCTGGTGTCGACATCGAAGAGACATGGCAGCGGCGCTACCTCTACGCACCGATCGCCAGCCAGATCGTTGGCTACCTCGGGGCGATTCCCGGCAGTGGATTCAAGGACCCGACGACTCAGGCGTATCTGGCAGCCGGCTATCTGGCGAATGAAAAGGTCGGAGCTGCAGGAATCGAGCAGCAGTTCGAAGGGGACCTGCACGGCACGCCCGGTAGCGAAGACGTGCGTATCGACAAGAACGGCACGATTCTCGACTATCTCAACGTCGTACCTGCGCAGCCGGGCCACGACGTGCAACTGACGATCAACCTCGATCTCCAACAATTCGCCGAGCAGGCGTTGCAGACGCAGCTCCGACAGCGACGGACTGCCTATGCCATCGCCAACTCCTTGACCACCGTTCCGGTCACGTATTCCGCACCGGCAGGCGCGCTCGTCACCGAGCGTTCAGAGACCGGTGAAATCGTGGCGATGGCGAGTTACCCGACGTTCGACAATCGCTGGTTCACCGCCGGAATTTCCAGCGAGAAGTTCAAGCAACTGTTTCCGGCAGCGAATGCCGATGGCACGCCGGTGCGCTACAGCCCGTTCAACAACTTGGCGATCCAGGGCCAGTACAACGTCGGATCGAATTTCAAGCCGTTCACCGCCTGGGCGGCACTGGACACCGGGTTCATGCAGCCCGGCTTTGTCTACAACGACACCGGCACCTACACGATCACTGGCTGCGATGGCGCGAACTTCAAGTGCACGTTCAAGAACTCGTACAACTCGGCGCTCAAGGCCCCGACGCACTACGGCGCCGTCGACATCGGGGCTGCGCTTGCCGTGTCGTCCGACGCCTTCTTCTATCGCATCGGCGCCGAACTCTTCCAGGTGAACGAGGGTGACCCGATCCTCCAAAAAGAATATGCCAAGTTCGGGTTCGGCCAGAAGACCGGAATCCAACTCCCGTACGAATCTGCTGGAGTCATCCCGAACGCGGCGATCAAGAAGAACTACGCAGCCCGCGGCGTCATCAAGAAGAATGAGGGTGGCGGGTTCTTCGTTGGTGACAGCGTGCTGATGGCGGTCGGCCAGGGGCTCGACTCGATCACCCCGCTGCAGTTGGCCAACGGCTATGCCGCCTTCGCCAACGGCGGCAACCTGCTCCAACCGCTGATCGTCCGGGCGATCTACGCCGCCGGCGTCCCCGACATGGAGTCCGGTTTCGCCGACGTCTCGAAGGGAACCGTGCTGTGGCAGGCCAAGCCGGTGGTGCGCCAGCAGCTCGACATGTCCAAAGCCGAACCGATCATCGCCGGGCTCGAACGAGTGGTCTACGGTCCCGGTGTTGCCGGACATAATGCGACGACACAGGACCGCTTCAACGACCTGCAGACAAAGATCGCCGGCAAGACGGGAACGGCGCAGGGCAAGGACAGCCTGTCGGAGAACGACTCCTCCGTCTTCACTGCCTTCCAAACGCCGGTCGGGACCCCGAATGGCTATACGGTCAACGCCTATCTCGAAAAAGCCGGCTACGGCGCGCAGGCTGCGGCGCCATTGGTCAAGTGCATGTTCGAGGCGCTGATCGGCCAACATCCGATGGCGCCTGTGAAGATCAGCGATCAACCGATCGACGTCAATCAAACGGCCGCCGCACTGCCGGAGACGCTCGCAGATCCCGGATGTCTCAACGCCCCTCCGCCGAGCGACTCCACCGGGCAGCGATGACAGGCCAGCGATGACCACGACGCTCTCGCCGATCAAGGAACGTCGCCACCTCGTTTCGTCTAAACGCCATACCAGCCGGCCGAACCAGAACGTCGACTGGGTGCTGATGCTCGTCACCGGAGCTTTGCTCGTCTGCGGATTTGCCTGCGTCTACTCGGCGTCTGCCCCGTGGTTGGCCTACAACGGTCATCCGGCGACCGGCTACCTCGAGCGCCAGGTGCTGTTCGTCATTGCCGGCGTCGCTGGGATGGCGATCATCATGGCGATCGACTACGAATGGTTGCGCGCCCGCGCCGCCTGGTTGTACGTCGGGACGCTGCTGGCGCTGATGCTCGTGCTGGTCAAGGGCACAGGGCCGAGCGGATCAGGGGCCCACGCGTGGTTCAGTGTCGGTCCAATCCTCATCCAGCCCGCAGAATTCTCGAAGGTGACCGTGCTCGTGCTGGCGGCCGGATACCTGTCGCAGGAGGGACGCGACGGACCGCGAGAGATGACCTATACGCGCTTCGTCACCGGTTTGCTGTTCATCGGTGCTCCGGTCGGGTTGATACTCCTGCAGCCGGACTTCGGTACCGCGTCGGTACTGATCGCCATGGCGATGGGCATCCTGCTGATCGCCGGTGCCCACGTTCGTTACATCCTCTTCATCAGTCTCCTCGCCGTCGTCACGGTGACGGCGATGACCTATAGCGGCGTCGTTCGTGCGTATCAGGTCGAACGCCTGACATCGTTCGTCAACACCGACGCCAAGGACAAGACCGGTGCGTTCCTCAACCTGCAATCGCGCCACGCCCAGGAGGCCATCGCCATCGGTGGCATCAAAGGCAAGGGTTGGCTGCAGGGCAAGGTCACCAACGGCCGCGAGGTTGCCGAGCAATGGACGGACTTCGCCTTCACTGCGTGGGCAGAGCAATTCGGTCTGCTCGGCTCGATCGCCCTGATCCTGCTCTACGCAGCGATGCTCTTCCGGATCTGGCGCATCGCCAGATTGGCTCGCGACAATCTCGGTCTGTACATCTGCGCGGGGGCAATGGCAATGATCGTGTGGCACGTTTTCGAGAACATCGGGATGTGTCTCGGCATCATGCCGGTGACCGGCATCCCGCTCCCGCTGATCAGTTACGGGGGTTCGTCAGCAGTGACGTTCCTGGCGTTGATCGGTCTCGTGCAGAACGTCCACATGCGCCGCTTACGCTGATCGGCAATCGCTGGTTGGCTGCCCTCGCGCACGATGAACTCGGCGATACGTGTCCGTCAGCACATCCATGCGTGCGCAATCTGATTCGGCGAACTACGCTGTATGTAGTCGAGATGACGACAAGGTGAACGGTTGCTGGACGAGATCCGCCGAGCGGTCGGCCATCCGGAATCGTCGGCGACTGCGACACCCTGGGATGCACGTCTCCGGGATTCGCCACAACCGAGAGTATGCGCCCGGGCGGATCGCTTGCCGTCGTACTCACCAACGAAGCCTCCCCGTCATCAGTTCGTTCATGAGCGAACCATCGACCATCGAAATTTCGTTGTCCAACCCAATTGATCGACATGCAACGGCGCAAAGACGGGGATCCCGACAGCTGCGACGGAGCGTACACGCCAGCCACTTCCGTGGCCGGCGTCTCAGAAAGGACGCCATCGATGGACGAATCGATGACCAACTCGGGCGATGGCCCGAGCCAGACGCTGCTGCCCCACGACCACGTAGGCGCGGCTCACATTGCCAGGGACGAACCGATGGAGCAATCCGTTACCGAGTGGCAGGTGGTCGAACACACCCAACTATCTGCTGAGGATCATCAATCTCGACCTCTTGATGAGGGTTCGGCCGCCGACGGTCACGACCGTTTGGTGCCGATGGCGGACGCCGACCGTTCGGGCGAGTCGAATGATTCCGAGGATTCCGAGGATTCCGTCGAGTCGAACGACGTCGATGGATCGGCGGCGGCAGCCCAACGCAAACGTAGGCGTGGTTCGCGAGGTGGTCAACGGCGCCGGAAACCGACGGGCACCAACGGTGCCGAACGCGCGGACGACGATGGGGATACCGAATCGATCGACGAGCAGTCCGACGGCGACGACTCGCAGCTCAGCGGTTCCGCTGCCGGGTATCCAACAGTCCTCGTGGGGTCACCGCCGACGGCGGCGGGACAGCGTGCGCCCCGCCAACCGAAGGATGGTTCGCGGCCGGGTAGCGAGTCGATGCAGGCGCCCGAGCACGACCCGTCGCTCGAACCTGAACTGCCGGAGCGGCCCATCGAGGGCAAGATCTCTGATCCGCTGATCGCCGCCAGGGTGCTCGTACCTCGCCGTCCGCAGGTAGGCGACACGATGGCCCCGCCACCGCCGCCAGGCAAAGCGCCCTCGAAGGCCGCCCGTCCTGCTGAAAAGTCCGGCGCCGGCGCCGCCGCCGGCGGCAGGAAGCACGGCTCCGGTGACAAGCTTTCGGACAAGGTGTCCGACGAGCCCGCCGACAAGATCGCAGGCGAGCCCGATGTCTCGCAGAAGGCCAGGAAGAAGCGGCCGAGCCGGTCGAAGAAGCCCGGCGCTGCCGCCTTTGTCGATGACGCCGCTGTTGTCGAGCGGCGCAAAGGCCGCGAGCGAAATGGTCGTCCTGTGGGGCGCTACCTGATGGCGGTCCAGGTCCGCGACAACCTCACCCAGGTCGCCGTGCTCGAAGGCCGCAGCCTGATCGAACACTATGTTTCGCGGCCAGCTGACGACATCTCGCAGATCCACGGGAACATCTACCTCGGCCGCGTGCAGAACATCCTGCCGGGTATGGAGGCAGCGTTCGTCGACATCGCCACCCCGAAGAACGCCGTGCTGTATCGCGGCGATGTGCAGTACGACTCCGAGGACCTGCTCGAAGGTTCTGGCGGTGGTAAGAAGAAGAACGAGCTGCGCATCGAACAGATGCTCAAGGCCAAACAACTCATCGTCTGTCAGGTCACGAAGAATCCGATCGGCGCCAAAGGTGCGCGCTTGACGCAGGATGTTTCGTTGCCGGGTCGCTTCGTCGTGCTCATCCCGAACTCGGCAACGTTCGGCATCTCCAAGCGACTGCCCGATGACGAACGGAAACGTCTCCGCAGCATTCTCGACCGTGTCAAGCCGGCTGAGCACGGCCTGATCGTGCGGACCGCTGCCGAGTCGGCGACCGAAGAGGAACTGCGCGCCGACGTGCAGCGACTGTCAGCCACGTGGAACGAGATTGCCAAGAAGGCCGAGTCCGCCAGGAAATCAGGTCGTCCGGCACTGCTCTATCGTGAGCCACCGTTGGCGGTACGCGTCATTCGTGAAGAGTTCAACGCCGAGTACCGCAACGTGGTCATCGACGATCGGCAACTGTTCGAGGACATTCACGGTTATGTGAGCGCACTGAACCCTGAGCTCGCCGACCGCGTCGAGTTCTACGACGCTGTCGCCGAGGGACTGCCGCTGTACGAGCGCAACCACGTCCACGAGCAGGTCCACAAGGCGCTCGATCGCAAGGTGTGGTTACCGAGCGGTGGTTCGCTGATCATCGAGCACACCGAGGCGCTGACGGTCATCGACGTCAACACCGGGAAGAACGTCGGATCGACGAACCTCGAAGAGACCGTCTTCTACAACAACCTCGAAGCTGCCGAGGAGATCGCCCGTCAGCTTCGCCTTCGTGATATCGGTGGCATCATCGTCATCGACTTCATCGACATGGAGATTCGCGAGAACCGCAAGAAAGTCGTCGACGCCTTCCGTTCGGCGCTGTCGCGCGACAAGACACGCACTCAGGTGTTCGACATCACTGAACTGGGCCTCGTGGAAATGACCCGCAAACGGATCGGGGAGGGCCTGTTGACGAGTTTCGCTGACCAGTGCCCGAACTGTGAAGGACGCGGTGTGATGATCGACCTGAAGTTGTTGGAATAGCCGTCATCCTCATGCCCGCATCCCCAACCGCTCCGCTACTATGGAAAGCCGCTATGTACGCAGTTATCGCCACCGGTGGAAAACAAGAGAAGGTGGCCACAGGCCAACGAGTCAACGTCGAATTGCTCGGCGAAGATGAAGGCGCTGTGGTGTCGTTCACGCCCGTGCTGCTCGTCGACGGGGACTCCGTCCTGGCCACGCCGGAACAGCTGAAGGGCGTATCGGTGACCGGCAAGGTCGTCGGTTCGGCCAAAGGCCCGAAGATCGACGGTTTCATTTACAAGAAGCGCACCAACCAGCGTCGTCGCTTCGGCCATCGCCAGCACTACACGACGGTCGAGATCACCAGCATCGGAACCTCCGGTTCCTCATCAACCGGCTCTGCCGAGCCTGACAAGACGGAGGCCTGAGCCATGTCGAAGACCAAGGGCGGCGGTTCAACCCGTAACGGCCGCGACTCCAATGCCCAGCGCCTCGGTGTCAAGGTTGGCGATGGACAACTCATCCACGCCGGCACGATCATTGTCCGCCAGCGCGGCACGGCCCGTCATCCTGGCAAGAACGTCGGCATCGGCCGTGACGATACGCTTTTCGCGCTGCAGAACGGCACCGTCAAGTTTGGTGAGCGTGGCGGTCGCAAAGTCGTCGATGTTAACGTCGTCGAGAACGTCGTCGAAGCCGCCACTACCGAATAGCGCTAGCGCGCAGTCTGCAGCAACGCCCGCCGGTCGAACCGGCGGGCGCTGCTCGTTTTCAGTGCTGCCCCAGCGTTTGTGCAGTCGAGCCGTCCACGATGTCCTGCAAGAGAACAGCCGTGATGCACGGCTGTCGTGCACAATCGCTAGTGGAGGGCTCGCCTCGCAGGGTGTTTGTGCAGTCCAGCGTCGCTACCGCAGTTGCGGCGCTCGAGGTGCACGGCGGCACGGTCAGACGACACCGATGCCGCGCGGGAGTTTGGCCGGGTCCCAGTCGAGATTGGTGAGCCCGAGGCGGCAGGCGTAGCGATCCGTCATCCCGGCGACGTAGCTGACCGAACGGTGAAGCGCCTCGTCGCTGCCGGAACCGATGCCAGCGGCACCTGGCAGTTCGATGAGGTTGGGTCGATCTGCGAAGTACTCGACGAGGGCACGGAGCAATTCGATCACCGCTGTCGCCTGGGCGGCCGACGCCGGACGGAGATAGACATTCTGATAGTTGAACTGCCGGAACTCGGCGAGCGCCTCCGCTGGTTGCGCCGTCATGCCGACCGATCCTGTGAGCGACGCAGCATCGACCATGGCGGTGATGAACGTCTGCAACTGTTGGCTACGGCGGGCACCGCATCGGTCACGCACCATCGGCGGCAACATGTCGGCAGCGACGATTCCGGCGGCAACGGCATCTTCGAAGTCATGGCAGACGTAAGCGATACGGTCGGCCCAGGACACGACCTCGCCCTCGGGTGTCGACGGTGCAGGTAGCGACCATGAATGGCTGCGAATTCCGTCGAGCGTCTCGGAACAGAGATT
>JAYTOR010000271.1:0-7604 GCA_043747685.1 Actinomycetota bacterium
GCGAGGTCGGACCGGATCGCTGGGTTGCTGCGTCGGTCGGGCCGTTCGGAGCGATGCTCGCAGACGGTTCCGAGTACCGCGGTGACTATGGTCGGTCGGTCGCCGAGCTGCGGACATTCCACCGTCACCGACTCGAAGTGCTCGCCGCATCCGGCGCCGACGTGCTCGCCATCGAGACGATTCCATGCGCTGTCGAAGTCGAGGCGTTGGTGCTCGAACTCGCCTCGCTCGACATCCCGGCGTGGATCTCGCTCACCTGCAGTGGCCTGATGACTCGGGCAGGCGAGCCAGCTGAGGAAGTCTTCTCGATGGCGGCGAGTGCGCCATCGGTGATCGCCGTCGGCATCAACTGCACCGATCCCGGTGATGCCGAAGCGCTTGTCGGACTGGCATCGCAGACCGGCAAACCAGTGGTGGTCTATCCCAATAGCGGTGAACGGTGGAATGCTGGCGCCCGGCGGTGGGAAGGGTCAGCAGCTTTCTCCGTCGCCGACGTGCGTGGCTGGATCACTGCGGGCGCACGCCTGGTCGGGGGATGCTGCCGGGTCGGTCCGCCGGAGATTGTGGCGCTCGCCCGTGCCGCTGTTGTCAGCGGGCAGGACTGAATCTCTGCTGCGGGTCGTAGACGACCTCGCCGTCGATGACCGTTGCGACGACGTCGTGTGCCCCGTCGAGCAGCACGAGATCGGCGATCGACCCGACGAGCAGATTGCCGAGGTCCGACCGGCCGAGCAGGATAGCCGGTGTCGTCGAGGCGGCGACCAGTGCGTCCGCCAACGAGCAGCCGGTGAAGGCGATGAGGTTGCGGACGGCCTCGTCCATCCTCAGCACGCTTCCGGCGAGAATTCCCGTCGACATCCTTGCACCCGTCTCGTCGACGATGATTTCCGTGTCGCCGATTCCGAATGCCCCGTAGCCGGCACCGAGGGCGGTGATGGCGTCGGTGACGAGTGCGATCCCTCGTGGTCCACGTGCCCGCCAGGCGACATCGACCATGATCGGATCGACATGCAACCCGTCGACGATGAGTCCTGTCACGATCGCGCGGTTGGCGAGCAGTGGCCCGACGGTGCCGGGCTCCCGACCCCCGAACGGCCCCATTGCGTTGTACAGATGCGTCGCCGCACTGATGCCGGCATCGATGCTGATGCGTAGTTCTTCGGCATCCGCAGCGGTGTGTCCGGCCGATACGACGACGCCGTTCGCCCGCAATACAGCGATGAGCTCGAGCGCACCGGCGAGTTCCGGCGCCAGTGTCACCATCGCCACGCCCGCAGCGGCGCTCCATCGCCCGGCCTCCTCGATCGACGGAAGGCGGAGATGGTGCGGCGGGTGGGCACCTTTGCGGAGCGGGTTGAGGTATGGGCCTTCGAGATGGATGCCGAGCGACCTCGCCTCGCCGTGGTGTCGAGTCGATGCTGCCGACAGCGTTGTCAGGGCCCGAGCGGTCGTCGCCGGTGAACTGGTGATCACTGTTGGCAGGAATGAGGTGACACCCGTTGCAGGCAGACGACGGGCGACCTCGCGGATTCGTTGCGGCTGGCTCGTGAAGTCGACACCCCAGCCGCCGTTCAACTGCAGATCGATGCATCCCGGAGCGATGATGCATTCGCTGGCGTCGAGCACTGCCGTGCCGGTGCCGGTGGTGTGCCGCTGCCCGGCGACTCGGCCGGCGATTCGGCCTCCGACGATGTCGAGATCGATGTCCTGGTCGGGCTGCGGATCGTCGATCGGCCGACCGCCGGTCACCGTCAAGTCGAACGATGTCGTACCCGTGGCCACCGACGGAGTGCTGCTCATTCCTCGATGGTGATGGCGAACTCCGGACAGTTGGACATCGCCAGTCGAGCCTTGTCCTGCAACGCAGGAGGCACGGTGCCGTCGCCGATCACCGACGCCATGCCGTAGTCATCGACATCGAACAATTCCGGGGCGAGGGCAAAGCAGCGGCTGTGACCCTGGCATAGTGCTGGGTCGACGGAAACCTTCATCGTGCCACGCCTTTCGTGCATGTTGACTTCGAACCTGTTGACTTCGAATCTGTTGACTTCGACTTCGACTTCGACATCGACGCCGACCGCGCTGCCGCCGTGTTCACGAGACCAGCGCTGTCTGTGCTGCGAATCCAGCGTCTGGCGCTGATGCCGTTCGTGATCCCACCGGGAACACCACGGGGATGCTTCGTGGGCCGCGCACCTGACCGCCTGCCCACGTGACTTCGGCACCCTCAGCCAGTGCAAAGTCGGGAATCCGCTGCAACCAGGTCTCGACGGCGATGCGCAGTTCCATCCGAGCCAGGTTCGACCCGGCGCAACGATGGATACCGGCACCGAAGGCGACATGACGGTTGATCTGGCGGTCGATGATGACCTCCTCCGGGCGGTCGAATGCCTCCGGGTCACGGTTCGCTGCAGGGAAGTTGAGCAGCAGCCGGTCGCCGGCCTTCATCGGGCAGCCCTGTACCTCGATGTCCTCGTGGACGATGCGGCCCATCGTGACAGGTGAGTAGGCGCGGAGGAATTCTTCGATGGCGACGGGAAGCAGCTCGGGTTCGTCGACGAGCCGCTGACGATCGGCCGGGTGAGTCGCCAGGTGCCACAGCGACGAACCAATTCCTGACCATGTGGTATCGACGCCGGCGATCAAGGTCAGCGCGGCGATGCCGAGCGTATGCGAATCGGAGACAGGCTGGCCATCGATCTCGGTGTGCAGCAGTTCGCTGATCAAGTCGTCACCCGGGTCGGTTCTGCGCTTTTCGAGTTGCTGCAGCAGATAGGCGATCAGCGCGATTCTCGCCTTGCCGCGCCGGTCGTCGTCGTGGGCGAATTCCAGTAGGTCCCTGACCCATCCGGTGAATGTGTCGGACATCTCGTCCGGCACGCCGAGCGTCATCCCGATGATGCGAACCGGTATCTGCTGGGCGTATTGCGCCGCAGCGTCGGCCGTGCCACTGTCGACGAACTCGTCGATCAGGCGGTTGCACAGCTCACGTGCCGTTGCCTCGTAGCCATCGACCCGCCGGTGGGAGAACCACGGCAGGAGCAGCCGCCGGGACCATGTGTGAACAGGCGGGTCCGTACCGATCGGTGGCAGTACGAAGGTGATGCCACCGGGATCGGCTTCTCCGGCTGCCGGGGGCGGGATCACAGCGATGCCGCGAGAGCTGAAGTGGGCGATGTCGTGAGCGATCGCTGAGACGTCGGCATACCGTGTGGGCAGCCACGATCCGCCCCAACGGTCGGTATGGGCGATGGGGCACGTCTCGCGCAGCTCGGCCCAGATCGGGTAGGGATCTGTGACGTAGGCCGGATCGAAGACGTCGTAGTCGCTCGCCCACTCGGCTACTGGTTCAGTTGTCACGGTCGTCCCCTTCACACTGGTGTCGCCGCAACACTATGACAGCGAACGCTGTAACGACGAAGACTGGCGGCGAAGACTGGCGGCGAAGACTGGCGAGACCGCAGGCTGTCACACGCCGCCGGCAGTAGTGTTCGATGAGAGCGAGGCGATGATCTCGTCGATGATGCTGTCAGTCGTCAGCGGATGCATGAACACCAGCCGGCCGACCGCCGCTCCTCGGAACGTCGACGGGGCAACAAAGGCAACGCCTTCGGTGAGTAGTCGCGCTGCCCACGACCGCCACTCGGCGGCACCCCACCCGTCCCGGCGAAACAGGACGACGCCCAACTGCGGGCGGATCACCAACTCGACGCCAGGCGTCGCTTCCAGGCGATCGGCTGCTCGCCTGGCGAGGTCGATTCCGGCGCGTATCGCTTGGCGATGCGCTTCGACCCCATGGACGGCGAGGGCGAACCACAGCGGCAAACCCGATGCCCTGCGTGTCAACTGGAAGCCGAAGTCACATGGATTCAACGACGGCTCGTCGGCGTCGTGCAGCACGTCGACGTAAGGGCCGTGCTGGGTGTGGACTGCTGCGGCGAGCGCTGGATTCCGATAGATCAGGGCACACGACCCTGCCGGCGCGAACAGCCATTTGTGCGGGTCGACGATGAACGAGTCGGCGCGGTCGATGCCGTCGAACGCCGATCGCAGTTCGGGAAGCAGGAGTGCCGCTGCACCATATGCGCCGTCGACGTGGAACCATGCGCCAATGTCCGCAGCGACATCGGCGATGCCGGAGAGGTCGTCGATGATCCCTGCGTTGGTCGACCCGCCGGCAGCGACGATGATGCCGACGTCGTCGCGACCGTCGATGACAGCATGCAGCGCTGCAGCCGTCATCCTCGCGTCCGCAGCCGTCGGCACGATCAGGGGCTGCAGACCGAGCAGGTCCAGCGAGTTCTTCACCGAGGCGTGAGCGGTGTCGGCGACGGCGACGAACAGTCGCCCCCCGGCATTGGCTCTGGCGACGGCGAGCGCCGAGAGGTTGCCGATCGACCCGCCACTCATGAAGCAGCCGCCTGCCCCTGGCGGCAAACCGGCGGCCGACGCCAACATCGCCAGCACCTGGTTCTCGGCGGCGACAGCACCAGCACTCTCCATCCAGGATTCGGCTGCAAAGCTGGCAGCGCTGACCGCAGCATCCATCCACACCGAGGTTGCAGACGGCGCCATCGGGATGAATGCCAGGAAGCGTTCGCTGTCGAGGGCGATGGTGTTCGGTACAACGGCACGACTGAAGGTCTTCCACGCGGTAGCGACTCCGAGCCCTTCGTCGGTGATGACTTCGCCGAGCGCTTCGGCGCGCAACGCCCCGTCGATGAATGCCGGGGTCACGGTCCGCCCGAGAGGCGCATGATGCAGTCGCTGTTCGATGAAGTCGGTGACGAGTTCGCTTAATCCACCGAGATCGATGCCAGCGCCGTGAAGCAGGTCGTCGGCAGGCACCAGCGTCGTCAGCCGAGTTCGGACAACGGGCCGATGACAGTATTCGCCAGACGTTCGAACGCCGCAGGCAACTTTTCCGCCTTGAATGCCGGCGGCGGCACGATGAAGCGGGTGAAGCCGAGATCGATGAGTCGTTTCATCACCTCCGGGTCGCCCTGTGCCCCGGTCGTCAGTTCGATCTTCGATCCGTTGCGGCCGGCAGCCGACGCCGAAGAATGCATCAGCGTGACGAGTTCGGAGAGCTGCTCGACGGTGCCTTTGCCTGGGAAGAAGCCGTCGCCGAGCCTGCCGGCGCGTCGTGCAGAGACCGGCGTATGACCGCCGACGACGATCGGCACGGAGCCTTGCGGCGGTCGGGGGAGGGAGATACAGGCGTCGAAATTGACGTAGTCGCCGTGGAAGCTCGCCTGCCCCTGCGTCCATAGTGCGCGCATCGCACCGACGTATTCGTCTGTCCGTTTGCCACGATCGCCGAACGGCACCCCGATCGCTGCGAACTCCTCTTCAAGCCAGCCGACGCCGATACCGAGCTGCACCCTGCCGCTCGAGAGTTGGTCGAGTGTGGCGATCTCCTTGGCCAACACCACAGGATTGCGCTGCGGCAGGATGAGGATGCCGGTACCGAGTTTGACCTTCTTCGTTTTTGCGGCGATGTATGCCAGCCAGATCAGCGGATCGGGAATGTCGGACTTCTCGGCACCGGGGGCCTTGCCGCTCGGGTCGTATGGGTACGTCGATTTGTAGTCGGCAGGAATGACGACGTGCTCGACCGTCCAGAGCGACTCGACACCGTATTGTTCACTGAGTTCGCCGAGCGCCGCAGCCATCTCCGGATCGGCGAACACGCTGGCGTTGGCAAAGGCTATCCCGACGTTGATTCCCATGTTGCAGTTCTAGCGCGGCGCCGCTTCGCCGTCACTGCTGGTGAACGGTACGGTGCGCCTCCGAGCAGCATCAACCGTGCACCAGCAGTCGTGGAGAGCGACAGTTCGTCGCGTCCCATTCCGACGTACCCGGCAGCGAACGGTGCTCCGTCGACCATAACGTCACCGTCGAGCATCACGATGGCGTGCCCGTAGTCGAGCCGCAGTGGGGCGACAGCGGTTCCGGGGCGCAGCAGTATTTCGACACCCATCACGTCGGAGTCGCAACGAGCGGGTGCTACGACGTCGGCAAAGTCACCGACGAGCACTGTGGCGGCGGCGTTCGACAGTTCGGCCTTCGGGGGAGTGGGATGATGCTCGAACGCGCCGACGTCGTTTCTCGTCGCCTCCGGCTGCGCCAACCACATCTGCACGCCGTGCAGGTCTCCGGAGAACGTGCGCGAAGCCTCCTCCGAATGAGAGATGCCGGAACCGGCCATCATCAGGTTCAGGTTGAGTTCGCCTGCACGAATCAGTTGTTCGGTGCCGAGGCTGTCGCGGTGCACCATTTCCCCGGAGGTCAACCAGGTGAGGGTGTGCACGCCGCAGTGCGGGTGCGGAGCGATGTCGATGCCGTGCTCGGCTATCACGGCCATGGGTCCCATGTGGTCGGCTAGACACCACGCACCGACCATTCGGCGACGGCGCAGCGGCAGGGCCCTGCGCACCGACATTTCTGCGACCGTCGCAGCGCTGGTGGCGGAACGCTCGAAGAGTCGCCGAAACGCCAGATGGCCCATCTCGAACCAGATGTTCTTGCCCGTCACGGTGTGTTGGATGCCCCAGGTTTCGCCAGCGAGGTGACGATCAACAGTCCGTGCCCACCGATCGATGAAGGGGTCGGGGGGGCCGGCAAATCTGGAATCGTGTGATCGAAGTCCGCGACCTCGACGCGGACCCATGGCTGTTCCGTCGACCATCTGGCAGTGACCTCGCACCCGCCCTCGGCGTAGGTCACGGCGTTGGTGATGAGTTCGCTCGCAGCGAGCAGCACGTCGTCCACGTACTGGTCGACCGGTCCGCCGATGAGTGCATGGCGCAACGCCGCACGTGCATACGCAGGGGCCGAGCGAGCTCCCTCGAGGCTGAGGCTCAACGCCGCAAGTTCGCCTTCCATACGCAGCGTGATACCCCGGAGCATTGGCGCTTAGCCATCGCCGGCTGCCCCGTTCGTGTCGAAATCCACACCCCCACGAGCCGGTTCACGAACCGCATCGTCTTCGTCGACGAAGTACTGCGTCAGGCCGGACATGTGCAGCAGTGAGAGCACCTGGTTAGGAGCATGCACCATCCTCACGTGAGTGCCGCTTTCGGCACATCGTTTGCGAAGGGCAAGCAACGAGTTGAGTCCGCTGGAGTCGATGAAGCTCACATCGGCGACGTCGATATCGACAATGCATGGTCGCAGCGCGACGACCTCGTCGCACGCTTTGCGTAGCGCATCGAGCGCGTCGAGATCGATTTCGCCGGACAGCCACACGGTCACTTCGTCATCGGACGCCTCGACGGTGACAACGAATGCTGCGGGTTCCGACACGGGTGTCACAGTAGCGCCGGTGCCCGGTGGCATGGCGATCCTCGCCCAGGCTGATGGCGATCCTCGCCCAGGCTGATGGCGATGTCAGACGCGTTGTAGTTCGATGATGCCAGAACGATGATGTCAGACGGTGATCTCGGGAGGTGATCTCGGGAGGTGATCTCGGGAGTGATCTCGGGAGGTGACCTCAGACGTCAACCTCAGGCGTCGACCGCGACCCTCTCGGTGCGCGTGACGAATCGGGGCATGAGCAGTGTCGACAGCACGACGACCACCGCGACGGCGACGACCAACCA
>JAYTOR010000272.1:0-17149 GCA_043747685.1 Actinomycetota bacterium
CCACGACCGCACCTGCGGTCGTGGCGCCGGGGACGGTGATGGACGATCGGTATGTCGTCAGTGGTCTGCCGACTGATCTGAACTGGAATGCTGTTGCTCATTTCCCCCTCGTTGCTTCGGCGACGGGGACGTGCGGTGCTCCGACGACAGCCGTCGGGAGTCTCGACGAGCCAATCGCCTCGGAGGGCGCAGGGACAACGAGCGGCGGCGTGACCGTTCCATCGGCCGCCATGTTGTACCGCTTCGAGGAATCGATCGCCGTCACCGTGACCCGGCCAGACCATCCGGGCGGCTGGACGCTGAGCCCGCCGGGTGGCAGTTCCGAGCACGTCACGTTCGTATCGAAGCCGCAGACATGCGCAGCAGAAGAGTCGTCGCCGGCGCCGCTCGTCGTGACACACGCCAGTTCCGCGATGTTGAGCGCGCTCGCTGCGGAGCCCTCGATCGACACGGCCACCGTCAGCGGCTTCGGCATAGCGGCGCTCGACCCCGCAGTGTGGAAGGTGCAACTCGTGATCGGGCTCTATCGACACGACCCGTCGACCGATCCGACGACGTGGACATGTGCTGGCGACAACCTGGTTGCCAGCCACGCAGCGATCGATATCACAGGCGACGGTACGTACACGACGGACGGCCTCGTCAGCTATCCGACGGGCGTTGCGCTGTCGAATCAGGCCCAACTGATCGGGATGCGGACGCGGGCCGACAGCTCGGTCGAGTCGTTCGAAACAACGCCGAGCGGGTGCCGCGAACCCGACGAGACGCAATGGGTTCCGGCGATCACAACGCATGTCACCACGCCTTCACCGGCGGCCGGGGCGAACGACAGTGACATCGCCACTGTGGTCGGCGTGCCGGCGGATTTCAGTGGGACGATCCGCCTCGACATCTTCCGTTTCGTGCCAGGTGGCTCGGTCCAATTGACGGACGCCTGCCAACCGGCGATGCTCGGAGCGACGCTCGCGTACAGCTTCACCGGCCCTGGGGATCATGTCTCCCCCGACTATGCGATCTCCGCTCAGGAGGTTGCCGGTGTGCAGTACGTCAATCAAGAGACGCTGTTGACGAACGATGGCCGAGAACTGGCCGTCGAGCGCTGTGCGACCGCAGCGGAGGTCGTCACCATCACCAGGCCGCTTCCTCCCGGACGATTGACCAAGACGACATGAGGCAATCGTCCCGTTCCTCATCCCTTCGCCGACGGGGATCGCCCGCTCGGCACACACAGAAACCCGGAGTGCATATGCCATTGTTCCCCACACCTGATCGTCGACGACGTCGTCGTCGATCGGTACTGCGCATCGCCTCGGCGGCGGTGATCTCGTTCTCCTGCGGAATCCTGGTCGGCGGGATCCAGCCGGCAGACGGGATCGCCATCGTCGCCGGCCTCCCCCGACCGGCACCGCTCGGAACGCTGTCGTCGCCCGTCTTGGGTCGACCGATTGCGGTATACGAGGGCGTCCCCACGACCAAACCAACACTGATCACGGCGGCCAGCCTCGACGTGCCTGGGGCGGCCCATGTCCCCCAAACCGCACAGCCAGGCGCACTCGGTGTCGCTGTCATCGCTGCGCATCGCACGACGTGGCCGCGTCCTTTCTACCGACTCGACAAGCTCGCGATCGGAGACCATCTGACGTACACGGACGCAGGCGGGGCGGCAACGATCTTTCGAGTCGTCGAGACGAAAGTGGTACTCAACGACGAGGCCGCCTTCGCCGAGGTCATGACGAACGAAGTCCGCTACGGCAGCGATTCGCGTCTGACGCTGTACGCCTGTAGTCGGGCGAACGGTCGCCCGACCTCGACGCGCTATCGACTCGTCGTCTTCGCCGTCAAGGTTCCAGCGAAGCTGTCGGCATGAGCGCAAGCCGTTCGTCGAAGAACGTCTTGATGGCGTCGGTTTCGGTCCTGCTCATATCGGTCGCGTTGGCGTCCTGCGGGCTGCTGTCGGACCGCGACGCCACGCGCCATCAACCCTCCGCTGCGACGTCGACGATGCCCGCACGCGTCAGTGCAACCAACGCCGCTGTCGTTGGGGTAACAGCAACGCTGTCGCCGGCGACGCCCGGAACGCCGCCGACGGAGACGATCGGCTTCGATGTGCTGGCGGAAGGCACGGTCGTCGATCCGCAGACGATCGGCGCGCTGGCCTATGGAATACTCGCGGCAGCAGACCCGTACCGCATCACGATCCCGGCGGACGAACAGGCCTGCCTCAGCAATGCGAGCAGCGGACTGACGGACGAGCAGATCGACGATGCCCTTGCCTGGGACGACTCCTCCGGTAATTTCGCCGAGCCGGTCAACGGGTGCCTGCGTGCTCCAGACCGGGAAGCGTTCGCCGTCTGGCATCAGATCGACACCGAGCTCGCCGACGCCGATGACCACCAGTATCGATGTGTCGAGCAGGGTCTCGCCAGCGGCGCCACGCAGCACAATCTCGACGTTGCGTTGGCGGCATGCGGAGTCCAGCGATGACCGCAGCCGGGCAGCGGTGGGCCTACACTCGTCGCCCAAAGGGAGGCTGGGATGCCGCAAGTGGACAGCTTCATCGTCGTCGGACTCGACAACGGTGGGACGAGTAACAACGTGACAGTCCTCGACTCGCAGCGAGGCTTCCTCGTCGAATCGATGTTCGAGCTGCCGAGTCGTGTCGTCGACGGTCCCGATGTCGCCCTCGATGCGTTGGTCGAGGCGCTCGCTGCCGGACTGGCAGCGACACAGACGCCGTGGTCTGCACTGCAAAGCGTCGGGTTGGACACGCCGGGACCATCGAGTGCCAACGGCGTGATCTCCAGTAAGGGTGGCACGAACTTCGTTCACCCTGGCTGGTGTGGATTCGACATTCGTGCGGCGCTGGAAGGACGCATCGACGTCCCGGTCGTGTACAGCAACGACGGCAACGCTGCGGCGCTCTACGCCCATCACGCCTTCTTCGGAGCACGGGCATCGACGAAGTCGTCGGTCTCGGCGATCGTCGGAACAGGGCTCGGCGGTGGTGTGATCGAGGCTGGAATGATCGTTCGCGGATCGGCCGGGATGGCCGGCGAACTCGGCCACGTGCACATTCCGCTGTGGGGCGTCATCGAGAACGACCAACCTGTGCCGGCGTGCAACTGCGGGTTCGAAGGCGATGCCGAGAGCATCGCCTCGCTCACCGGTATCAAGAAGAACTTGTTGCCGTATTGGCTGACTCGGTACCCCTCCCATCAGCTCGCAACGATGCCGATCGACAAGGCGGCGAAGGCGCTGAGGGCATTCGGCGAAGCAGGTGATCCGATGGCCCTCAAGGTCTTCGAGCAGCAGGCGAAGGCGCTCGGCAGTCTGTTCACGATCGCTGCCAACTTCACGGATCCCGACGCCTATTTCATCGGTGGCGGCGTCGTCGAAGCTGCTCCTCACTTCCGTGACTGGTTCCTCGCAACGATCCGCCAGCACACGATGCTGCGCGAGGAGCAGATCAGGTCAGCGGTGTTCTCGCTCGTTCCCGACCTCGACATGGCAGGCGCACGGGGTGCGGCCGTTGCTGCACTCGACAGCCTCACACGCCGAGCCGGCGAATCAACGTATGAATTCGGCGTGAACCGGGTGATCACGGCGACGCCGGAAGCCGATCCGCTGTCACGATAGACGGATGCCCGTCACGAAGCCGCACGCGGTTCTGTTGATCTCCTGCCAAGACCAGCGCGGGATCGTGACAGCCGTGTCGTCGTTCATCTCCGTCAACGGTGGCAACATCATCCACGCCGAGCAACACACCGACGAGACACTCGGGATCTTCTTCCAACGCATCGAATTCGAGCTCGACGGATTCGGCATCCAACGCGAACAGATCGCCGCAGCGTTCGCACCGACCGCCAAACGTTTCGGCATGACGGTCGACGTCCGTTTCACCGATGTCCGGCTGCGACTGGCGATCATGGCCTCGAAGCAGCCGCACTGCCTCTACGACCTGTTGACCCGTTGGCGCACCGGTGAGCTGGCAGCCGATCTGCAGTGCGTGATCGACAACCATCCCGACCACGCAGAGGTCTGCGGCGAATTCGGCATTCCCTACATCCACCTTCCGATCACGCCGGAAACGAAGCCGCAGCAAGAGGCCCAGGTCATCAAGACGCTGGAGAAGTACGACGTCGACTTCGTCGTCCTGGCTCGGTACATGCAGGTGCTGAGCACCGAGCTGATCGCCAACTATGCATCGCGGATCATCAACATCCACCACTCGTTCCTCCCTGCATTCGTCGGTGCCAATCCGTACCGTCAGGCGCACGACCGCGGGGTGAAGGTCATCGGTGCCACCGCCCATTACGCCACTGCCGATCTCGACGAAGGCCCGATCATCGAGCAGGAAGTCGCCAGAGTGACCCACCGCGATGACGTTTCCTCGCTGACCCGCAAAGGCCGTGACCTCGAGACGATCGTCCTCGCCAGAGCTGTTCGCGCTCACCTCGAACACCGCGTACTGCCCTACGGCCACAAGACCGTCGTGTTCAGTTAGTCGTTCCCTCGCGCAGTACGCCTCCCTGCGGGCGACTATTTACATGGAGGGTAGTGTTGCCGCGGTGGATGTGGTTCGCCGAAACAACGTCAAGATCACCGGAACCCCTGACGGCCAGCCGTTGCTGTTTGCTCACGGATTCGGTTGTGATCAGCACATGTGGCGTCGTGTCGCACCGCATTTCGAGGATCGCTATCGGGTCGTCATGTTCGACCATGTCGGTGCCGGCGATTCTGACCTTGCTGCCTACGATCCCGAGCGCTACTCGACGTTGCAGGGCTACGCCGACGACGTCGTGCAGATCTGCGAAACGCTCGGTCTGGACGATGTCATCTTCGTCGGGCATTCGGTCGCTTCGATGATCGGGGTGTTGGCGGCGAACACGCAGCCACAGTGGTTCGCCAAGCTGGTGATGGTCGGGCCGTCTGCGCGGTATATCGACGAAGAGGGTGTCGAAGGCGGGGTTGGTTACATCGGTGGATTCAGCCGCTCCGACATCGACGACATGCTCGACTCGCTCGACAGCAACTATCTCGGCTGGTCGGCGGTGATGGCGCCACTGATCGTCGGGAATACCGATCGCCCGGAGCTCGGTCGGGAACTCACCGACAGTTTCTGCAGAACCGATCCGGCAATCGCCAGGCGGTTCGCAGCCGTCACATTTCTTTCGGACAACCGAGTAGATCTGTGCGACGTGTCGGTGCCATCGCTGGTGATCCAATGCCGCAATGATGTGATCGCCCCGATCGTCGTCGGCGAGTATGTCCATCAACATCTGCCCAACAGTTCGTACGTCATCCTCGAAGCGACGGGCCATTGCCCAAACCTCAGTGCACCGCAGGAGACGATTGCCGCGATCGCAACATTTCTCGGGTCTGTCGGCCGCTGAGGCCGGGTCTGGGTACCGTCATGGCCGACAAATTCCTCGAAGCGCTCGGCGACGACGACGAGCACGCCCTCTATGAACACGCGCCCTGCGGGTACCTGTCGATGACATCGTCCGGCACGATCATCAAGGTCAACGAGACATTTCTCCAGTGGACCGGATATCGGCGTGACGACCTCGTCGGTCAGCGCACGCTCGCCAGCCTGCTGACCGCTGGCGGACGTATCTACCACGAGACGCATTATTCGCCGATGCTGCAGATGGGCGGCGCTGTCAGAGAGATCGCCCTGGACATCGTGTGCGCCGATGCCGGCCGATTGCCGGCGTTGGTCAATGCATTGCTGGTCAGGGACGAGGCCGGCAATCCGTCCGTTGTGCGTGCTGCGATCTTCAACGCAACCGATCGACGCAACTACGAGCGTCAACTCGTCCAGGCGAAGCTGGACGCCGAGGCAGCTGAGTCGAGGGCCCTGACCTTGGCGCGGACGCTGCAGCAGACCCTGATTCCGCCAGCGCTCCCGCAGATCTCCGGCCTCGATATTGCCGCGATCTACCGCCCTGCCGGCGACGGAACCCAGATCGGCGGCGACTTCTACGACGTGTTCAGGATCGGCCAGCACGAATGGGCGATGGCCATCGGCGACGTGCAGGGCAAGGGAGTCGATGCGGCCGTCGTCTCCTCGCTCGTTCGCCACACGATCCGAGCAGCAGCAATCGAACACGAATCACCTGCCGAGGTGCTCGCCGTTCTCAATACCGTACTGTTTCGAGACGACAGTGATCGGCTGTGCACCGCTGTGGTCATGCGAATGGTCCGCCGCGTCGCATCATGGTCGGTCACCGTCAGCGTCGCCGGGCACCCGCTGCCGATACTTCGCCGAGGCGACGACCCGCCGACGACCTTCGGCATCGAAGGTTCGTTGCTCGGATACTTCCCGGTCGGACGCTTTCACGACGTCGCTGCGGAGTTGGTGACCGGCGACATGCTCGTCGGATACACCGATGGCGTGTCCGAAGCCCGCAACGGTCGCGAGTTCTTCGGCGAAGCACCGATCGAGGCAGCACTGCGGGATCGGGCGTTGTCCTCTGAAGAGGTCACACGTCGGCTGCTCGGAGAAGCGCTGGATTTCCAGTCAGCCGAGACCGGCGACGACATCGCCATTGTTGCGGTCGGCGTCAAGGAGCGTCGTGACGCCACTGCCACGTCATCTGCCTGGTGAGCGGCGTTCCTGGTTGAACCACGAACGGCGAGTTCCCGAGGGCGTTCGGCGGCGAGCTCTGTGGTTCGACGCATGTCGTTGCGTCCGGCTTGTCGTAGACGATCCAGTCGGTGCAGTCGGAGGAGATCTCGATCGACAGGTCGCCCCACCGCAGCACGGTCGGCTGTACGACATCGATGAAGCAGTCGTCCCACGGACCGGGCGGAGGGGGAGTGGCCAACGTGCCGTCCGGGATGTCCTCGGCGTCGAGCCGCAACATCGAACCTGCGGTGAACGTCAACGAATCGGGCTTGACGAACCATGGGTGCCATCCGATTGCAGCCGGCATCGGCACGTCGTCGGCGTGGACTTCGATCACACATTGCAACCGGGACGGTGTCAGCGTGAAACGGTGCACGGCGTGCCCGGCGAACGGCCAGTTCGGGCCCAGATCGACGGTCAGTTCCGACGGCCCCGTCACGGTCCACGCCTGGTCGTACACCGTGCCGTGCATGGCGTGCGGCGGATGGTTCATCGGCAGGGTGTAGTCACGGCCATCGAACCGGAATCTGCCGTGCCTGGTTCTCCCTGCCCACGGTGCCATCGGGAAACATCCCCATGAGGACGGGCGGTCCCGCCCCTCACAACCGACGATGACATCGAATCCGCCGATCGTCAGCCCGGCGATGCGCCCTCCGTTGACCTCGTCCACATGGAGGATGGCGTCACCCGCCGGCAATTCGATCACCGTCGCACACTACGACCGGACTCCGGTGCCGGGTCAAGCCCCGGCGTGAGGTCTTCATCCAGCGAACTCGCCTGGAGGAAGCGACTTTCGCCTGCTACATCCCGTCGACGATCTCGTCGCCGAAGCAGATGCCGAGATCTCTCGCCGATACGACCGTGTCGCAGTCGACGGGCACGTTCTTCATGCGGCTCACTGCTTCGGCAAGCGGCACGTAGTCGACGTCCGGCGGGTTGAGGGCGACCATCACTCCGTTGTAACCCTCGTCGATCGCCCGGACGGCGGCGGCGCCGAAACGCAGCCCGAGCAACCGATCGAACGATGTCGGCGTTCCACCACGTAGCAGGTGGCCGAGGACCGTCACCCGAGTTTCGCGACCAGTCAGTTCCTGCAGTTCGGCTGCAACGTGTTCGCCGACGCCGCCGAGTCGCTCTGCCTGGTCGACTCGCTTGCCGAGGACACTCCGGCTGCCGTGCGTGGCCATCGCTCCTTCGGCGACGACGACGATGGTGAAGTTGGCGCCTCTGGCGGTGCGCCTGGCGATCAAGTCGGCGATGGGGCGGAGATCGTACGGGATCTCCGGGATGAGGATGGCGTGCGCCGACGCCGCCATCCCTGCGTTCAGGGCGATCCATCCGGCGTAACGGCCCATCACCTCGACGACCATCACCCGACTGTGGGAGGTGGCCGTGGTGAAGACGCGATCGATGCACTCCGTCGCGAAGCTCACGGCAGTGTCGAAACCGAATGTCGAACTCGTCTTGTCGAGATCGTTGTCGATGGTCTTCGGCACGCCGACGACCCAGAGCCCCGCTTCGTTGAGTCGGCGACCGATCTCCAGCGACCCGTCACCGCCGATGGTGATCAGTGCGTCGATACCGGCAGCATGGAACTTGCCGACGAGTTCGTCGCTGCGGTTCTCTGTCGTCCACGTGCCGTCTGCGAGTTGGACCGGATACTCGGTCGGATTCCCACGATTGGTACTGCCGAGGATCGTCCCGCCGAGATGGGCGATGCCCTTCACCGAGTTGCGCGTCATCTCCCACACCCCGTCACCGTGCGGGTAGCGCTCCGGGAACATCAGGCCGTCGAAGCCGTCCCTGATTCCGGTGACTTCCCATCCCCGTCGCAAGGCCGAGAGTGTGGCGGCGCGGATCACCGCATTGAGGCCCGGCGCATCTCCGCCGCCCGTACTGATCGCAATCTTCATCTGTCGATGCCCTCGGCTCGTCGAACGAAGTGACTCTAGGCGAGTTCTGAAGACCGATTCCCGCAGAGCCGATTCCCGCAGCAGATGTCAGAGCGCGAGACCGAGGCAGCGGGCGATGACCATCCGCTGGATTTCGCTCGTTCCCTCGCCGATCTCCAGCACCTTGGCGTCGCGGTAGAAACGCACGATCGGTGTTTCCTCGATGAACCCTGCACCGCCGAAGATCTGCGTGGCGATCCGTGTGGCGTCGACGGCGGTCTCCGTCGAGTACAGCTTGGCCATCGCCGCTGCCTGTTTGAACGGGCGGCCGTTGTCCTTCAGCCAGGCCGCCTTATAGGTCAGGTTGCGGGCGTTCTCGACGGCAACGGCAAGGTCGGCGAGTTGGAACGAGACGCCCTGATAGCGGCTGATCGTCGAGCCGAAGGCGGTGCGTTCGTTCGCGTAGTCGACGGCTGCGTCGAGACACGCCCTGGCGCATCCGAGGGCCAGCGCGGAGATGGCGATGCGTCCGTCGTCGAGGATCTGCAGGAAATTGCGGAAGCCGTCGCCAGGGGTGCCGAGCAGTTTGTCATTGTCGATACGGCAGTCGCTCAGCGACAGACCGTGCGTGTCGCTGGCGTGCCACCCGAGCTTGTGGTACGCAGGTTCGACCGTCAAACCCGGCGTTCCGGCAGGGACGAGAAAACAGGAGATCCCGCTGTCGGTGCGCGCCGTGACGGTGATGACCGAGGTGATCGCCGTGCCGGAATTGGTGATGAACGACTTGTTGCCGTCGATCACCCATTCGCCCGTCGTCTCGTCGAGTCGCGCTTTCGTCTTGGTGGCACCGGCGTCGCTGCCACCGTCAGGTTCTGTGAGACCGAAGGCACCGAGGGCGCGACCCGTGATCATCTCCGGGAGCCAGCGTTGCTTCTGTTCGTCCGAACCGAAGTGATGGATCGGATTGGCGCCCAAGCCGACGCCGGCCGAGAGGGTGATGCCCATCGACTGATCGACCCGACCGATCTCTTCGATGGCAACACACAGCGAGGTGAAGTCGGCACCGGCACCGCCGTATTCCTCGGGAAAGATCAGGCCGAAGAGTCCGAGGTCGCCCATCGCCAGCACGGTGTCGACGGGGAAATAGTGATCCCGGTCCCACGCAGCGGCATGCGGTTCGATCTCGGAGGTGGCGAAGTCGCGTACGACTGCCCTGAACGCTTCATGTTCTTCGGACAGTTCGCCAAGCACCTACCGATTGTGCCAGACAACGGTCGACTGCGGAACGCGCCTTCTCTTGCGGTCGCAACGTACTCCGACACCTCCTGTTTCGATCTGCCATTCGAGAAGAGATCTGCATCGAAGGAGGCGCGATGGGTGACGGCGACGGTTCTCGTGCACCGGGATGGTTCGATGACGTGATGACGCGTCGCGCCGTCCTCGGCCTGTTCGGCCTGTTCGGCCTGTTCGGCCTGTCGGCGATTGCCGCTGGCTACAGCAGCGACCGATCGATCACCACGCCGGCCTTATCGACGGTTTCGTCGAGCGGCGCGTCTGGCAGTTCGTCGGCGGTTTCGCCGACAACCACTGACACAGCGACGACGACCGAGCATATGTCGACACCGACTGCCGAGTCGACGGCCTCCGTTCCGCCAGGAACGACCGACGGTCCGGCTACCGAGGCACCGACGGCCGCTCCTCCGTCCACGGCCGCTCCAGTCACCGCTGGACTCACGCCGACCATCGTGCTCGGCGGCAATGCCAACGTCACCACCGACATCCTGCGCTCGAACAGTAAGGCCTACGGTGGTGCGTGGAAGGGGAACTGGACGTGGGCGGACGGATCTGGATCCGGGGTGATGTCGGCGACGGCACGGTCGACATCGGCACCCGCCGGATCACCGGCACTGGAAACGTCACCGGGGTCGTTGGCCGGCAGTCGAAATCGGTCGGATGGAGCCTTTCGGCTCTAGTCGCAGACGGTTCGTCGGACGAGAGTCGGGGTCGTGACCACTCAGCAGCATCACTTGCCGATTGCCGAGGACGCTGTTCAGGAAGCGGCCAAAGAGTTTGCCGAGGCGCCGATGCCTGGCGTTGCTCCGGACGATTTTCCCATCACCTCGAACGGCGATGTGGCCCTGCAGCTCAGCTCACGGTTGAACGAGTCCGATGCCCTGCTGTGGAATATCGAGCGCGATCCCTGCCTGCGTAGCACCATCATCGCTGTGTCCCTGCTGGACGGCACACCGGACTGGTCCAGCCTTCGCGAGCGCATCGTCACGGCGTGTCGGCAGGTGCCGCGACTGCGTCAGAAGGTGGTCGAGACACCGGCTCGCGTCGGTCCGCCGCGTTGGCAATTCGATAAGCATTTCGACCTCGACTACCATCTTCGCCGGGTCGTCGTTCCCCCTCCAGGCGACCTTCGGGCAGCTCTCGACATGGCGGCACCGATGGCGATGGCGGCCTTCGACAAGGACCGTCCGCTGTGGGAGTTCACGCTCGTCGAGGGTCTCGACAACGGCCGATCCGCATTCATCCAGAAGGTGCACCACTCGTTCACCGACGGTGTCGGTGGCGTCGAGCTCGCCCAGCTGCTACTCGACGACATGACAGACGGAACCGAAAAGCGTACAGACGCAGGATCGGACGTGCGTACAGAGGCAGGAACTCGACACCTTTCGTCGACGACTTCCCGCCGGCGCGAAGCAGTGTCTCACGCACGATCTGCGGCATCGGTCGACGTCGGCCGTTCCGGCGGCCTGGCATCGGTGATCGATGCCGTTGGTGCCAACATGCGCATGACCGCAGCGTTTTCTGTGCGCAGCGCCACGGTGCTGCCAGCGCTGGCGGCGACGGCGGTCCAGCACCCCAGCCGGCTCGTGAGGCAGACGATCCGCAGCGTCCAGTCGGTCGCCAAGTTGCTTGCGCCGGTGTCCACGCCGATGTCGACTGTGATGATCAGGCGCGGCATGTCACGGCGCCTGGAGCAGTTCGACGTACCGCTGGATGCTCTCCTGGCGGCAGCGCACGCAGCTGACAGCTCGCTGAACGACGCGTTCCTCGCAAGCATCGCCGGAGGCATGCGCCGCTACCACGAACATCACGGTGTTCCGGTCGAGGGACTACGCGTGACGATGCCGATCAACCTGCGCCGCCCCGATGATCCGCAGGGTAGCAACCGCTTCGTTCCAGCACGTCTGGTGATCCCGGTCTCGACGCTCGACCCGGCGAAACGCATGAGAGAGCTCGGCGTGCTGGCTGCGGCGTGGCGGCGAGAACCGTCGCTGTCGTTCAGCGACGTCATCGCTGGGGTGCTCAACAGGTTGCCGATCGTCGCGACGACATCGCTCTTCGGTGGCATGCTCAAAGCCGTCGACCTCGTCGCCACGAACGTGCCGGGTATCCATCAGCGGGTTTCCCTCGCCGGTGCCGAGGTCATCGGGGAATACGCCTTCGCACCTACGTCGGGCGCAGCGCTGAGTATCGCGCTGTTGTCGCACGGCACGAGCTGCTGTATCGGCGTGAACATCGACACTGAAGCCGTCGACGATCCCGATGTGCTCGTCGGTTGTCTCGTCGACGGATTTACCGAAGTGCTCGCCGTCGCCGGGCAGCAAGTCCGATGAGCGCCGACCCCACGCGCTCGTGGGGTCCGATCGGGCGAACCCTCAGCAGGCGTACGGCAGCGACGCTCGGCATCGTCCTCGTCATGACCGTCGCACTGGGATTCGGTCTGCGGAGGCTCGACTTCGCCACCGGCCAAAACAGCTACATCGATCCCTCCTCGCAGGTCGCCAAGGACAACAAGCAGTACCAGACGCTGTTCGGGGGCGAGAGCATGGTCGTTCTCTTCACCGTGCCGCAGGGAAAGACGGTCGTCGACCTGTTCGACACCGCCAATGTCGCTCAATTTCGCGACGTCGAGCAGCAGCTCCGCACGAGTAAGGCGGTGCTCTCCGTCGTGTCGCCGCTGACGTTGTTGACATGGACGCAGGATCTGATCACCAAAGGCGTCGCCAGTGAGATCATTGCCCGCACGATTCAACGCGACACCGACCCGGCCGGCAGTGCGCTGCGCCAGCAGGACGCGCTCGTCACGATTCAGCGTCTCGGCGCCGCCGGTGCTCAATCGTTCGACAACCCGAAGTGGGTGAAGTTCCTCGTCTTCGGCAACGACGGCTTCACGATCGACACCAACAAGAAGCTCGTCGCACCGCCGGACGAGCAGCTCGTCGTCCGCAAGGCGCTGCGCGCCTTCATTCCCGACGCCCGCCACGCCGTTCTCGCAGCGGTGCTCGTCGGCAACGCAGCGTTGGATCAGCTCGCAGCCGGCTCAGCGGCGGTCAAGACGGCCTTCGCCGGGCGGACGTTCGACAACGCGACCGCAACGGTCACCGGCACGCCAACGTTCCTCACCGACATCAACAACTACCTCCAGGGCGGGATGCTGGCCCTCGGCGGCATCGCCGTGCTGGTGATGATTGTCGTCCTCGTGGTCGCCTTCGGCGTGCGCTGGAGGCTGCTGCCGCTCGTCGGCATGGTTGCCGGCGTCGCATGGGGGTTCGGCGCCTTCGGCTTCACCGGAACGAAACTGTCACTCGTCACCATCGCCGGGCTGCCGATCCTGATCGGCCTCGGCATCGAGTTCGCCATTCAGATCCAGAACCGCCTCGAGGAGGAGCGTTCCGGCGAACACGCTCGCGATCCATTTGCCGAGACACTGATCCATATGGGTCCGCCGCTACTTGCAGCGACCGTCGCCGCAGTCATCGCCTTCCTCACCGTCAGGATCTCCAAGGTGCCGATGGTTCAGGACTTCGGTGTACTGCTGTCGATCGGTATCGTCGCCCTGCTCGTCGCCGGAATCATCCTCCCGACGACGATCATCGGCTCGCGTGAGCGCCGCTCGCCGACGCGGACGGAACCGGGCCACGGATGGGTCGAACGGACCGTCGACCGCCTCGGCAGCCTGTCGCGCAAGGCGGTGCTGCCGCTTGTTCTCATTGCCGCTGGCCTTCCCATTCTCGGCCTGTTGCTCGAAACCGGGTCGAAGATCGAGAGCGACCCGATCAACTGGGCAAATCAGTCCAGCGCAGCGATCAAGAATGCCAGGACGCTCGAGCGTGAGACCGGTTTCGCCACGACGCTCGGCGTCTTCGTGCAGACGAGGACGGCACCGAGCAATGGTGCGTTCACCGACCAGGCGGGTGCATTCGTGTTCGATCTCGTCGACCGTTCGCTTGCCGATAACCCGAAGCTGGCGCAGGCGTCGAGCCTTGCGTCCGTCGCCGGTTGGCTCGCAGAGGTCCCCGGCACCAAGTCACTTCCGCCGACCGGTCTCGACATGCTCGAGACGTACAAAGCCGCTCCGTCCGCTCTGCAGGGTCTGCTCATCGCCGACAACGGCAACGCCACGCAGATCCTCTTCCAGGTCGGACCGTCGTCGCTGGAGCAACGCTCCGCCGTGCTCGATCGCATCGAGCTGGCAATCGCCGATCCCGGTGCCGGTGGCCGGCTTCCGCCGCAGGCAACGGCGACGACCGGCGGGCTCGCCGTCGTCGGCGTCGGGTTGTTGAAGAACATCACGGCAAACCGCGCCGAACTCACGATTCTCGCGCTCCTGCTGGTCGGAGCATTCGTCGTCCTGCGTTACCGCGACCTCGCGCGTGGCGTTTTGACGATGATCCCGGTGCTCCTCGCCGTCGGATTGTCGACCGTGCTCGTCCGCCTGCTCGGCATCACTCTCAGTCCGTTGACGACGGTGAGCGGGCCGCTCGTCGTCGCAACCTGCTCGGAGTTCTCGGTGCTGCTGATCGCCCGCTACGCCGAAGAACGCTCCAAGGGCCTGGACCCGCAGCAGAGCACCGATGTCGCCGCCGAACGTACCGGCAGGGCTTTTTTCACGTCGGCGTTGACAACGCTCGGCGGCTTTGCCGTGCTGATGTTCTCGTCGCTGCCACTGCTCGCCGACTTCGGTGTCGTGGTGACGATCAACATCGCCGTCGCGCTGTTGTCGGCGCTGATCGTCGTGCCTCCGCTCATCAAAGAGGCCGACCGGCGCGGGCTGATCACGATGGGCGCAGCAGACGCCAATGCCGACACGAAGAGCCGTACGCGGCGCCGGGCAACGGTCGGGTGGGCGTCTGGAGCCGCTCTTGCGGTCGCCGGCATCCTGATCGCCGTCGTCGCCGTCGGTCACAAACCGTCGTCTGCAGCAACACCCTTGAGGGCCACCGATATCGAAGCGCCGGCGACGTTCCCACCACCGACCACAGTCGCGCCGACGACCGCTGCCCCGTCGACGGTCGCCGCGATTGCAACAATTCCACCGACCGCTGCGCCGGGCGAGACGCTGGCACCGACGACCGAACCGGTTGCGTCGACGCTCGCCGCAGGACCCGCCGAACGGCCGACCGGGCTCGTCGCCGGAGCGTTCTGGGACGGCCTCGTCGCCGCCGGGGTCGACAAAGGTGTCGCCCGGTGCGCGGCCGACGACCTCCTGAAGACGAAGTCGGAGGCGGACCTGCTTGCACTCGGCATCGCCAGCGTGCCTCGGCCGGCTGCGGTGAACGCATTGCTCGATGCCTCGGCCAAGCGTTGCGGCGTCACCCAGCAGCAGCTCGACGCAGCGGCCGCAGCCAGCGGAGGCTGAACCGGACCCGCCATGTCGAACACAGCCTTCGCCTCGTACCTTGCGCTCATCGAACGAGCCTCCGTGTCACCGAATATCGCAGGCGCTGCGACATCTCGTGACACGGGCCGAGGTCAGCCCCATGAGGCCATGCCGGCGCGATCCACCGACACGTATCCGCTGTGCTTCCGCCGCGACGCTATGCGGAGAGCTGGTAGATGTGCTCGGTGATGTGCCGACCAAGACCGTTTACGTACGAATTCTCGGCACCTACGCGTACGAACCCGGCTCGATCGAGCACCTTTGCCGAACCGACGTTGTGCTCGGCGACGCGAGCAAAGAGCGGTCTCGTCGTCTCGACGGTGAAGAGCGCAGCAAGCGCAGCCGTAGCGAGGCCCTCGCCCCAACGCGCCGGATCGATCCAGTACGAAACCTCGCGGTCGCCATCGACGGTGAAGCTGGCGACTGTGCCGGCAGACGCCCGTTCAGTTCCACTGCAAGCAGGACATTCGACGCGTCGTTCCTGACGTTCGGATAATAAGCGTCGAACGCGTCCCGGTTCGACGGGTCGTTGCGGGAAGGCGGCCAACTGGACGGCGAGAGAATTCCGCTCCCACTCGAACACCGAGTCCAGATCTGCGTCGACCAGACGCCGAAGTCGTAGCGACATGCGCTCCGCCTTGCACCGTTGCCGATCGGCCGGAGATGTTCGGCGGAGCTGCGACAGTACGCGCAGCGCGAGTCAGCCAGACTACCTGACCGCGGGTGCGGGCCGCTCGTGTCCGTGGGGGCGTCAGGCCGTGACGGTGATCGATATCGGGGCAGTCCGGATCACGACTTCCGTCAGATTCGGGCCGACTTGAATGCGGACCGACACGACCAGATCGTAGGTTCCGGCGGGCAATGAGTAGCCGTACTTCGGGTCACAGCTCGTCATGCCGAAGTCGAGGCGGATCGTTTCGCTGGCGCCGGGGGCGACGGTCCACCCCAGTCCCGTCCCGGCGAAACCGGTGCTGAACACTCCGATCGTCGCTCCCGGCGAATCCGTCAGATAGCCGGCGAGTCCGCTGTCGAATTGGATCGTCAGCGCGGTCGCCGAGGTGTTGGTGATGACAACGGTCCCGGTTCCGTCCGCACCAGATTTCGACGTCGCGTCGGCGACGGTTGCCGTGGCGGTCAGGCCGAGGGTGTCAGCGGATGCGTGCGGCATGGGAGGTCCGCAACGATTCCTGCCAGGCGGGGATTCAGGAGGGTACGGGAGCCATCCGATGGTGAGCTCGATCGCGTCGCCGTACTTTGCCTTCAGATCGAGCGCCTCTGCCATGTGATCAGCGCGGATGGTGACGATCACAGCGGTGTGGTCGGCGTCGAATCCCAACGACGTCACCGGTGAGTTTGCATTGAAGAAGACGGCTTCGATAACGGTCATGGAATCGTCCGTCATCGGCTTGGCTGGTTGACTCGCCACGACGGTGGACGGCCGTGTCGAAGGAATCGACGTTGTCGACGGAGCCGGCGGAACCGCTTGCAGGCCGGAGATGGCCGGCGCCACGCTGGGTTCGGTTGCCTCGGCGCTCGTGACCGTCGTTGTTGCAGTCGACTCGGATGAAGTCGTCAGCGACGGCACAGTTGACGTTGCCGCCGATGCGGCAGCGGTTTCGATGCCGTTGGTGGGCGATGCGTGCGTCGTCGAACTCGAGGCGCTTCCACACGAAGCGAGTGCGACCGTGATGCCCAGCGCAAGTCCGAAGGCGGACAGGCGGACAGGCGGACAGGCGGACACCTACGTTCCTATTCATTCGCATCAGGCCTCCCGGACCCACTCTGCGATAGTTTCGCACGTCAGCCGAGTCACCGAATGCCGCACCCGCTGCGATATCTCGTGACTCGGGCCCGATTGCCCAGCGGCGCGGAGCGGGCCTGCTTGTGACCGGGGAAACGCAGTGGGCCGCCTGGGATTCGAACCCAGAACCAGCGGATTAAAAGTCAGCTACG
>JAYTOR010000273.1:0-6351 GCA_043747685.1 Actinomycetota bacterium
GCGACCGCCGCGAGCAGCCCGCTCTGCGTTGCCGTCAGCAGACCACTGCGACGCACCGCTGAAGCCAGACCACGCGTGATCGCTTCACGTTGGCTGTAGTCGAGATCGATCACGGACGTCCTCTTCGTTGGACGCGTGAGCATAGTCACACGTTGCGACGGGACTCGCCCGGAAGATCTCGACCTGATCGATAGTCGGCGGGTTGTCAACGGCCGCATCGACGACGGGTTCGGCACCATTTTCCATGTAGTCGCTCACGACGCCCTCCTACCCAGCCTGCGCGATGTGCGGACGGACCTCGGAGACGGCCGGCAAGTTCGTTCGCATAGGAGCGGAAAAACGTCTTGATCGTCCCAGATCTGGGTGATGTAGAGGCGTTGAATCCGGCATCGACGTATTGCTTGCAGGTGGCGCAATCGGCTTGATGTCCGGTCCGAACGGCATCTTCTCGGCGACCTTGTCAGGCGTAACCAGCGCTGCTGTTTCATCGAACAGGGCGGGTCTGCGAAGAACGGGCTCCGCCTTACTCGTCGAGCCACGAATGGAGGTGGCCCGAGATCCATACCGCGTCGAATCCCGCGTCGGCGGGGAGCTGACCCTGGCGCACCAGGCTCTTCGGATCATGCTCCTCCGATGACAACGCATGGCCGATCTCAACCATGGAATCCCCTCTTCCGACTTGACCGGCGAGTCCTACCAGGCCTCCCGAGATCGCAACACGGCATTCGGAGTCGCTGCCACCAGAACAGAACCGGGAAACGCTCATGTATGCGCCGGTAATCCGCAGGTCTGCCCAGGATCTGTGGATCGCTCTGCCTGGAGTACCAGTTGGTGGACTGTGGCAAGGGAGTAACCGCTCTGCGTCAACAAAAAAGTCTATCAAACGGACTTAGGCACCAAGAGGTGGCGATTGCTATGATATCAAACCATTCAGAAATTGCCACTGAGCTGGTCTTTCCTGGTGCCCCCCGACAGATTCGAACTGTCAACCTGCGGATTAAGAGTCCGTTGCTCTGCCATTGAGCTAGAGGGGCATCGCGGCCGATGAGCGTAGCGCCATCGAGCGCTACCGACTCGCAATCCTCTGGACCTTGCGGCCTGTGAGGACGTCACAGTGTGCCATCCGCCGAGCCGTGTTCCTCAGTCGATTTGCTCGACGGCAACTCCGGCTGGTGTCCGCCAAAGTAGCCTGAGAATCGTTGTTCACGGAGGAAACCGTTGCGCGCTAGGCTCCATGCAACGCATTCCATCGGAGAGACTCATGACTGCTGCGAATTCCACAATACTTGACCTGAGCGCTCGTGCGCGTGACATCACTGCCCGTGAACTGCGGGTGTACGCCGACCGCACCACGGGTTCACAGCGGGCGACTGATCGTGCACGTAAGGTGATGCCGTTGGGGGTGCCGTCGAGCTTTCAGGCATACGACCCGCACCCCGTCGTCGTCCGCAAGGCGTGGGCTGCGTATATGGAGGACGTCGACGGCAATCAGTACGTCGATTACGACATGGGATTTGGCGCGTTGTTCGCCGGACACATGAACCCGATTGTGCGTGCCGCGATTTCAGAACAACTCGACAACGGAACCCTGTTCGTTACGCCGTGCGAGAGCAACGCCGAAGTCGCCGAGATGCTCGGCGAGCGCTACGGATTGCCGATGTGGCGCTTTACCAACTCTGGAACCGAGGCGACGATGGATGCCATCCGGGTAGCCCGCGGCGTGACCGGCCGGGAGAAGATCGTCAAGGTCGAGGGCGGCTATCACGGTCATCACGACGAGGTCATGATCTCGATGAAACCGCCGGTCTCCGAAGCCGGCCCTGCTGACAACCCGATCGCAATACCGGGCACCGCCGGCATCACCCGAGCGGTGCTTGCCGACACGAAGGTCATTCCATACAACAACCCCGAAGCGCTCGAGCGAGCGCTGAAGGACGGAGACGTCGCCGCCTTCATCGTCGAGCCGGCGATGGAGAACATCGGCATCTGCCTCCCGCAGCCCGGCTACCTGCAGGCGGTCCGCGAGATCACCCAGAAGTACGGAACGTTGCTGATCTTCGACGAGGTGAAGACGGGAATCACCGCTGGCTGGAGTGGCGCAACCGGCCATTTCGGCGTGATACCAGACCTTGTCGCCCTCGCCAAGTCGGTCGGCGGCGGCCTCCCTGTCGGGGCCTTCGGCGGCCGCCAGGAGTACATGGACATCATCACCTCCGGCAAGGTGCTTCACCTGGGCACCTACAACGGCAACCCGCTGGTGATGGCGGCAACGAAGGCCGTCCTCAGCCAGGTCTGCACGCCCGAAGCGACGCAGGACGCCATCGACCGGAATACCCGGCTCCGTGCTGCGTGCGACACGATCATCGCTGACAATTCACTCGTCGCCCACACCATCCAACTCGGTGCCAAAGCGTGCATCACCTGGGCTGCAGAGGCGATCCAGAACTATCGCGACTACAAGGAAACCAATTTCGACCTCGCCTTCGCCCAATGGATCCATGGGATCAACCGTGGGGTGCTATTGCCGCCGGGACTCGACGAGCAGTGGCTGATCTCGATCATGCACACCGAAGCCGACGCAATGATGTACGCCAGAGTTTTCGGTGAATTCGTCGATGAACTAGTGGCCTGAGCTGTCGAGGCGTTTCAATAGTTGCGGTGAGCAGCCGTAGATCGAGCAGCGACAGCCGATGAGTCCGTACATACAGCCAGGGTTTCTGACGATGATGTGGCGTGGCGTCCGTTTGCACTGCCCGCTGTGCAACGGCCGTCACGCCTGGTTCTCCGGCTGGTTCAAGCAGGAAAAGGCGTGCAGGACCTGCGGCTTCAAGTGGGAACGCGGCAATGTCGGATTCGAAACCGGTTCGATGACGATCAACATCATCATCACTTTCGGCTTGATCGCTGCAACGGTGCTGACGGTCACGCTGGCGACAGTGCCCGACATTCCGGCGACGCCCCTGATGGTCGCTCTGGCCGCCGTCGGGCTACTCGTGCCGATCCTCATCTTCCCAATCACCCACACGATTTGGTCGGCGTGTGACCTGACGATGAACAGGCTCGATCCGGGGGAATACACGCCGCTCCCAACCGCCTGAACGATTGTTCGCTTTGGTGCTTGCAACGAACGGACGTTCGGAACTACACTCCTGTTGTTCGCTCGACAAAGCGGCTCGGAAGGCACCCCGGAAACTCTGTTACACCCCTTCCGTATGGTTCGTTGAAGACATCGGAGCGACGCTCCCGGCAGTACTGGACAGGCAGGGCCCGTAGGGGCGGAAGGACGTGAACGACATGGGAACAGACCGCGAAAAAGCACTCGATATGGCGCTGGCACAGATCGACAAGCAGTTCGGCAAAGGGTCGATCATGCGAATGGGCGACAAGACGTCACTCGGGATCGAAGCCGTGCCGACAGGCGCGCTGGCATTGGACGTCGCACTCGGAATCGGTGGACTACCCCGTGGCCGTGTCGTCGAGATCTTCGGCCCGGAATCCTCCGGTAAGTCGACCTTGGCGATGCACGTCGTTGCCGAGGCGCAGCGCAATGGCGGTATCTGCGCCTATGTCGACGCCGAGCACGCCATGGATCCGATCTACGCAGCGGCCATCGGCGTCGACATCGACCAGCTGCTGATCTCGCAGCCGGACACTGGTGAGCAGGCGTTGGAGATCGTCGACATGCTGGTACGTTCCGGCGCCATCGATGTAGTCGTCATCGACTCCGTCGCCGCCCTGACGCCACGCGCCGAGATCGAAGGCGACATGGGTGACACGCACGTCGGTCTGCAGGCTCGCCTGATGAGTCAGGCGCTACGCAAGTTGACCGGTTCGCTGAACAAGACGAACACGATCGCCATCTTCATCAACCAGTTGCGAGAGAAGATCGGTGTCATGTTCGGTTCGCCCGAAACCACACCTGGCGGCCGTGCGCTGAAGTTCTACAGCTCCGTGCGGCTCGACATCAGGCGCATCGAGTCGATCAAGGACGGCGCCGAGGTCGTCGGTTCCCGTACTCGTGTCAAGGTCGTCAAGAACAAGGTCTCGCCGCCGTTCAAGCAGGCGGAGTTCGACATCATGTACGGCAAGGGCATCAGTCGTGAAGGTTCCGTACTCGATCTCGCTGTCGAGTTGGGCATCGTCAAGAAGAGCGGCGCCTGGTTCACCTACGACGGTGAGCAGATGGGTCAGGGGCGTGAGAACGCCAAGAACTTCCTGTCCAACAATCCGGAGATCATGGTCGAAGTCGCTGATCGAGTGAAGACAGCGTCCGGTCTCAACGGCCCGGTCGAAGCGTTCACTCCGGCGGACGACAGTCCGATCAGTCTCGATTGAGTCGGAACAGTCCGTTCGAACGATGATTTCGGCACGGCTGACGTTGGTAACCATCGGCGTCAGCGACGTCGCTCGGGCCACAGCGTTCTACACATCCCTGGGGTGGCAGCCGGCAACGGCTTCCACCGACGGGGTGACGTTCTTGCAGCTGTCCGGTGTCGTGCTCAGCTTGTTCGGGTGGTCTGACCTCGCAGACGATGCGCATGTGGACTCGGCAGGCAGCGGGTTCCGTGGCGTGTCGTTGGCGATCAACCTCGAGTCTCGTGAGGGTGTCGATGCTGCGTACGCCGAGTGGCTCGCTGTCGGCGGTACTGCGGTGCGTGCGCCAGAGGCGGCGTTCTGGGGCGGCTACACCTCCTACGTCGCCGATCCCGATGGCCACCTTTGGGAGATCGCCCACAACCCATACTTCGTGATGACACCAGACGGTCGCCTGGATCTGACGCAATAGCGACGGTGGCCCAACGTCTACACCACTAGCCTTAGGGCCCGTGACCCGGAACTATGTCGTGCGGACCTTCGGGTGCCAGATGAATGAGCACGACTCGGAGCGGATCTCCGGCCTGCTATCAGCTGATGGTATGCATGTTGTCGACAACGATGACGACGCTGACGTGGTCGTGTTGAACACCTGCTGCATTCGTGAGAATGCCGACAATAAGCTCTACGGGACGCTCGGCCATCTCAAGACATGGAAGAACGCCAAAGAGGGCCGCCAGATCATCGTCGCCGGTTGTCTCGCCCAGAAGGACCGCGACCTCGTACAGACGAAGGCGCCCTACGTCGATGTCGTCCTCGGCACCCACAACGTGCACCGTGTCAGTGAACTGACCGAATACGCACGTACCCGCGGCCCGATCACCGAGATCTTCGACGAGGCGGTGATCGATGACCACGCGATGTTCCCCTCTGCATTGCCCGCGCGGCGAGAAACCTCATACAACGCATGGGTGACGATCCAGATCGGGTGTGACAACTCCTGTGCGTTCTGCATCGTTCCCGCTGTTCGTGGCAGGGAGATCAGCCGACTGTTCGCCGACATCGTCGCTGAGGTCGAAGCGTTGGCAGAAAAGGGCGTGACCGAAGTGACGCTGCTCGGTCAGAACGTCAACAGCTACGGCCGCGATCTGTCGCTCGCCGCCAGACGCCTTGGCGACGATCGCCGTGTGCAGCCACAGTTCGCCGAACTGCTCACCGCTGTCGGCGCTGTCCCCGGTATCCGGCGGGTCCGCTTCACCAGCCCGCATCCCAAGGACATGCGCGCCGAGACGTTCGCAGCGATGGCTGCTGTCCCGGCGATCTGTGAACATCTGCACTACCCGCTGCAGTCCGGCAGTGATGCTGTACTTTCGGCGATGCATCGCGGCTACACGGCGGAGCGTTACCTTGACCGCCTCGTGGCCGCTCGCGGGGCAATCCCGGATCTCGCCGTCAGCACCGACATCATCGTCGGCTTTCCGGGTGAGACGGAGGCGAACTTCGTCAAGACGCTCGAAGTCGCCGCCGCTGCCGAATACGACTACGCCTACACGTTCATCTTCTCGCCTCGCGACGGAACCGAGGCTGCGTTGATGCACGACCGCTTCGTCGATCCGGCGGTGATCAAGGACCGCTTCGAACGGTTGCACATCGTCGTCGAACACAGTGCGCTACTGAAGCATCAGGCTCGAATCGGACGCATCGAGGAGGTTCTTGTCGAAGGACTGAGCCGCAAGGACGCTGCTCAGTCGAGCGCCAGGACCCGTCAGAACAAGCTCGTTCACTTCGTCGCCCCTCAGCCGTTGCGCCCAGGAACGTATGCCACCGTCGAAATCACCGGGGCGGCACCACATCACCTGCTCGGACGCTTCGTCGAACTGATCGAGCCGGCACGTCACATCACCCGCATCCCTGTACTCGCCGGCTGAGCACGCAGACCGTACGATCGATGCGATCACCACAGATCGCCATCGTTGGCACGACCGCCTCCGGCAAGAGCGCGTTGGCGATGGCGTTGGCGAGCACGCAACCCGACGT
>JAYTOR010000274.1:0-9734 GCA_043747685.1 Actinomycetota bacterium
GTTCGCTAGGTGCGGGCGACCTGAGTTCGAGTGCAACCCCGATCCCGGCATGTTCGCAAAGGTTGCCGCCGACGCCCGGTGTGTCGATCCCCGAGCGCAAAAGCAGGAGCGGTGACCCGATCGCCCCGGTGGCGACGATCACCAGTGCCGCATGGTGTTCGTTCCCGTGACCGCTGGCGTCGCCGCTGCTCAGGTGGACACCGACCACCCGACGGCCATCGACCAGCAACCGTGTCACCGGACTCCCGGCGAGCACCCTCAGCCGTTCTGGCGGCGGGTCGAGGTAGGCGGCGGCGACGTCGGCGCGACGTCCGTCGGCGAACCGTGTGAGCATCGTCGGCGCAGCCTGGTCTGGCAGCGCCGACATCAGCGCCCGCCCGAGCAGGCCGATCTCCGCCGGCCCAGGCTGATGGAGGATCAGTTCTGTGCGGGTGAACCATGGGGACAGGCCGTTCCACCCCCAGCCGAGCGCACCGGACCGTTCCCACTCGTCGTAGTCATCTGCAATCCCGGGATATGTGAGCATCCCGTTGATCGAAGACGATCCGCCGACTCCGAGCCCGAAGATGTAGGGAGAAAGCCCCGATGTCGGCGTGTTACGTGCCAACAGCCCGGGCCACACCCGGCCGGGAACAGACGCTGCGTGGAAAAAGTTGCTCGACGCGATACCGGCCGGGACCTGAGTTCCGGTCTGGTTCGGGCCCGCCTCGACGAGCAGTACGGATCGCCCACTCTCTGCCAATCGAGCGGCCAGCACCACCCCCGAGGAGCCGGCGCCGACCACGATGACGTCGAATCGGCTCACCTGCCCACGATGCCACAGCCCGGAGCCGGCCCTGCGTTATCGGGCACATACGTTTATTTTTCGTTCAATTGCGCTGGGGCCATCCGCCGACTGGCTACGGTCGAGCGGGTGATCCAGCGGAGGGATTCCCGGGCGTGCGCGCACGTGTGACCATCACCCCGCGGGGTCGCGATTCGCGTTCGGCCGGGCTACTGGCGGATGCTCACGCCCTCGGCCTGGCCAACGTCATGAGCCTCGTCGCACACGACATCGTCTTTCTGGAAGGCGATCTCGATCCGTCGACGACCGCCAAGATCGAGCGCCTGTTGATCGATCCGCTACTGCAGACCGGCACCTGGAGCACGCCCGCAACCGATCCGCAGGTTCATGTGATCGAGACGATGCTGCATCCCGGCGTCACCGACGCTGCCGCCGGGGCGCTACTGCATGCTGCCAGGCGACTCGGGCTCCGAATGGTGTCGGCAGCTACGGGCAAGCGGTTCGAGATCGGCGGTGACCTCGACACACAGGACATCGACCGTTTGGTCCGCCGACTACTGTCGAATGCCGTGATCGAGTCGTGGGCTGTCGACGAGATCGCCCCGAACGCAGAAAACCACCCGGAGATCAGCAGCGATCTCGACGTCACGCCCCGCGGCATCGAGTCCGACACCGGTGACCACACGGTGGCGGTCATCGGCCTGAGTTCCGACGAGTTGGAGGCCCTGAACACCGAGCGCGGGTTGTCGCTCGACCCCGAAGAACTGCTCGTCGTGCAGAAGCACTTCGCCGGAGTCGGGCGCGAACCGACGGACGTCGAGCTGGAGATGCTCGCCCAGACGTGGAGCGAGCACTGTTCGCACAAGACGTTCAGGGCGACGATCACCGATTCGAGCGGCGCCGTTTTGACGCCGCTGATCGAACAGTTGCGCCAGGCGACGAACACGATCGCCGCTCCGTTCCTCG
This sequence comes from Actinomycetota bacterium, assembly GCA_043747685.1. GTDB lineage: Bacteria > Actinomycetota > Acidimicrobiia > Acidimicrobiales > Ilumatobacteraceae > JANXUF01. The sequence goes on from JAYTOR010000274.1 coordinate 1,751, forward strand.
TGTCGGCATTCGTCGGCAACGCCGGCATCGTCCGCTTCACGCCTGGCCGCACGATCGCCGTCAAGGCGGAGACACACAATCATCCGTCGGCGGTCGAGCCGTTCGGCGGCGCCAATACCGGCGTCGGCGGGGTCATCCGCGACATTCTCGGCACCGCCCACCTGCCAATCGCCTGTATAGACGTCCTGTGCTTCGGGCCGGCCGATCTCGCGCCGGAGGAACTCCCGGACGGCGTGCTGCACCCGCGCCGTATCCGCGCCGGTGTCGTTGCCGGCGTGGCCGATTACGGCAACAAGATCGGACTCCCGACGATCGCCGGTGCCGTGCTCTACGACAGCGGATACACCGCCAACCCGCTCGTCTTCTGCGGTTGTATCGGTGTTGCCACCGATGGACCGACGCTCGATGGTCCCCATCCCGGCGACCGCGTCGTGGTGCTCGGAGGCCGCACGGGGCGCGACGGACTGCGCGGGGCGACGTTCTCAAGCCGTTCGATGGACGCATCGACCGGCGAGGTCGCAGGTGCGAGTGTCCAGATCGGCGATCCGATCATCGAGAAGCTGCTCATCGACGTGATCCGTGACGCCAACGGGCTCTACACGGCGATCACCGACTGTGGTGCCGGTGGGCTGTCGTCCGCTGTCGGCGAGATGGCAGAGACCGTCGGGGCCAACGTCGACGTTTCACTGACACCGCTGAAGTACCCGAATCTGGCACCGTGGGAGATCTGGCTGAGCGAAGCCCAAGAGCGCATGGTCATGTCGGTGCGTCCCGACAAGGTTGCAGAACTCGATGCCCTCTGCCGGCGTCACGGCGTCGAACTCGCCGACATCGGCGTGTTCACCGGAGACGGCCAGATCGTCGTGCGATTCGACGACCTGGTCGTCGCCAGGATCGACGCTGATTTCCTGCACAACGGGCGGCCGCGCCGCTCAATGATCGCCGAAAAGCCGACCCCGAACCGCAGCGATCCTGTCGGCCGTGTCGTTGCCGATCCGATCGCCACGCTGCTGGCGTTACTGGCGCATCCGAACATCGCCTCCAAAGCGTCGATCGTCCGCCGCTACGACCACGAGATCCGCGGTGCCACGATCGTCCGCCCGCTCGTTGGCGCACGCAGCGACGGACCTGGTGACGGTGTCGTGCTCGCCAACCCGACCGACACGTTCGGACTCGCTGTCGGTATCGGCGTCAACCCGTGGCAGGGGATCCACGACCCGCAACGCATGGCGTGGGCGGCCGTGGACGAGGCAATGCGCAACATCGTCGTCTCTGGTGCAGATCCCGACATGGTCTGCCTGCTCGACAACTTTTCGTGGGGCGACCCGAGACGACCATCGACGCTTGGCGACCTCGTCGACGCCGTGCGCGGATGCGTCGATGCCTCGCTCGCCTTCAAGGCACCGTTCGTCAGCGGCAAGGACTCGCTCAACAACGAGTACCTGACACCTGACGGAACCAGGACCTCCGTCCCACCGACGCTCGTGATCACGGCAATCGGTCACGTCCCGGACGCCGACAAGGTGCTGACACCCGATCTCAAGACACCGGGCAACCTGCTGGTGCTCGTCGGATCGACCACCAACGAATTTGCCGGCAGCCACCTTGATCTCGTCCAGGGAATTCCGACAGGAGCCGCCGGGATTTCCGCCTCCGTCGGTGTCGTTCCCGCTCCGGATCTGCACGCCCCCGTCCGTTACCGCCGGATCCATCAGGCGATTCAAGCCGGTCTGATCCGCTCGGCGCACGACTGCAGCGAAGGCGGATTGGCAGTGGCGCTGGCGGAGATGGCGATCGCCGGATGCCTCGGTGCGGTCATCGACACGCTCCCAGGCGACGACCACGCCACGGCGTTGTTCGCCGAATCGATCGGCCGCCTCGTTCTCGAGGTCGAGCCTGGTTTGCTTGTCGATCTCCATGGGCTGCTCGACGAGCATCTGACGGTCCTCGGATCGGTGACGGCCGAGGCGGTGCTGTCGATCAACGGGGTCGGAAACGTGTCACTCGATGTTCTGCGGTCTGCGTTCATCGGAGACGCATCATGACCGTTGTCGCGACGATCGTCCGTGGGCCAGGCACAAACCGTGACGATGACGTCGCCGATGCACTTCGCCTCGCCGGTGCCACCCCGCGCACCGTGCTGATCAACGACCTGCTGGCCGATCCCGACGTACTCGACGATGCCCAGATGCTCGTCGTCGCCGGCGGCTTCTCGTTCGCAGACGCCCTCGGCGCCGGCCGCCTGCTGGCGCTCGAACTGACAATCGGCCTCGGCGATGCACTCACCCGATTCGTCGACAGCGGACGCCCGGTGATCGGCATCTGCAACGGGTTCCAAGCGCTCGTCAGCACCGGCCTGCTTCCGGGCAGTGGATCGACTGCCGCCCTCGGCGCCAACGATTCCGGACGGTTCGAATGTCGCTGGGTCCGCCTCGCAGCGAAGTCGCAGCGTTGTATCTGGACCCGTGAACTGACCGAAGACATCGACTGCCCGATCGCCCACGGCGAGGGTCGCTTCACGTGCGATGACGCCACACTCGCAGCGCTCGACGCGAACGACCAGATCGCCCTGACCTACGTCGGCACGAACCCCAACGGCTCACGTGGCGACATCGCCGGCATCACCGATCACACAGGTCTCGTACTCGGCCTGATGCCGCATCCCGAGAACCACATCGTTCCCCGCCAGCATCCACTCTTCACGCGTGGCACCAACAGCGGGCTCGGACTCACGCTCTTTCAACACGGCGTCGCCTACGCGGCGTCGGCCCTCCAATCTCCCCACTCTCCCTATCAGCACTCCGGAGCATCTCTATGACCGACACCAAGGATTCGACAGCGGTTTCAGCAACGGACCAGACCGGCCCGTCCACGGTTCCGTTCGTCGAAGTCGACCTTCCGCTACCCGACCCACGCATTGGCAAGGTGCGCGTCTCCTACGCGTTGCCGGATCCTGAGCAGCGGTTGTTCATCACCACTGACCGGCTGTCCGCATTCGACCGGATCATCAACGGCGTTTCCTACAAGGGCCAGGTCCTCAACCAACTCGCCGCATGGTGGTTCGAGCAGACCGCCGACATCGTCGCCAATCATGTGATCTCGCTCCCTGACCCGAACGCATTGGTCGCCAGGAACGCTACGCCGCTACCGGTCGAGGTCATCGTCCGTGGCTACATCACCGGCGTGACATCGACGTCGCTGTGGAAGCGCTACGCCGATGGCGCCCGCACCATCTACGGCTACGACTTCCCCGACGGTCTGCAGAAGAACACCGAACTGCCGGAGGCGATCATCACGCCGACGACCAAGGCGGAAGCCGGCGCCCACGACGAAGCGCTGACCGTCGCCGAGGTGACCGAGCAGGGGCTCGTCGATCCGGAACTGTGGGCAAGGGTTCAGGCCGCAGCACTTGCGGTGTTCGCCCGTGGTCAGGAACTTGCCGCAGAGGCCGGTCTGATCCTCGCCGACACGAAGTACGAGTTCGGCCTGAGCAGCGACGGCGAACTCCTGTTGATCGACGAAATCCACACGCCTGATTCCTCCCGGTTCTGGGTGGCGGACAGCTACGAACAGCGACTTGCAGACGACGAAGAGCCCGAGAGCCTCGACAAGGAGGTCATCCGCCGAGCGCTGGCCGACGCCGGATACACGGGCGATGGCACACCGCCGACGCTGCCGGACGAGGTATGGAAGGAAACGACCCGTCGCTACGCCAGCGCCTACGAACGCCTGACGGGCACGACCTTCGAGCCAGGCTCCTATCCGATCGGCGACCGGCTCGTCAACACCCTCACGGCAGCGGGCATCCTGTGACCGAGCACGACGAATCGACCGCATTGCGCCCCGTCCTCGTCATCCTCATGGGATCAGCGAGCGACCTCGACCACGCCGGCAAGATCGCAAAGACGGCCGCCAAGCTCGGCATCGACGTCGAACAGCGCATCGGCTCCGCACACAAAACCCCCCAACATGTGCTGGCGATCATCGACCAGTACGAAGCCGATCCGCGCCCGAAGGTGTGGGTCACCATCGCCGGGCGTTCCAACGCACTCTCGGCATTCGTCGATGCAGCGGTCACGGCTCCCGTCATCAGCTGCCCGCCATTGTCGATGCCGGAAGATGTGTGGTCGAGCCTGCGAATGCCGAGCGATGTTGCCCCGTTGGTGGTCCTCGAACCGGTGAATGCGGCAATTGCCGCTGCCAAGATCCTCGCTCTGGTCGACCCGGCGATCGGAATGGCGCTCGCTGACTACCGCAAGACGGAGTTCGCCAAGGTCACCGACGCCGACGCATCCCAACGCCACGAACTCGGCCGTGTCTAAGCACCTCTCGTTCACCGTCGAGACAACCCGAACCGGTTGGAGCACGCTGAATTCACCGACTCCGTCGGGGAGCGCGGCGAAGCCGCTCATCGCAACTCGACCGAACGGAGAGAGCGACGGCGAGGAGCGAGCCGAGCGAACGAGTGAGGACGACGACTACCCGCACGACGAGTGCGGCGTGCTCGGCGTGTCGACGCCCCATGGCGACGGCCTTGCGCAGTTGGCCTTCTTCGGCCTCTACGCGTTGCAGCACCGCGGCCAGGAGGGTGCAGGCATTGCCGTCAGCGATGGCCAGCGCGCCCGCGTCCACAAGGACACCGGTCTGGTGTCGCGGGTGTTTTCGCCCGAAACGCTCGCCCCGCTGACCGGCTATCACGCCATCGGCCATACCCGCTATTCGACAACCGGCGCGCCAGGTGCACGCAACGCTCAGCCGTTCATGGTCGAGACGATGCACGGACCGCTCGCCGTCGCCCACAACGGCAACATCGTCAATGCCCCGGCGTTACGCGACGAACTGCTGTCGAAAGGCTTCGGGCTGACCGCATCGTCCGACACCGAAGTGCTGATGCTGATGCTCGCAGCCGCTGGCGGCCGCACGTGGGAGGAACGCCTCGAACGCACCATACCGGCGTGGAAGGGCGCGTATTCGTTGACATTGCTGGCGGCCGACCGCGTACTCGGCGTCCGTGATCCCTGGGGTTTCCGTCCGCTGTCCGTCGGCCGACTGCCATCCGGCGGTCATGCACTGGCGTCGGAGACCTGCGCCCTGGAGACGCTCGGTTGCGTCGAGATCTCCGAGGTTGCGCCCGGCGAGATCATCACGCTGCAGGGTGCAGAAATGCACCGGCGACAGGCGCTGACTGCAGCGGCGACACAGTCGCATTGCACGTTCGAGTTCGTCTACTTCTCCCGCCCGGACTCTGTATGGGACGGCCGTAGCGTGCACAGCGTGCGCCAACTCCTCGGTGAGGCGCTCGCCGAGGAATATCCGATCGAAGCGGACGTCGTCATTCCTGTGCCGGACTCCTCGATCCCTGCAGCCGTCGGGTACTCGCGGCGCAGTGGCATCGAATACAACGACGGACTGATCAAGAACCGTTACATCGGCCGTACGTTCATCGAGCCGACACAGGAGATGCGCGAGCGCGGCGTCGCCCTCAAATTCAACGCGCTTCGCGAGAACCTCTCCGGCAAACGCGTCGTGATGATCGACGATTCACTCGTTCGCGGCACCACCGCAGGACCGCTCGTCAAACTCGTCCGCGACGCCGGCGCAACCGAAGTCCATCTACTGATCACCTGTCCGCCGATCACCCATGCCTGCCATTTCGGCGTCGACATGGGCCATGATCAGGATCTCGTCGCCGCCCGGCTGTCGGTGCCGGAAATCAGGGAATTGGTCGGAGTCGATTCGCTCGGCTTCCTGTCACTCGAAGGCATGATGCGTGCGGTCGGGCGTGTATCGGATCCCGGCAGGGACGGCTATTGCAACGCCTGCTTCACCGGGCGCTACCCGATTCCGGTCGAGGAGGCACAAGCCAAGCTGGCGTTCGAGGGAGCTCTCGCATGAGGATCCTCATCGTCGGCGGTGGTGGGCGCGAGCATGCGCTGGCGTGGAAGACGCTGCAGTCGCCACTGTGCACACAGTTGTACGTGGCACCCGGCAACGCCGGCACCCCCGGCGTCACCGTCGCCATCGAAGCGACGAATGTCGAGTCGCTCGTCGACTTCGCCGTCACCGAACAGATCGACCTCGTGATCGTCGGGCCGGAATCTGCGCTCGAACTCGGCCTCGCCGACGCCATGTGGGCCAAGGGGATCAAGACGTTCGGGCCGTCGCAACTGGCGGCGCGGATCGAGTCGTCGAAGGCTTTTGCCCGCGACATCGCCGCCGAGCTCGCCATCCCTTCGCCGATCTACAACACCTTCACGGACGAAGCAGATGCGCTGACGTGGTGGGGCGGATTCAACCGACCGGTCGTCGTCAAGAAATCGGCACTCGCCGCAGGCAAGGGCGTGATCGTTCCGACGGACGCCATCGCCACCGAGCAGGCGATCCACGATCTGCTCGCCGATGGCGGCGAGATCGTGCTCGAAGAACGACTCGACGGTCCGGAATGCTCGCTGCTGGTGTTGACCGATGGCACCACCGCGTTGCCGTTGCCGATGGTGCAGGACCACAAGCGCATCGGCGAGGGTGACATCGGCCTGAACACCGGTGGTATGGGTGCCTTTGCGCCGGCGGTCGTCCCGTTCGCCGCCGAAGAACTGACGCGAACGTTCGTACAGCCGGTGATCGACCACTTCCGCATGCTTGGCACTCCGTATATCGGGGTCCTCTATGCAGGCTTGATGCTGACGCCAGAGGGGCCGAAGCTGATCGAGTTCAACTGCCGTTTCGGTGATCCGGAAGCCCAGGCGATCATGCCACTGCTGCGTTCCGATCTCGTCGAACTCGCCCTGGCGTGCTGCGATTCGACACTGCACGCGCACACCATCGAGATCTGCGACGGATCGGCGTGCGCTGTCGTCGCCGCCACCGCCGGTTACCCGTCTGCGCCGGTACTCGGGTCGCCGATCACATTCCCGCTGACCGTCCCTTCCGACGTCTTGATCTTCCATGCGGGAACCAGTGCCGATCACGACGGTTCGATCCGCACATCTGGCGGCCGTGTGCTCGCTGTCACCGGGCTCGGCCCCGATCTCGGCGCTGCCCGCGACGCCGCCTATGCAACACTCGACCGCATCGATTTCGACGGGAAGCACGTACGGACAGACATCGGCTGGCGGGCGATCGGGGCAGGACTCTCGACCTATGCAGCTGCCGGAGTCGACATCGACGAGGGCAACCGCGCCGTCTCGATGCTCAAGGTGGCCGTCGAACGGACCCATACTCCCGCTGTACTCGCCGGGATCGGCGCCTTCGGCGGAACACTCGACGTCAGCGCCCTCAAGGCGTACGATGCGCCGGTCCTCGTCGCTTCGACGGACGGAGTCGGTACGAAGGTCGAACTCGCAGCCCGCGCCGGTCGCCCATGGGTCTCTGGGACGGACATCGTCAACCATTGCATCGACGACGTGCTGGTACAGAACGCCAGGCCGCTGTTCTTCCTCGACTACATCGCTGCGTCTTCGCTCGACTCCAACCTCGTTGCGGCAGTGGTCACGGGCATGGCGGAAGCCTGTGAGGCTGCAGGCTGCGTGCTCCTCGGAGGCGAGACCGCCGAGATGCCAGGGGTCTACATGCCGGGTGCGTTCGATGTCGCCGGCACACTTGTTGGCGTCGCCGAACGCGCAGACCTACTGCCGAGACCGGATATCGGCGTCGGCGACATCCTCCTCGGCCTCAGTTCATCCGGGCCGCATACCAATGGCTACTCGCTGTTGCGCAAACTGTTCCAGTGGATCCCGCTCGAGGCCCAGCCGGCCCCCCTCGACCGTCCGCTCGTCGATGCGTTGCTGCAGCCCCACCGGTCGTATCTGCCGTTGCTCGACGACGTACTGAAGTCAGGCAAGGTCAAGGCGCTTGCGCACATCACCGGTGGCGGATTGATCGAGAACGTGCCGCGGGTCCTACCGCCGGCGACCTCTGCAGAGATATGGCTCGGCTCGTGGCCTGTCCCTCCGCTGTTCCAACTCGTCACCGAACTGACTCCGAA
>JAYTOR010000275.1:0-1842 GCA_043747685.1 Actinomycetota bacterium
AGAGATCAGCACCGGAATCATGTGGGACACGTTCCAGAGCGAATACCTGCCGCCCGATCCGGCGATTCGACTGCTGAGCCACGAATTGACGTCGTCGAGTGAGGGCAAGACGACCCAGGTCACCGCGCAGCTCGTCGTCGACGGGGAACACCGGACGGTCACCGGTACCGGCAACGGACCGATCGATGCATTTGTCAGCGCATTGAACGCAGGGCTCGGTACCGACATCGACGTTGTCGACTATGCAGAGCACGCGATGGGCTCGGGCAAGGATGCAACCGCCGTAGCGTACGTCGAGTCGCGCGACGCCGATGGCCAGGTCCGCTGGGGCATCGGCAGCGACGTCAACATCCTCACGGCCTCACTGAACGCTGTGGTGTCGACGGTTCTGCGCCAGCGCGACTGACGTTGCCGCGAGCGGCCGCGAGTAGCCGACTAGATTGAACGGTGTGAAGCACCGGGTCCGCAAGCTGCTGCTCCTGACCGTGGTCGGGGCGGCAGGGATGGCCGTTACGACGGCGCACAAATCGTCGAAGTCGCGCGCCTCGGGGCCGATCGAGCCAGCGCCGGCAAGTACCTGGCCACCCTTCGAGCGGGTGGAGGAACCGGCCAAGACCGGCGCGATCGGGTCGTTGGCGACGACAGCCGAACAGGCCGTCGACGATCAGATCGCGGCGACGCATCGGGCGGCCGCATGGGTCCTCCCCGTCGATGGCACCTGCCCGAACGGCTTTCCGATCAAGGCCAACGACAACAGCCGCATCTACCACGCGCCCGGTGGCCGCTTCTACGAGCGGACCAAGGCCGAGCGCTGCTATGCCACTGCGGACGCAGCCGAGCGCGACGGCTACCGTCGGGCCAAAGCCTAATCATCAAGCCAGTTCCGAGCGAAGGAGGCATCCTCATGCCGCACATCCACCAGGCCAGCCAGACGGCAGTCGAGAACACCAGCAGAGTCGTGGTCGCGCGATGAAGGTTTCCGTCGATTTCGATGTCTGCGCCTCCACCGGTGCATGTATGCAGACCTGCCCAGAGGTGTTCGAGGTACGCAGCGACGGCTACCTGTACATCCTCCAGGAGGAGCCGGCCGAAGAACTGCGCGCCAAGGTCGAAGAGGCCGCCGACCTCTGCCCGACCGGCGCGATCACGATCGAGGGTTGAGGGTTCGCTGCCGTCAGCGACGAAACAACCACGCATGGGATTCCACGACAAACTCGATCGTGCGTGGCGCACGGCCGGTTCGATGCTGTGCGTCGGGCTCGACCCGGATGTCGACCGGATACCTGAGCATCTGCGGAGTGAACCGGACGCGATCGAACGATTCTGCACTGCCATCGTCGATGCGACCGCGGCAGCATCGTGCGCGTTCAAACCGCAGATCGCCCACTTCGCATCACAGGGCGCCGAGCAACAACTCGAGCGTGTGTGCGCGTACATTCGTGACCGGTTCCCCGACCATGTCCTGATCCTCGATGCCAAGCGCGGCGACATCGGATCAACCGCCGAGCACTACGCGCATGAGGCCTTTGTCCGCTACGGCGCCGATGCAGTCACCGTGAATCCGTACCTCGGCACAGATTCGGTCGAACCGTTTCTGCGTCACGAGGGCAAAGGCGTGATCGTGCTCTGCCGGACCAGCAATCCAGGCGGCGACGACTTTCAGTCGCTGCTGATCGACGGTCGACCGTTGTACACCCACGTCGCGCAGCGTGTCGTCGACGACTGGAGCCACCTCGGCGAATGCGCACTCGTCGTCGGTGCGACCTACCCGTGCGAAGTCGGCATCGTGCGGGGCATCGTCGGAGATCTTCCGCTGCTGGTGCCGGGAGTCGGCGCGCAGGG
>JAYTOR010000276.1:0-21891 GCA_043747685.1 Actinomycetota bacterium
GAGATCATCGGCACCGTGACCGAGGCAGACATCGAAGAGGTTGCCAAGATCAAGATGCCGGACCTCAATGCCTATGACCTCGACGCTGCCAAGCAGCAGATCCGTGGCAGCGCCCGTTCGATGGGCCTGAAGATCTCCGGCTGATAGCCGCATCGCTGGTCCTCTCGGACCGGCACCCCGGTGCACTGCACCGGACCGAACACACCAAACCAGCACCGTCCGGACGACCTCGCCGGCGGGCCGATGAAAGGATGAGGGAGCCACCATGGCGCACACCAAGAAGCTTGTCGACGCTGCCAAGAAATACGACAGCGCTCAATTGTTCAGTCCGACGGAGGCCCTCGGCCTCGTCAAGTCACTCGCCGCGGCGAAGTTCGACGAATCCGTCGAAGCAGCGATCCGCCTCGGCGTCGATCCCCGCAAGGCCGATCAGATCATCCGCGGCACGGTCGCCCTGCCGGCGGGTACCGGCAAAGACGTTCGCGTCGCCGTGTTCGCAGCTGGCGATGCCGCTGTCGCCGCCCGTGAGGCCGGTGCTGACATTGTCGGTGCCGACGACCTCGCCGCCGAGGTCGAGAAGGGCAACTTCAACTTCGATATCGCCATCGCCACGCCGGACCTGATGCCGATGGTCGGTCGTCTCGGGCGCGTGCTCGGACCTCGCGGTCTGATGCCGAACCCGAAGACCGGCACCGTCACCAACGACGTTGCTCGGGCAGTCACCGAATTCAAGGGTGGCAAGGTCGAATACCGCACCGACCGTTACGGCAACATCCACGTTCCGGTCGGCAAGGCGAGTTTTGAGGTCGCTGCCCTCGAAACGAACCTGCGTGCGCTGCTCGACGAGTTGCTGCGTGCCAAGCCGGCGGCAGCCAAGGGCCGCTATCTGCGCACGATCACCCTCAGCTCGACGATGGGACCTGGCGTCAAGGTCGACACCAACCGACTGAAGCCAGAAGTCACCGTCTGACATCTGCCCCGGCGCTGCGAGCTTCATCGTTCGTTCGCTCGCCCGCCGAGTCGCTCGGTCGAGTCGCTAGGTCCAGTCGCTAGGTCGAGTCGTCGTGTAGCTCTGTGAGCTGTTGCGGATCGAGTTGGTAGCTGGTGATCGATGAGGTCCCCATCACCAACTCTGCAGCAACAGCGGCGATCAGGCCCGGAACGATGAAGCCGGGATGGCCGGTGGTTTCGGCGACGAACATCACTGCCGCCAGCGGAACCCGGTAGCCGGCGCCGAGGAAGGCGGCAGCACCGATGACGCTGAACAGTGTGATGTTCGTCGGATCGATGAGGCCGGCCGCCGCTCGGCCGATCAGCGTGCCGCCGACCACGAGCGGAACGAACAGTCCAGCTGCTCCGCCTCCGGCCACGCCGAGCGCAGATCCGGCGCAGCGGATCGCCAGTACCGCCATCACGACAGCGAAACTGCGGCCGGGCTGGATCGCCCAAGCGATGACGTTGTAGCCGGGCGACAGCGACAAGTTCTGCCCTGTCGCCAGCCGGCACAGGACGAACAGACCAACGAGCGACCCGCCGACGATGACGTGCCGCGGCACCGGCGCACTGGCGATCATCGACTTGGCGATGTGCACCATTTTGGCGAATACTCTGGCACCGAGCCCGGCGGCGACGCCGAGCCCGAGAGCGCCGAGCAGATCGGCAAGGCGGAACACGGGGTTGCCGACGATCGCAAACAGCGGGGTCGTCCCGTTGATCGCCGCGAAGACCAGGTAACTGAAGGCTGCTGACACCAGAGCCGGCAGGACCATCCGCCTGGCGAGGTCGTCCCGGTACGGCACCTCGAGGGCGAACACTGCTCCGGTCGCTGGTGCCTTGAAGACAGCTGATACGCCGGCGGCGGCGCCGGCGACCATCAGTGTCCGGCGATCGGTCGTCGCAAACACCTTCGGAAGGCGGCGCTGCAACTGTGATCCGATCGTGGCGCCGGCGTAGAGCGCCGGAGCTTCGAGACCCATTGCATTGCCGGAGCCGACCGTGCTGATGCCGGCAACGGTCCGCACGACCAAAGCGCGTACGCCGAGGTCGTAGTGCTCATCGTGAAAAGCATGGAGGTACTCGTCGGCTGTCGATGGCGACACCCGTGGGCCTGCGTACCGCCGGACGATCTCCGAGATGACCAGGCCGATGACCGGAGCGAGCGCGAGGATCCACAGATCGAGGCGTAGGACGTGATCGAAGATCAGATCGTTGACGATCCATTCAAGCATCGACACCCATAGGCCGGTGATGCCTCCGACGAGTGCGGCAAACAACAGATTCTCCGCCGAGCGTTGGCGCAGCACACGGAGTTCTTGGCGGCGCCCGCCGAACGGGTTTCTCACCGTACGGGCAACCATTGCCGGCCGTCCCACCACCACTGACCATCAGCGGATCGCGGAGCGTTCGGCGGAATCTGCGCAACGTCGTAGAGCGGAGCAACTTCGCGTCGGACGGGTGCCTGCTGGCTGCCCGCCGGAGGGAGTGCCTGGTGGCCCTGTTGCGGCGTCGGTTCCGTGATCATGATCGTCACGATCTCGTCTCCGCGTCGGCGCTTCTTCCGCAACACCATCCACGTCGACTGCTGTGCCTCGACGACGAACCCTTGTCGCACGAGGCTTTCAGCAGCGCCGAAGGCATGGGCAGGAGTCTGTGCGAGGACGCTTCTTCGCAATTCTGACATTCTCGTCAAGGCTAACGGCAACCGGGATGATGACCCATCCGGCGACCGATGACCCGCCGGCTGCGGGCTACGGTGTCCAGACCTGCTCGAACTTGGTCACCTTGGCGCCCGAGACCGTCGCCAGGAAGGCAAACGGGGTGAACGAGAAGTTGTCAGGCGCTCCGGCGCTCGGGCTGCTTGCGCGGATACGGACCAATTCGTCCGGTGTGATCTGGTAGCTCTTCTGTGTCGTCGCGTCACTGACGGTCAGCTTCACATTGCTCGCCAAGGTCAAGTCGATTTCCCGATCAGGAGTGTCGGGGATATAGATGTCGTCTTCGCATGTTGCGCCGTCCTTCGTGGCCTCCGTGACGCAGGCGTCGCCGAAGAAGGCCTCACGGAGTGCGACGGTCGGAGTGAACTTCTCACCGCCGGAGTACTGCGCCCAGTAGACCCCGTTCGGCAGATCTCCATCGGCCGGCACCTCGGTCGTGTGATCCTTTGGAGGCATCGGGGGGCTCACCTGTTTGTACAGTGCCGGCAGCGTCGTGGGGTTCGTCGAGGGCACGGTCGAGGAAACCGGTGCCTTGGTACCCGATGTCGTTGCCCTGGTAGTCGTTGTCTTCGGCTTCGGTGCCGTCATTGGTGGCGTCGGCGCGACGGTCTCCAACGCAACGGTGGCGTCTGCGGCACCGGTGGACGGGTTCGTCACGACCACGGTGACCGTGACCGCCGGTGCCGTTGTGACCGCAGCGGTTGCACCCCCTGTCGCCGAACCGGAGGTCGTCGTGGCGTCCGTCGCCGCGGTTTTCGGCGCGCTGCTTCCGCACGCCGTCAGCAGTGCGAGGACAGCAGCAACAGAGAATCCGGCCCGTTTCATACGTCGGACTGTACTTCATCGCGGGATTCCGCAGGTCAATCGGGTGACACGGTGGTAGCAATGCACTCAATTGCGCCGTTAGTCTCGACCGACAACAAAACTACGGTCGCTCGCCGCAGACAGCTGGTCCTCGTCACATTCGTTTCGAGACAATGGGTCTCCACCCCCCAGCCGAGGTGAACCCCTGACGGATCGTTCCGCACCCGCATCTCGCAGGTTCTGATCGCTCCTCGCGGTGTTCGCTTTTGCGAGCACCCGAGTCGTAGCGAACAGATGAAAGCGAAAGGAGGTGTATGTATATGGGAAACGTTCTGACAACCAACCCGCGTCCTGCGAAGGTCGCGGTTGTCGAGGAAGTCAAGCAGCGCATGAGCGAAGCTCAGGCGATTCTGGTCACCGAGTATCGCGGCCTGTCCGTTGGACAGCTCGCCAAGTTGCGCCGGGAACTGCGCACAGCTGGAGCGGAATACAAGGTGTACAAGAACACGTTGGTGCGTCGGGCAGCCGACGAATCCGGTCTCGGCGACTTGTCGTCGGTGCTCACCGGCCCGGTCGGACTGACGTTCGTCACCGGCGATGTTGCCGCAGCCTCCAAGGCGCTGCGGGAACTCTCCAAGACGAATCCGCTGCTGATCGTTAAGGGCGGAGCGCTCGGCACGAAAATGCTGTCCGAGAAAGACGTCCAGGTCCTCGCCGATCTGCCGTCGCGCGATGTCTTGCTGGCACAGATTGCCGGTGCCTTCCAGGCACCACTCGTCAAAACTGCCGGCCTGTTGCAGGCTCTGCCGCGCAACTTCGCCTACGGCCTCAAGGCCCTCATCGAACAGAAATCGGCGGCCTGAGCCGTCGGAACCCGGCGAACACATATCGCCATCAACCGAGTGCCTAGTCAGCGCCCACATCCACACCATTCTTTAGGAGAAAAAATCATGACTATTGCATCGATTCTCGATGAAATTTCCAGCCTCACCGTCCTCGAACTCTCCGAACTGCTTTCGTCGTTCGAAGAGAAGTTCGGCGTCACTGCTGCTGCCCCGGCCGCCGTTGCCGCCGTAGGTGGCGGCGCTGCCGCAGCTGTCGAGGTAGAAGAGCAGGACGAGTTCGACGTCGTCCTCGAATCCTCTGGCGCCCAGAAGATCCAGGTCATCAAGGTCGTCCGTGAACTGACGAGCCTCGGCCTCAAAGAAGCCAAGGACGTCGTCGACGCAGCCCCGCGAGCCGTGCTCGAGAAGGTCAGCAAGGACGACGCCGCCAAGGCCAAGACCAAGCTCGAAGACGCCGGCGCAACCGTCACCGTCAAGTAGTCCCATGTGGCCGATCGGCCACTTCCTGAACTGAGAGCGGCGAGTCCCAGTGGGGCTCGCCGCTTTCTCTTTCCAGGGCGTCGGAGGACGGCTGCGTCAGACGATGATGTGGTTGTGGAAGTGGCTGGAGCACTCGTTGCAGATCATCTCGGCGATGATCAACGCCAAGCGCTGATGCGGTTGTACGACTCGTCGCTCGGTGACGTCTACCGGTACCTCCTCAGGCGGACGCCGGACACGGTGACAGCGGAGGACCTGACAGCCGAAACATTTCTGGCCGCCGCAGCAGCAGCGAAACAGGGCAAGGCGGATCTGAACGTCGCCTGGCTGATCGGCGTCGCCCGCCACAAGCTCGTCGACCACTGGCGCCGCTCCGAGCGCGACGAACGCCGGCTGCACGTGCTGGAACCTGCCGCTGACGACGACCCGTGGGATGTGCAGTTGGACATGATGCGCGCCCAGCAGGTGCTGGCGACGCTCGGAGCCCACCATCGCCTCGCCTTGACCCTGCGTTATCTCGACGGTCTCCCCGTTCCCGAGGTCGCTGAGCAACTCGCCAGGACGATCCACGCAACCGAAGCGCTGCTCGTACGGGCCCGCATCGCCTTCCGGTCGAGTTACGCGGGGAGTGACGATGCCGAGTCCTGATCCCTTCGACGCCCTCGCCGAGTTCGAATCGATAGCTGCGACAGCGGCTGGCACCGTCCTGCAACCGAGCAACCGGTTCCGCCGCGAACTGCGCGGCCGTCTCGCCACAGAACTCGGTCTGACCGAGGCAATCGCCGACATCGAAGCGCCGGCGCGCCGCGCCGCACGAGTCCCGAACACCGCACCACAGGAGATCACCATGACCGACATCGAAACAATCACTGACCAACCGGCTCCGGTCACGATCAACGTCCTGATCCCGTACCTCTGCTGCAACAACGCCGCTGCAGCGATGACGTTCTACGCAACGGTGCTCGGTGCCACCGAGACGGTGCGAATGGTCGGAGACGACGGCCGGGTCGGACATGCAGAGATGCATGTCGGCGGAGCAGCGTTCTACCTCGCAGACGAATATCCCGAGATGGATGTGCTCAGCCCGACGACGATCGGAGGGACCTCCGTGAATCTTCAACTTCGTGTAGTCGACGTCGATGGCGCCTTCGCTGCCGCGATCGATGCCGGCGCGATCGGCCTGCGCCCGCCGTCCGACCAGTTCTACGGAGAGCGCACGGCGACGTTTGTCGATCCGTTCGGGCACAAGTGGACATTGGCGACACAGATCGAAGCGATATCGAACGACGAGATGGCAGCCCGCAGCGTATCGGAGGGTTTCGAGAGCAGTTTCGGCGACGTGGCAGCGGACGGGACTGCTGCCGATCCGTCGGCGGACCCCGCCACCGCAGCGGTCGTCGAGGTCGGGTACTACACGATCGGTGTCGCCGACGTCGATAAGGCTGCGACCTTCTTCGGTGGGTTGTTCGGTTGGGAATCGGAGCCGGCTACCGCTGGTTCGGTCGGCGGTTCGTACCGCCACGTCGGAAATACGACGATGCCGCTCGGCTTCACCGACAATGAAGAAGCCGGAAAACCACACCTCTACTACCGGGTCGTCAACGTCGCGTCCTATGTCGCCAAAGTCCGCGAACTCGGCGGGAAAGTCGTATCGCAGGACGAGTACGCCAGCGGCGGAGCAGCGTCGTGCCTGGACGATCAGGGGAACCCGTTCGATCTCTGGGAACCGGCCCCCGGCTACTGAACCCCATTCGGTCCGAGTCATCGGTCGCGGTGACTCGTGGCGCTATTCGGACGACGGTCGTGTGCGGATCAAAATCCTGACCGGGTCTGCGCCCTGGTGGGTGCGTCGCCGAGTCGCGCTGAAGCAATCGCCGCGATCGGGTTGTCTCAGGTTGGGCTGGTTGCAGCCAGCAGCGCAAGTATCGTTTCGTTCGTCGGTGTTGGGATACCGAGAGCGGCTCCGCGCCGCACGACGGCACCATAGAGCGCGTCGTGTTCGGTCGACCGGCCGGCCAGGCGGTCCCACAGCATCGAGGTGCCACCGTCGCTTCGGGTCGTCGTCAGATATCCGAGCAACTGCTCGGCCTGTTCGTCGGTCAGGTCGGCACCGAGGGCGCGGCCGACCGCCCATCCCTCCTGCAGGATGCGCCGGGCAATGGCGTTCATGCCGGGCGCTGCGAGTACTTCCAACCGCCGAGATGTCAGCGCAGTGATCCCGTTGGCGACCGTGTTGATTCCGAGCTTGCGCCACTCGTCTGTCACGAAGTCGTTGCTGATCGTGATCGTCGCAGGGCTGCCATCGAACAAGGAGGCGAGGGCATGAGCGGAAGGGGTATCGGCGACGATGAGATAGCCGTTGTTGCTATGGCGGATATGACCGGGCTCGAGCAGTTCGGACCCGCAGTACACAACGGTCGGGATGATCTCCGCGCCGTGGACATATGGCGTCAATCGCTCGACACCCTCGACGCCGTTCTGCATCACGACAACCTTGGTCGACTCGCCACACAGAACGTCGAACCATTCGGCAGCACCCTCCGTCTGGTGAGCCTTGACGGCGACGAAGACCCACGTTGAAGGGGCGGTGATCTGTGACGGATCGGTGACGGATACCGACGGTACCGTGATCGGCGACGTAGCGGAATCGACGCAATATTCCTCGAACGGCCGGCGAACGCAGGCGACGATGTCGTGTCCGAGCGCTGCGAGGTGGGCGGCGAAGAAGGTGCCAACCGATCCGGCACCGACGATGGAGATCTCGCTCATCGCTTGGGCATCCGGCTCGACAGGACACCATCAGCCTCGAGGCGATCGATGTCGTCGTCGGAATATCCGGCGACTTCTTTCAACACGATCCTGTTGTCCTCGCCCCGGTAGCGCGCCTCCCCGCGGACCCCGGTCCACGCGCCTGAGAAATGCCACGGCGTATTCGGGATGCGCAGCGTTCCTTCGCCACGGTCGGAGATCGTGGCGATCGCTCCTCTCGCTGCCGCCCAGTCAGTCGCAGCCGCCTCGCTCGGCGAGCGGATCTCACCGCAGGCCAGTCCGACGGCGTCGAGCGCATCATCGAGTTGCTCATAGGTGGCGAATTTCGAAGCTGCGGCGTCCAACAAATCGTACAGCGCTTCGAAATGCTGCAAGCGCAACGCCGTGGACGCGAACCGTGGGTCGTCCAGCAGTTCGAGACAGTTGAACGCCTTGCAGAACGAAGGAAACGTCCCGTTTTCCGCTGGGTGGCCCGGCAACGAAGCCGTACGGCCATCGAGCGTGGTGACGACGAGATAGTCGTGCGGCTGATAGCTGATGATCTGCTCGTCCGGATGCAGCGCCGCAGGGTCGAGCAACTCGGCGTGCATATGTTCGTTGACGACCAGCAGCGTCTCCATCATCGACACGTCGATGTGCTGCCCGACCCCGGTGACCTCGCGTTGGTGCAGTGCCGCAAGTATCGCTATCGTCGCCTGCAGGGCGCTGTAGACGTCACCATGACTCATCGGCTCGCTCAGGAATGGCCGTCCGATGCGCGTCGATGTCGTCCACCCGTAGCCCGATTCCGCCTGCGCGACCTGTGCATAGGCCCGCCGGCCCTTCCATGGCCCGGTCGCACCGAATCCCGTGATCGAGCAGAAGATCAGCCGAGGATTCAGGTGCTGCAGGTCCTCGTAACCGAGCCCGTATTTGGCCATCACGCCGACGCGGAAGTTCTCCAGCACGACGTCGCTCTCGACAGCGAGCCGTCGAACGATGTCGGCACCCTGCGGCTTCGACAGGTCGAGGCTGATGCACGACTTGCCGGCATTCTGCTGGGTGAAATAGGTGGCGATCGAATTGACTCGCGGATTCGACGAGCGGGTCATGTCACCGGTCGGCGCCTCGATCTTGATGACCTCGGCGCCGAGATCGCGCAGTGTGCGGCCGCAGTGGGGCGCCGCAAGCACTCTGCCGAAATCGAGCACCCGTATCCCCGTCAGTGGGCCGGGGGTGTGCTTCGAAACTTCTTCAACCATCCCCCCATGTTGTCCCGCAGTGCTTGCCCACACACCACCGAGCAGAATGCTGCCGTGCGAACTCGATCATCCGGGGCTGCCGGCGATCGGGCCACGGCTTGATTGGAGCGTCGCTGAAACCAACGAAATCCAGCGATGGACGACGCTGTCCACCGCTGGATCTGTTGTTGCCGCCTGGCGCCTGGCGCCTGGCGCCTGCCGCCTGCCTCGGCGACGAGAAGTCAGGCGATCGGTGTAGCGGCGATGCCCATGTAGTTGCCGTCAGCCGTTCCCGGTCCGAATGTTCCGACCGACACCATCCATTTCGGTGACGTTGCCACGAAGGCGATCCCGGCGGGCGACGCTGCCTGCGCCGGGGTCGACGATTCTGCGGTGACCTTGAAGCCCGCCGCCTTCAACGCCGCCTTGTAGGCGTCGCTGTCCTTCTGCGCGTCGGTCGAGGCATAACGCAGTGCGTACGAGCCGTCCGGCGTTCCGGCACCACTCGACAGCTTGAGGCTCGGCAACGGGATGTCTGCCTTCGGAAAGGTTGCCGGCAGGCCCTTGCCGTTGTCGGAGATGTCGACGCCGGCGTTCTTGAGCTGTGCGTTGGCATCGGTGGCGCTGCTGCAGGCGGCGACCCCAAGCGAGAGGGCGGCGAATGCGGCGATGGTGGTGAGGGTGCTGGTGAAGCGGGACAAGTGATAGAACTCCTGAGGTGATGGTCGACACCGCCGGGTGACGACGTGTGAACGTTCCGAACGATGACCACTACAACATCAGCGCAGCGAAATGTCCTGAGTAGTGACCTACTCATTTGTGAGGACGGCTACTCCCGAACGCCGTCGTGCAGCCGGCGTGAACGATTTCGACGAATGAGCAATGGACTGCTCATGACAAAGTCTTCAGCAAACGGCACGATTCAATGGTGCAAGCGAAGCGAGACGATTACCAAAGCAGCGACCATGCCGTCAGCGCAAGTGCCACCGTCGTCGGCGTCCGTGCCACCGGCTCCTATGTGAATCACGATCCGATTCTCGAGTTCGATCTGACCGTCCTCCTCGAAGGGGCGACGGCCGTCCCTATCAGCCACAAGGAGCTCGTTCCGCAACGGTTTCTCGCCAGGGTGCAGCTGGGTGGTTCGCTGCCGATCCTCGTGAACCCGCTCAATGTGCACGAACTGTCCATCGACTGGGCCCGATCGGATTGACGGTTCGACGAGGAAGTCAGCACGGCCCAACGGTGTTGCATCGGCGTCGTGTTCGAGTTGGCGCTGCGCTCCGTCGTATTCTGGGAAGATCTGTGAACTCATGACCGTCAATGACTTCGTTCTGGTGCGACTTCGTGATTCCCCGCGTCCCGCTTAGGTGGCCGTTCGTCGGTCGGGCGATCGAGGCGGCGTCCCTGGCCGAGGCGTTGGACGACGACGACGTGAGTGTGATCCTTGTCTGCGGCCCCGCAGGCGTCGGGAAGTCGCGCCTTGCAGAGGAGTGCTACGACAATTCGTCGTTCACCGCCGACCATCGCGGCCGTTGTGTCGCCAACCCGACACTGCGAACGATTCCGTTCGGGGCGATTGCGCATCTGCTGACGCAAGCGGCCGTCGATATCGCCAGCTCGTCCGGTGCTGCATTGGCGATGTTCACGACGGTTCGTCGGGCGATCGGAGCCGAACCGTTTCTCCTGTTCGTCGACGACGTGCAACATCTCGACGATGCTTCGACGGCACTGCTGGTGCAGTTGGTGCATGTGCGGGCGATCCGGCTGCTGGCGACACAGCGCAGCACGCAGGAACTGCCGGCGGGTCTCGCCACGTTGCTGCGCAGCGAACGACTCATCCGCGTCGATCTCGGACCGCTCGATCGGGCCGACACGGCTGAGCTGACTCGCAAAGTCCTCGGCGGGGAGCTGACGTCATCATTGGAGATGGCGCTGTGGGAGTCTTCACAGGGCAATGCGCTGTACCTGCGTGAACTCGTCCGCGGGGCGTTGGGTTCTGGGCAGATCGTCAGCAACTACGGGGTGTGGGCGGCGGAGGGTGAACTGAACGGCACACGTCTTCTGCTCGATCTGGTGACCGAGCGGCTTGCTGGTCTCGATACCCGCACGTTGGAGCTCGCCGAGACCTTGGCGCTGTGCGAGCCGCTCGGCCTCGGATCGATCGAGACCCAGGGTTTCGGTGAAGAGATCGCTGAACTCGAGCGGCTCGGCATCGCCAAGACGACCCGCAACGGCATGCGTCGTGAAGTCCGCCTGTCGCATCCGCTGTTCGGCGATTCGATCCGTGCCAGCCTGCCGGAGTCGTCGCGACGCCGCATCCTGCGACGTCAAGCCGACGAGCTGGAAACGCTCGGCCTGCGCAGACGAGACGATGACCTGCGTTGTGTGATCTGGCGGCTCGATGCCGGCGTCGTCTCGGATCGGGCGGCGCTGACCCGAGCGACGAAATCGGCGTTGGCTGGAAAGGACTACGACCTGACGATCCGCCTCGCCAGGGTCGCCGTCGATGCCGGTGCCGGACTCGAAGCGATCGCCCCGCTGAGCGAGGCATTGTACGAGAACGGCCACTTCGACGAGTCCTATGCAGTGGCCGCCCAGGCAATGGAGTCGGTGACAGACGAGGAACAACTCGTGCGACTCGCCGTCAACATGCAGCGCATCCAACTGTGGGGATTGGACGACCCAGCCGGAGCGATTGCGATGCTCGAGGCGACGCAGCAGCGCGTCCATCATCCACTTCTGCTTCAGATGCTCGAAGCCGCCAAAAGCTCCGTGTACGCATTCTCGTATCAACCGCGTCTCGCGTTGCAGGTCGCCGAGCAGGTCAGCTCACAGATCCCGATGGTTCGTTCCCTCGCCGGGATCGGCCTCGCCGCTTCGCTCTCGCAGACCGGCAGGACGGCCGACGCCGTCGACGTCGCTCTCGTCAACTTCGAAGCAGAACTCGCCCGCCAGGAAACGAGCGATCCGGTGTTCGCCGCACTGCATCTGGTGACGCGTGCGTATGCGCTGACCGATGACGGCAGACCTGGCGAGGCGGTGATCGTGGCGGCCGAAGCACACGCTGCACTCGTCCGCCAACATTTGCTCTCCGATCGAGTGTGGGCTTCGCTGACTGCGGCGCGAGCGGAATTGATGTGCGGGCATCTCGAGCAGGCGCAGCGGTGGGCTCGCGAGGGCCTCGCCGCCGCCGATCATTGGCAGATCGCCCAAGGCAAGCGGTTGGCATTGACAGTGCTCGCCGCATGCGCGGCACAGCTGAACAACGCCGGCGAAGCGGCAGATCTGCTCGCCAGGCTCGATGGCATGTGGAGGCTGGATGGCTTCCTCGGAGACGAAATCGTCGTCGGCAGGGCATGGGCACTCCACCGCCGCGGCGATCGCGACCAGGCCAGGACGGAGATCACCGCCGCCGCCGATCGGGCGATGTGCCGAGGTGCCGTGTCGACGGAGGGCTTCTTGCGCCACGAGGCGGCGCGCCTCGGGGCGGCCGATGACCGCAGGATCGATGCGTTGCTCGCTGCCTCGCAGAGCCCCCTGATGCGCGCCCGAGGTCGCTATATCACCGGCATCAGCCGGAGTGACCCGGGTGCGCTCGAACAGGCGGCGATGCAGTTCAACGAACTTGGCTTCGACCTGCCGGCTGCAGAATCGGCACGTGCCGCGTCGCAGCTCTATCGTCGCCAGAACGCTGCGGGTGCCGCATTGCGGCTCGACCGGCTCGCCGACGAGGCGTTGATCCGCTGTCCCGGTGCTGACACACCAGGGCTGCACAGCGTGGAATCCGGCGTGCAGTTGACCGATCGTGAACGGGACGTCGCTGCGCTGGTGGCGACCGGGTTGAGCAGTAAGGATGTCGCTGTGCGACTGTACCTGTCCGTCAGGACGGTCGACAATCACCTGCGCCACATCTACACGAAACTGAACATCACCACCAGGACTGAACTCGTCGAATTCTTCGTCGACGCCCGACACTCCGCCTGACGCCGCTCCACTTATGCGGTCGGCGCAGCATCACGGAGATCGTCCACCACACTGTGTGGACCACAAGCCGCCGGCGGTGCTAGAAATGACCATTCGTCGGTCAGCGGACGCATCGATCGAGGATCGAGATCGGTGAAAGGAATTTCTCAAATGAGGTCGGATGGCTTCGACGTTCCGGTGCACGGCGGACGGACCGATCGACCCCGGCGGGCGATGGCGCCGGCCGCTGCTCAGCTGTTCGTCGGGCGTGAAGTCGAACGCAGGGCAGCCCTCGGAGCGCTCGACGACAGTCGCCTGCGTGTCGTCCTCATCTGCGGGCCTGCTGGCGTCGGAAAGTCGCGCCTTGCTCTGGAATGTCTCGATTCGCAGTCCGTCGATGCAGAGCATCGATGGATCTGCCTCGCCAACCCGACGCTGAGTTCGGTGCCGTTCGGCGCGATCGCTCATCTGCTGCCTCCCGAGGCGGTCGCCGCTTCGAGTTCGCCGGGGGCCGGATTGGCGATGTTCGCCGCATTCCGCCGATTTTTCGGCACCACACCGGTGCTGATCCTGGTGGACGACCTGCAGCACCTCGATGACGCCTCTGCAGGTCTACTGATCCAGTTGATCAACGTCGCCAGTGTGCGCCTCGTGGCGACGCTGCGAGAGGGTGCGACCGTACCGCTCGGTTTCGGTCCGGTCCTGCAGAGCGAGCAGGCGATGCGCATCGATCTCGGCATGCTGAACCGTGCCGAAACAGCGGAGTTGGCGCGGCAGTCGCTCGACGGTGACCTTGCGTCGAGCCTCGAAGTCGCACTGTGGGAGTCCTCCCAGGGCAACCCGCTGTATGTACGTGAACTGATCACGGGGGCAGTCATGTCGGCCACCGTCGTCAACCGGAACGGAATATGGACGGCTGACGGTCCGCTGCCCGTCAGCCGGCGACTGTCGGACCTGCTCGGTGATCGACTGACCGATCTCGGCCTCCGCAGTCGTCTTCTCGCTGAAACACTGTCGCTGTGCGCCCCACTGGGGCTCGAGGCGATCGAACGTCAGGGGTACGGCAACGAGCTCGCAGAACTCGAACGTACTGGCATCGCGACGTTGCGGATCGATCGCATGCGTTGTGAGGCGAGGCTGTCCCACCCGCTCTACGGGGAGGCGCTGCGGGCGGGCCTGATCGAGACGTCGCTGCGCCAGATCCTGCGGACGCAGGCTGACGACATCGAGTCATCAGGAATGCGGCGCCGGGGCGACGAACTCCGCGTCGTCATGTGGCGGCTCGAAGCCGGCATCGCCTCTGACCGTGAGGCCCTCGTCAGGGCGACGAACTCGGCGTCGATCGGCAAGGACCACGAGCTCACCGCCAGACTGGCGACGGCGGCGATCCGCGCCGGTGCCGGCGTCGACGCCATCGCCCCGCTCGGTGAGGCACTGTACGAACTCGGTCGGTTCGACGAGTCGATCGCTGTGCTGGTGCCGGCGCTCGTCGCTGCTGAAAATGAGTTCGATGTCGTGCGTCTCGCTGTCGCCCTGCACCGTTCGCAGCTCTGGGGCCAGGAGGATCCTGACGCCGCGGCGTCGACGTTGGAAGCGTGTCGGGGGCGAGTCCGCATGCCGCTGCTCGACGACGCGCTCAAAGCGGCCTTGGCAAACGTGTTCGCCTTCTCCAATCGGCTCGTCGACGCGTTGCACTACGTCGAGCCGATCGACTCTCCGATCCCGGTCATCGCAACCGTCGCAGGTGTTGCTCACGTCATTGCGCTGACGCAACTCGGGCGGGTCGAGGAGGCGTTGGTCGTCGGTCGGCGGCATCGTGAGCTGCAGGCGGGATATGGGGACCAGGCCGATCCCGTCTTCGGTGCACTGCATCTGATGACGAGCGGGTTGGCGCAGTGCGAGGCCGGTCAGATGGAAGCGGCGCATGCTGCGCTGATCGAGTCCTACGAGCAGTTGCTCCGCCATCGGGCGTTGCATGAACAGGTCTGGGCTTCGCTCGCGCTTGCGCGGTTGACGCTCTATCGAGGGCATCTGCGCGAGGCATGGAAGTGGGCCACCGAGACGCTCGCCAACGCCGAGCTGTCCGGTCTGCGCCACGGACAACGACTTGCGCTGAACACCCTCGCCTCCTGCGCTGGTCAACTGCACCTCCCCGACGAGGCTGCCAACGCGCTGGATCGCATCGAACAACTGGACAGGGGAACCGATCGTGGTGGTGGACGCGGGTTCTTCGGTGCCGAGCTGGCGGTCGGTCGGGCGTGGGCGTGGTTCTGCAACGGCGACATCGAACGTGCGAGGGACATCGTCCGGCGAGCTGCCGACGACGTCGTTGGGCTCGGATGCGTGATCACCGAGGGTTTCCTCCGCCACGAGGCAGCGCGTCTCGGGGCAGCCGACGACCGACGGAACGAGGCACTCCTGTCCGCCGTACAGGGCCAATTGATCGCCGCCAGAGCGCTCCACATACGCGGAATCGCTGAGCATGACGCCGACGTTCTCGAGTTGGCGGCAACGGCGCTCGCTGGTGTCGGATGCGACCTTGCAGCAGCAGAGGCCGCCAGGACTGCTGGCCGCCTGGTGATGGCAGGCGGCGATGCTCGGCGGGCGCACCGGTTGGACAGGATCGCCGATGGTCATGCAATGGCGTGCGCGGGGGCCAGGACCCCCGGCCTGCGGGCGATCGAACCGACGTGGCGGCTGACGGACCGTGAAGTAGATGTCCTCGACCTCGCCGCCACCGGTTTGACCAGTAGGGAAATGGCCGACAGGCTGTTCGTTGCCGTCCGCACGATCGACAATCATCTGCGCAACGTCTTCGCCAAGCTCAACGTGACATCCCGCCATGAGCTTGCAGCGCTCGCCTCGTCACGAACCTCGAAGCCGTGAACCCACAGATGGAAAAGTAGGGGACAAGTCTGTGGGCAATCGGTGCACAACACCGGCGGACTGTTGATGACGGGGCTGTTAACTGTGGATGAACGGAAAGTTCTGCGGATAACCCTGTGAATTCAGAAATACCCCTTGACCTGCACGTTTGTTGCCCGCATAATGATGACATCACCACGACGAAGCGTCGCAGCGACTGGCCCGAAAGGGACGGTCGCAACGAAGCGGAAGCGGGGCGAAGGAGCAGTAACCAACCGAAACGGAAGGGTGTGGCGGAAGCTGCATCACTCAGGCAGTGCGGTGAAAGCTGTGCACGACGATGCTGTGGCGTAAGCGACAGGTCAGTCGCTGTGCGGTGGACGTCGGGTTGTCGAAGTCTCGGTTCGCCAAAGTGAAGACGTGTGCTGGATGCACGCGACGCAAGTCGTGTGTGGATGGCCGATCGAGGTGGCGGGTGCAAACCCGGTGCCACGACTCGAGCGCAAGCTCGAGACGAGATCGACGTTCGGAGCGGAGTCGAAAAACGGATTCTCCCGCCAGAGCTTGCTCTGACGGGAGAAAGATTGATCGAACGGAAGGCTAACCGCCCCAAGATCGCTCATCGTGGATACTGATCCGCTTGAAGCGCCCCGGATGGGAAACTCGGAAACGAGGGACCTCGACGGGGCGCTTTGCTGTTTCCCGGCCACGGCCGTTGTCGTGCGGGGCGTTGTCGTTCGGGGTGGCTCGTGCGAGCGAAGTGAGCCGCCCGAGCGACGGAACGGGAACCAGGTTGACTGCATACGACGCCAAGGAAACTGCATTTGGTCGGCCGTCCGAGAGAGAAAGCTTGACTTCGGTCGTCCGAAGGCTTACCGTTCCCACAACTGATTGCACGTCCTGCAGAAGCCGGAGATTCGGGTTCTGGTCGGTTGACGTTGCACAGTCGTCGGCGATAGCGTCGTCTGTTGCCGTGCGTCTGCCTGTGTCTGTCTTTTCCAGTCATCGGGGCTCTGCCGCGCAACCACGTCCGTCCGCCTGCGAGGAGTAAGCTTTGGCCCAGACTCGATCGTCCCACCGCGAACGGTATTCGTTCGCAAACCTCACCGAGCCGCTCGAGCTCCCTGACCTGATCGACGTTCAGAGGTCCAGTTTCGACTGGTTCCTGAACGAAGGACTGGCAGAGACCTTCCGCGATATTTCGCCGATCAAGGATTTCTCCGAGGTGCTGCAGCTCGAGCTGGAGTTCGACCCGGACGACGAGGATCTGCGCCCACCGCCGAAATTCAGCGTCGAGGAGTGCAAAGAGAAGGACATGACCTTCTCCGCACCGATCTTCGTCCGTGCCAGGTTCATGAACCGCAACACCGGTGAAATCAAAGAGCAGACCGTCTTCATGGGCGACTTCCCGATGATGACTCCCAAGGGAACGTTCATCATCAACGGCACAGAGCGTGTCGTCGTGTCGCAGCTCGTCCGCAGCCCTGGCGTGATCTTCGAGCCGGGCGAGCGCTTCCGTCTCCGTAACCTCGCCAAGCATCAGCTCGTCAAGGGCACGGTCCACCCGTACCGTGGTGAGTGGATCGAGTTCGACGTCGAGCAAAAGCCTGGTAAGGACGTCACCGCCGGCACCCGCGTCGCCCGCAAGCGCCGACTCAGTGTTTTCACGATGCTCCGTGCTCTCGGCTACGACGACGAGCACTGCCCCGGCTTTCTCGAGCGTTTCGTCGCCCACTTCGACTTCCTCGAAGGCCAGTGGGAAAAGGACCGCCACATCGCCCCGACGCAGGACGAGTCGCTGGTGGAGATCTACAAGCGTGCCCGTCCCGGCGAGCCGCCGACGGTCGAATCCGCTCGCGCCTACTTCCGCAATGCGTTCTTCGAGAACCGTCGCTACGACCTCAGCCGCGTCGGCCGCTACAAGCTCAATCGCAAGCTGGGTTCCGAAGTCGCCAAGCTCGGCGAGATGTTCGGCCTCACCGAGGATCAGCTCGACCTGCCGGCCGCCGATCAGGACGTCCTCAGCCGCTGCGAAGTGCTGGCGACGATCAGCTACATGCTGCACCTCGTCAAGCAGGAGCCCGGTTACCGACTCGACGACCAGGACCATTTCGCCAACCGCCGCATCCGC
Source organism: Actinomycetota bacterium (assembly GCA_043747685.1). Taxonomy (GTDB): domain Bacteria; phylum Actinomycetota; class Acidimicrobiia; order Acidimicrobiales; family Ilumatobacteraceae; genus JANXUF01. Next base: position 17,792 of record JAYTOR010000276.1, read on the forward strand.
AGCGTCGGCGAGCTGATCCAGAACCAGGTCCGCATCGGCCTCTCCCGCATGGAGCGCGTCGTGCGTGAGCGCATGACGACCCAGGACGTCGAAGCGATCACACCGCAGAGCCTGATCAACATCCGTCCCGTCGTCGCGGCGATCAAGGAGTTTTTCGGAACGTCGCAGCTGTCGCAGTTCATGGACCAGGTGAACCCGTTGTCGGGCCTCACCCACCGCCGTCGCCTCTCAGCGCTCGGACCTGGTGGCCTCAGCCGTGAACGTGCAGGCTTCGAAGTCCGCGACGTCCACTTCAGCCACTACGGCCGGATGTGCCCGATCGAGACGCCAGAAGGCCCGAACATCGGCCTCATCGGCGCACTGTCGACGTACGCGCGCGTCAACGAGTTCGGCTTCATCGAGACGCCGTACCGCATGGTCAAGCACGGCAAGGTGACCAACGAGATCCGCTACATGGCCGCTGACGAAGAAGAGGAATACGTCGTCGCCCAGGCCAACGCCCCGGTCAACGCCGATGGCAGCTTCAAGGAAGAGCGCGTCCTCGTGCGTCGCTCGCCGCAGGCAGCCACCCTGGCGCAGCTCAAGCACATGCTCGAGGCCGAGAGCTTCTTCGGCGCAACCACCGACATCGCCTACGTCAAGCCTGACGAAGTGCAGTTGATGGACGTCTCCCCGAAGCAGATCGTCTCCGTTGCAACGGCACTGATCCCGTTCCTCGAGCACGACGATGCCAACCGCGCGCTGATGGGTGCGAACATGCAGCGTCAGGCCGTGCCGCTGGTGCGCCCTGAAGCGCCGTATATCGGTACCGGAATCGAAGACCGTGCAGCCCGTGATGCCGCCGACCTGATCCAGGCGCCCGAAGAGGGCGAAGTCATCGAGGTCAATGGTGACTCGATCATCGTCCAGTACAAGACGCTCGGCCGCAAGGTCTACAACCTCTCGAAGTTCCGCCGTTCCAACCAGGACACCTGCATCAACCAGCGTCCGAAGGTCAAGGAGGGCCAGCGGCTCATCAAGGGCACGATCATCGTCGACGGCCCGTCCACCGACATGGGCGAGCTGGCACTCGGCAAGAACCTGCTCGTCGCACTGCTGCCATGGGAGGGTTACAACTTCGAGGACGCCATCATCCTTTCCGAGCGCCTGGTCAAGGACGACGTACTGACGTCGATCCACATCCACGAGCACGAAGTCGATGCCCGCGACACGAAGCTCGGCGCCGAAGAAATCAGCCGTGACATCCCGAACCTCTCCGACGACATTCTTCGCGACCTCGACGACCGCGGCATCATCCGCGTCGGCGCCGAAGTCGGCCCTGGCGACGTGCTCGTCGGCAAGGTCACCCCGAAGGGCGAAACCGAGCTGACCCCGGAAGAGCGCCTGTTGCGGGCGATTTTCGGTGAGAAGGCTCGTGAAGTCCGCGACACCAGCCTCAAGGTGCCGCACGGTGAAAACGGCAAAGTCATCGATGTCAAGGTGTTCAGCCGTGACGATGGCGACGAGCTGCCGCCTGGCGTCAACCAGCTGGTCCGTGTCTACGTCGCCCAGAAGCGCAAGATCTCGGTCGGCGACAAGCTCGCCGGACGCCATGGCAACAAGGGCGTCATCTCCAAGATCCTCCCGCTCGAGGACATGCCGTACCTGTCGGACGGCACCGCTGTCGACATCATCCTCAACCCGCTGGGTGTCCCGAGCCGTATGAACGTCGGCCAGGTGCTCGAAGCGCACCTCGGTTACGCAGCCCGTTGGGGTTGGGACACCGGTGATTCGAAGGTCGGTCCGGACCCGATCCGCGGCACGGAGACGAAGACGCGTGCCTACACCAGGCCGGCGACGTTCATCGCCACGCCGGTGTTCGACGGCGCACATTGGGACGAGACCGAATCGGCCGGCAAGCACCCGACGATCAAGCGCATCTTCCAGCACCTCAACCCCGAAAGTGTCGATGGTGTTCGCCTGATCCAGGACGACGGCAAGACGATCCTGCGCAACGGCCGCACCGGCGAGGTCTATGACCAGCCCGTGACCGTTGGCTATATGTACATCTTGAAGCTCGCCCACTTGGTCGACGACAAGATCCACGCCCGTTCCACCGGTCCGTACAGCATGATCACCCAGCAGCCGTTGGGTGGTAAGGCGCAGTTCGGTGGCCAGCGCTTCGGTGAGATGGAAGTGTGGGCGCTCGAGGCCTACGGTGCCGCTTACTGCCTGCAGGAACTGCTGACGATCAAGTCCGACGACGTACTCGGCCGGGTCAAGGTCTACGAGGCGATCGTCAAGGGCGAGAACATCCCGGAGCCGGGTATCCCTGAGAGCTTCAAGGTGTTGATGAAGGAAATGCAGGCGCTGTGCCTCAATGTTGAAGTGCTGCAGGAAGACGGCAGCGAGATCGAAATGCGCGAGATCGACGAAGACGTCTATCGCACTGCTGAAGAACTCGGCATCGACATCAGCCGCCCGGAGCGCGGGACCGACGAGGACGACCGCGAGCGTGCCGCTCGGCGCGCAGAGCGCTCCTCCTTCTGAGACCACGACGCTTGACCAGCAGCTCTTTGACCAGCAGCTCTTTGACCAACAAAGCACGACACAAGAACGACGAAGAAACACAGATGACGCAGAGAACGACGAGAACCGGGGAAATGACCGATGCTTGATGTGAATATGTTCGACCAGTTGCGGATCGGTTTGGCCACGGCCGACCAGATCCGTGCATGGTCACACGGCGAAGTGAAGAAGCCGGAGACGATCAACTACCGCACGCTCCGTCCGGAAAAGGACGGTCTGTTCTGCGAGAAGATCTTCGGGCCGACCCGCGACTGGGAGTGCTACTGCGGTAAGTACAAGCGCGTCCGGTTCAAGGGCATCATCTGCGAGCGCTGCGGCGTCGAAGTGACGCGTAGCAAGGTTCGTCGCGAGCGCCAGGGCCACATCGAGCTCGCCGCCCCGACCGTCCACATTTGGTATCTCCGCGGTACCCGTTCGTGGCTGGCCTACCTGCTCGCGGGTATCGAGCCGAAGGAAGAGCTCAAGGCCAAGCAGTTGGAAAAGGTCATCTACTTCGCCGCCAACTTGGTGACGTGGGTCGACGAGGACCGTCGCCATGCCGATCTCCCGAACCTCGAAGCGGAACTCCGCGTTGAGATCGAGGAGATCCGCAAGGAAACGGAACTGAACATCGACCGTCGCTACAAGGAAGGCGAAGCCGAAGCCGCCCGCCTCGAGAAAGAGGGCGCAAAGGATTCCGACGTCAAGGCCCGTGCCCGTCTGCTTGAGCGTGATGTCCAGTCGATCCGTGACAACGGTGCCGCTGAGGAAGACCTGCTGAAGCGCACGTGGGACGAGTTTAAGACGATCCACAGCCGCAAGATCATCGACGACGAGTTGCTGTGGCGTGAGCTGCGCGACCGCTTCGGCGATTACTTCGAGGGCGGCATGGGTGCCGACTCGATCAAGGCATTGATCGACCGCATCGACTTCGACGTCGAGGAGAAGCGCCTCCGCGTCGCCATCGAAGCTGGCGAAGGGCGCAAGCCGCTCAGCACGCAGCGCAAGCAGAAGGCGATCAAGCGACTGAAGATCGTCACCGCCTTCAACCGCCGTGACGAGCATGGTCGTCGCTCGAACGACCCGAAGGCAATGATCCTCGAAGTCGTCCCGGTGATCCCGCCGGAGCTGCGCCCGATGGTGCAGTTGGACGGTGGCCGTTTCGCCACCTCCGACCTCAACGACCTGTACCGCCGCGTGATCAACCGCAACAACCGCCTCAAGCGGCTGTTGGATCTCGGCGCTCCGGAGATCATCGTCAACAACGAAAAGCGCATGCTCCAGGAAGCCGTCGACGCACTCTTCGACAACGGCCGCCGCGGCCGCCCGGTCACCGGACCTGGCAACCGTCCGCTGAAGTCGCTGTCCGACATGCTCAAGGGCAAGCAGGGCCGCTTCCGTCAGAACCTGCTCGGCAAGCGCGTCGACTACTCCGGCCGTTCGGTCATCGTCGCCGGCCCGACGCTCAAGCTGCACCAGTGCGGCCTGCCGAAGCTCATGGCGCTCGAACTGTTCAAGCCGTTCGTCATGAAGCGTCTCGTCGATCTCGAATT
>JAYTOR010000277.1:0-5692 GCA_043747685.1 Actinomycetota bacterium
GCGGATGGCCGAGTGTCGCCTGGAACGCGACTCCTTCGTTGCGTAGATCTTCGGAAACGTCACCCTCCGCTTGCAACACCGATGACTTCGCGATGGCAATCGCGTGAGACGGGAACGAGGCGATGCGGCTGATCAGGCGATCGACATGGTGCCACAGTGCTCCTTCGTCGAGAGTGCGGTTGACCCAGCCCCACTGCTCCGCCAGTTCGGCGTCGACGTCGTCGCAGCCGAGGATGACTTCGAGCGCCCGTGACCGCCCTATCAACCGCGGCAGCCTGACGGTTCCGGAGCCTCCCGGAATGATGCCGAGGGCGACCTCCGGCTGGCTGAAGATCGCTCTGCCGCGTAGCGCGAAGCGCATGTCGCAACTCAGTGCCATCTCACTGCCTCCTCCGCCGACACGCCCCTCGATGACGGCGATCGTCGCTTTCGGCATCGTCCGGAGATGCTCGCACATCACATGAAACGGATTGGGTGGCGGTATCCGGCCCGGATCAGGCGGGAGGTCGGTCGGGAACTGCTGGATCAGCGTGACATCGAAATGAGCGATGAAGAAGTCGGGGTTCGCCGACGACAGTACGACCACCCTGACCTCGTCGTCGACGGCGATGCGTGCCGTCACGGCGGCGAGTTCTGCAAACATCTGGCCGTCGAAGAGATTGATCGGGCCGTTGTCGAGCACGATCCTGGCGACACCGTCGGCGATGGTCAATGACAGTGTCTGCAACGACTCGGTGCCCATGGCGACACGGTAGCCCGAGCCGTTCGGACGACGATGCCCGGAGGTTCCGGTGTGTCTACAATCGGTCTACACGGGCGCACGCGGAGACCGACAACTTCGAAGCCACCGAACAGCGCTCTGCTCATCGGCGGGGCGCGTGGATGCCGGAAGCGAGATGTGATGTCGACAACGATGACCCGTGCTGTCGCACTCGGCTGTGGTAGCTACCTGCCGCAACGGATTGTCCAGAACGACGACCTTTCGTCGACGATCGGGACATCGGACGAGTGGATCACCAAGCGAACCGGCATTCGGCAACGCCATATTGCCGCTGACGGTGAATTGACGTCGGATCTCGCCACCCGTGCGGCGCAGGACGCCCTGCAGTGCGCAGGTGTCGGCGTCGCCGACGTCGACCTGGTCATCGTGGCGACGTCGACTCCCGACCAGACGATGCCGGCAACAGCGACGACCGTGCAGGCCAAACTGGGAATGACGTCAGGGGCGGCGTTCGACGTCCAGGCGGTGTGCTCCGGCTTTGTCTATGCGCTGTCGGTTGCCGATTCGATGCTCAAGAACGGCTTGGGTTCGACGGCGGTGGTGATCGGCGCGGAGACGTTTTCACGATTGCTCGATTGGACGGACAGACGGACGTGCGTACTGTTCGGCGACGGTGCCGGAGCGGTCGTGCTCCGGGCGCAGCAGGGTGCGGGTTCGACCGACGACCGGGGCGTGCTCGGAAGCGCCTTGCACTCCGATGGGCGATTGAACAACCTGCTGTATACGGACGGGGGCCCGTCTTCGACCAGGACCACCGGGCTGCTGCGGATGCACGGCAAGGAGGTCTATCGCCATGCGGTGACCAATATGACGTTTGTTGCTTCGGAGATCTTCGGCCGGTTCGGCCTCTCGCCGAGTGATGTCGACTGGGTCATTCCTCATCAGGCGAATGCTCGCATCATCGAAACGGTCGCCCCCAAACTCGGCATCGACGCCGATCGGGTGGTGCTCACCGTTGGCATGCACGCCAATACGTCCGCCGCCTCGATTCCGCTCGCGCTGGCGACGGCTGTCGCCGACGGGCGGGTCAAGCAGGGTGACCTGCTGTTGCTCGAAGCAGTCGGTGCCGGCCTGACCTGGGGAGCGAACCTGATCCGCTGGTAGCCGGTCAGGTCAACTCGCTGACGCTGTCGAGGTCGCGAAACCCTCCCACGAGGTCAGCCGCTCGACCTTGATGGTCAGCACGACCGAGTCGTGCTCCGCAGCGTCTGCTTCCGTGTTCTGGTCGGCGTTTCCTCCGTCGTCGAGCAGGCTGGCGCTGCCGCGCAGCATTACTCCGACCTTCCTCGACGGTCGTGCGTCGGCGCTCTCGTCGAGGGTCACGCTGCATTCGCCGGGGAGGTCGGCGCGAAGGTGGGTGAGGATGCGCCGATCCAACCGGACGGTGCCGCCGTTGGCTTCCCACATGCCAGGTACGACGATGGGGCCGGCGGCGGTCGACAGGCCGAGTGCGCAACGACCGGATCGACGGACCACTGCCATCTGCTGGGATGACAGACCGGCCAAGTGGCTCCGATCGAGGCGGTGACGTCGCCGGCGCGTGGGCAACGGAAGCGGGGCGCTGCCGGCGAACGCTCCCGTTGCCTCGACGATCCGCCCGGCACGCACCGCCAGGCGATGGTTACCATGGACGACGACCAGGACACGCGAAGTCGGCTGCCACCGGCTCGGCACGTCGTCGCGGTCGTGTAGGTACCCGATCAGTTGTTCGATGTTGGAGAGGCCGATCCTGGCGACGGCGATACCGGCCAGGCTCGCCGCCAGCGGATCAACGAGCCAGTCACAGGGTCGCTTGGTGTCGAGGATCGTGGCGCGCCCGGCGATGAGTGTCCACCCTGCCCGATCGAAGGGATCACCAGGTGCATCGAGCACGGCAGCGCGCCCGTTGGAGCGGATCATGCGAACCTTTGCGGCTGAGGAGGATGTCGTCGCCCAATAGCACCCGGCCATCTCCACACCGGCGAGCAGCGTCACATGCGGTCCGTCCGCTGTGTCCACAGCGAGATGTTGGAACCCGGTCATCGTTGGCGGCCGGGACGTGCCGCAAGAGTGACGTCGTTCGAGTCGATATCAAGCGTTCGATAGAGATTGTTGGCGAAACGGTCGCCTGTGCGCTGCATTATCGACTTCATCGTCGCTTCGACGGCGCGACGCGCGAGCCGGGGAAGTGGAAGCTCGACACACAGCGTGATGTCGACCGACAGCCGGGTGCGGTCGTTCTCCAACGATTCCAATCGATAGAAGCCGTTCGCGCTTGCCCGCTCGCTGCGACCGTCGGGAGGCTGATGCGTGAAGCGGATCTCCTTCGGAGCGTCGAATGTCATCAACTCGGTGAACGTCGGAGCCACCGACACCCCGATCGCTGAAATGCCGACGAGGTGCCATGTCCACACGCCAGAGTCAGCGCCTTGCTCTGTGACCTCGATCGCCCGCACGAGTGGGGTCAGCGACGCCAAAACATCGGCGTCTCGCAGGACGGACCAGATCCGTCCACGTGGAGCGGGGACGACAGCGACAGAGACGTTTCGAGATGAGAAGGAGGCCAGGATCTTTCGATACCCGCTCGCCGTATATCGCAAACGTGGCGGCCATGTACTGTTCGGTGATGATCGTCGACACGCTGGACATCACCGCTGAGCAATTCGCTGCCGGAACCGGTTGGGTGATCAAACCAGAGGGTGCCTGTAGGGCCGACGTCTGTGTGCCGTTGTACAACGGCGGAACCTTCGATGCTGCGTCGACCGCCGAGCGGTTAAGGATGGCGGTCGTGCACGACGAACAGGCCGGGCTGTGGGCGATCGGACCGGAGTCGCTGGGGGACCGCGCGCTCGTCAGTGCCGAAGCTCCCGACTTCACACTCGGCGATCTCGACGGCAACATGTTCCGACTGTCGAGCCTGCGCGGTCAGAAGGTGCTGCTCGTTTCGTGGGCACCGTATTGAGGTTGCGCCTTCGATCTGCCCGGGTGGCAGGCGCTGCGCAGTGAGCTTCATCCCCTCGGGTTGGAGATCGTCACCATCTCGCTCGAGATGAGCGGACCGGAAGCCTCTCGCAAGTACATCGAAGCGGCGTCCCCCGAGCACCCGTCGCTGCTCGATCCCGGCCATCTGATGGACTCGCTGTTCGGAGTCGTCAACATCCCGAACGTCGTGTGGATCGACGAGCAGGGAATGATCGTCCGACCGGCAGAGCCCGGCTGGCCGGGCGGCAGGGCAGAGATGCCGAAGGCGATGATGACGTCGATGCCGAAGATGGGCCGTGCGCCCCGCGCCCCCGAGCCGCCTCCGGACGGCCCAGGGATGATCGGCCTGCTCGGCTCTGGCCAGAATCGCAAGACCTATCCGGACGCGATCCGCGACTGGGTGCAACACGGTGCCGACAGCGAGTTCGCGCTGACGCCTGAGCAGGTCGTCGAACGGTCCCAGCCGCGTCCGATCTCGATGTCGACGGGCGCTGCGCACTTCGAACTGGCCAATCATTTGTGGCTGGACGACAAGCGCGACCGCGCCATCTCCCACTTCAACGAATCCCATCGCCTGCAGCCGGACAACTGGACCTACAAGCGTCAGGCGTGGTCCCTCCTCGGAAACGAACGCGTCGGCGGTGACTTCGGAAGATGGGTCCAGGCGCCACTCGTTGGCGAAGAGGATGCATGGCCGTTCGATTCCGACTTCGGATCCGATGTCGCCATGCTCGAAGCCGGCGAGTACTACCCGAAAACGCTCTGAACCCGGTACGCACCCGGCGGCGTGAGCGGCGAAGACGGGGCGGCATCGCCGTGCTGCTGCAGCCAGCTCTTCCTGCCACAAAATATTGAAGCTATCAATGTACAGAGCTAGAGTCGTGGCGATGGACCAGCAGGCAATGGCATCACTCGGGGATCTGCGTTCGGCCACCGAACAACAGATCGACCAGTACCGCACCGCTGGCCATACGTTGATCGATGGTGTTCTCGAGCCGCACGAAATCGACGTGTTTCGCCGTCCGATTGCAGCGGCCGTCGAACGAGCCAGAGCTGTTGCACCGCCGATCGACGAGCGGTCGACGTACGACAGGGCATTCCTGCAGCTCCACAACCTGTGGCGCACCGATCCTGTTGTCGAGCAGTTCGTGATGGCATCGCGTTTGTCGTCGATCGCCGCCTCACTCCTCGGTGTCGACCGTGTCCGCATCTATCATGACCAGGCGCTGTTCAAGGAGCCAGGAGGCGGGTTCACTCCGTGGCATCAGGATGCGCTGTACTGGCCCCTCGACGGACTGCGATGCATCACGATGTGGATGCCGCTCATCGACATCGTCCCGGAGATGGGGGCGATGACCTTTGCCGAGGGAAGTCATCTCGATCGTTGTCTGAGTACAGAGACGATCTCCGATGAATCGGAGATCGATTTCCGGCAGTTGGTCGAACACAACGGCTACACGTTCAGCACGCCACGATCGATGCACGCCGGCGACGCGACGTTCCATTCTGGCTGGACCGCCCATCGAGCCGGGGCGAACAGCACCGCGACGATGCGCAGCGTGATGACGATCATCTGGTTCGCCGACGGCGAACGCGTCGTCGCACCTGTCAACGCTGCCCAGGAACGCGACCTGGCGATGTGGTTGCCTGGCTGTCGTCCGACCGATGCCGCAGCGTCGCCGATCAACCCCGTTCTTCCGGTTGCGTCAGCGACGCATGAGCATCGATGACATTGCTCTCATCAATATCACAGTGATACCTTTTAAGGGATGTCAGTGATGCAATCAATCTCCAGCGCCGACCTCGATGCCTTTCGATCCGTTGGTTACGTGATCAAGCGAGGCTTCTACAGCCACGCGGAAATGGCCGTACTGCACGACGTGTTCCAGACAGATAGCTCGATCCAGGACCGCGCCATCGGCATCGCCGACGGCCACGGAGGAGCGACGG
>JAYTOR010000278.1:0-2368 GCA_043747685.1 Actinomycetota bacterium
CCGCAACCGATGCCTTTCCTGCATCGTTGCGGTCGCACAAGCGACAGGCATCGAGCGACTCACCATCGAAAGTCGCCAAGACGACCGAGACGACGTGCGAACAATTCGCCAAACCCGCCAGCACGAGCCGCTGCTGTGTTCGAGCATCGGCGCGGCATCGAGCAGTCGCTGCTTTGGATCCCGGACGGCGTGGCGTGGGCCGTCGGATCAGGGCCACGCTGGGCGCAGTTGCTCGGCGTGAGGCTCATCGGGACCGTCGAGGTCTGAAAAAGCGCAGAACCCGGCTCCCCAACCAAAGGGTTGGCAACCGGGTCCACTTCCCCGGATGCTTACCCGAGGCACAAATAAGTGTGCGCCGCGTGGAGCAGAATCGCAAGCCATTTCCGCGGGCGCGGCGACGTTCGGCACCGAGACTACCTACGTGCGAGCTGCATCTAATGTTGCCGTCAGGCAACGTGTGCCGTGTTCTCGAACGGCACGACGTACGAGCGGTTCCGGTTCATCGCCGAAAGGCCCATACCGCCATCAGCGGAAACTCATCTCGCCAGCATGCGTCGACGTGCGAACCGATCCGCTCGGTCATCATGACGTCCGCACCTGCATCGCTCAACGCCACCGCCTTGCGTTCTCGCGGAAGAACAGCTCCAGCGTTCCAGCGACCAGGTACGTGCGCGGCATCGAGCTCGGCATCGCCTCGGGCGGCCGATACCCAGCGCCCGGCGAAGCGCGGAAGACTGCGCGTCAGACGCCTGCATGGCAAAGCCCGATGGCTAGCACGAGCTCTCCGCTCGCCGAGACACCGCACACCGCAGTGCGTTCGGCGCGCCTGCCGTGCCCGTACTTCAAGTCGGAGGCCGAACGCGTCGGCTGGACGTAGAACTGCTTCGACTCCACGGCGATTTGCGAGGAGATCAGCGAGGGCGCATCCGGAATCCGCCTCGGCATTACTTCGCCGTCGGCCGCACGTTGCCGCTGCGGTTCATGCACTTCAATCGCTGATCTGCCTGTCAGCAGGGGCGATCGCCGATCAGGCGACGAGCAGCCCGTAGAAGATGAACTCGGTGCGGCGGTTGAGGGCGAGGCCGGCGGGGTCATTGTCGAGCGTCAGCAGGTCAGAAGCGCCTGCCGCCCTGTCGGACAGCCGCGTCGCATCGACCCCGAGCGTGACGAGGAAGTCGACAACGGCGCGGGCGCGCTTGCTGCTGATCACAATGTTGGCGGCGGTTGCTCCCTGCTGATCGGCGTGCCCGACGACGACGACCGTCACTTTCGGGAGTGCTTGCATCGCCGTGGCGACCCTGGTGATCTCGTTGCCCTGCGCGGGTTGGATCTTGGCGCTCCCCGATGCAAATCGTTGGGAGTTGAGTTCGATAACGCGAACCCCGATTCCAATCGGGACGTCGCCATTGATCGTCAGTTGATCGACGATCGCCGCCGTCGTCGACTGGCTGTTGGCGAGCGCCAACGCTTCGAGGCGATCCTTCGCAGCCTGAGACGGCACCATGCCGACGAGCGTGATCGTGTTGGTGTCATAGACGAGCAGGAGCGGCTGCGGTGTGCCATCGGCATTCGTCGGATACGACAGCCCTGCCTGCGCAGATATCGGAGCCGCGGGAGCGGTGGTGCTCACTGGCGCTGCTGCATTTCCTTCTGTTCCCGTCGCCGCAGCGGGCCCGCTCGTCGAAGCAGGCGCTGACGCCGATGGTGAACCGGCTGTCGCCGGCAATGCCGCCGTCGGTGGCACGGCCGTGCCGCTCGTCGAGGCGGCGCTCGATGTCGCGCTAGGTGGGGAGGTTGCCGCCACGGTAGTCGGCACGCCGGCCGTCGCCAATACATCCGTAGTTGGACCAATTCCGGGGACTGTCGTGAGGACGAGCGCGACGGTCGTCGGGGAGTCGGTCGGCGCCGATTGCGAATCCGGGGGAACGGTGAAGCGCGATCGTGCCGAATTGTCGGACGAGAACAGCCATGCGATGGCGACGACGAGCGCGCCGACACACGTCAACGCCACGAAAACGGGGATCAGTCGCTTCACCAAACGGCGTTCGTCCGTGGCATCCTTTGGCATCATGGTCCGAACCTCCTGAACGGTAGAAGCGTAATGCTTCGCTGGCCAGACATGCGAGCGTCACCAGCTACGGGCGTCACCGGCGCTGTCGAGTTCGGTAGGGACGACACCGCTTCGCCACTCTCGGGACGAGGACTCGTGCACGTCGGCTGCACCTCGCCTTCGGCGGCACGAACGACGCCGACGACAACCCGCATTCCAACAACTGCGCCAACCAACGAGCATCACCGGGACATGTCAAGAGTCGGCGTCGACAACGACTGCTGCGGCGCTGTCGACCTGCGACGAGGTACGCTTGAC
>JAYTOR010000279.1:0-6892 GCA_043747685.1 Actinomycetota bacterium
GTCTACCAGGGGAAACAGTGGAGCGGGTAGCGGGAATCGGACCCGCGTATGTTGCTTGGGAAGCAACCGCTCTACCACTGAGCTATACCCGCAGAGCGCTAGCAGGTTATCGCCTGCCGTCGTGCCGACCAAGCAGTTCAAAGGTCAATTCCACCATCGATGCTGGACGTCGTACTGTTCGATCTCGCTGTCTCGGGTGACGATCGTCAGATCGGCGTCGTTGGCCTGGGCGACGAGCAGGCGATCGAACGGGTCCCGATGATGCAGCGGAAGGTGTTGCACTTGGGCGATGTGCCGGGCCTCGATCGGCATCGTCGAGAAGTCGGTCGTCGCCATCGCCTCGGAGAACCACCGGTAGGCATCTGCCGTCCCGATCATCGGATGGTTCGTCGACTCCTTGATGACGATCTCCCAGAACGATGCGAGGCTGACACTGACCTCATCGGCATCGGCGATCGCCTCGACCGTCCCTGCTGGTAGCCGTATCGACCCGACCGCCCACCAGACGAACGCGTGCGTATCCAGCAGCAGGCGCCGCTCGCTCAAGCGAGGGGACCGAACGACGACAGCGCCTCACGGTCGCCGGCGACGACATCTTCGAAACTCAGATCCAAAACGGACCCCTTCCCGGCCATCGCTCCGAATCCGCGCAACGCAGCCGGTGCTGCGCGGACGAGTTGGGCGACGGGACGGCCGTTGCGAGTGATCGTCACGCGCCCGCCGGCTTCGACTTCCTGGACGAGCTGCGACAGGTTCGTCTTCGCTTCGTGCATTCCGACGGTACTCATCCACGTCAGGCTACCTAGCTAATTGTACTTAGTCAACTACACTGCACCTGGCGACCTCGGCGGGACACCGTAAAGCCTCGCCGATGGCCGGTAACCATTGTCGAACCTGCCAGTGAGCGGCGTTGCCGAAGAGGCCGTTGGGTCGTTCAGTCGCGGGGCCGGAAGTTCTCGAAGTAGCGGCTCGGGGTCGGGCCGCGTTGGCCCTGGTATTTCGAACCTTTGGCTCCAGAGCCGTACGGGTTGTCGGCGGCCGTCGTCATCTGCAGGAAGCTGATCTGGCCAATGCGCATCTGCGGGTAGATCGTGATCGGCAGGCTGGCGACATTCGCCAGTTCGAGCGTGACGTGTCCGTCGAAGCCGGCATCGATGAATCCGGCGGTCGAGTGGATCAGCAGGCCGAGGCGCCCGAGTGAGGACTTGCCTTCGATGCGGGCGACGAGGTCACTCGGTACGAGGACCCGCTCGAGCGTCGAGCCGAGGACGAACTCGCCAGGATGGAGCATGAAGACCCCGTCAACCGGAACGGTGATCAGTTCGGTGAGATTCTCCATGTCCTCTTTGACGTCAATGATCCCTGCGGTGTGGTTGCGGAAGACGCGGAAGAGGTTCGACACTTTGACGTCGATCGAGGACGGCTGGACGCACTGCTCGTCGTAGGGCTCGATGATGATGCGGCCGGCAGCAAGTTGCTCGCGCAGGCTGTGATCGGAGAGAACCATTCGGTGCGACCGGGAATCAGTCGCCGGCGACGGGCGACTCGACCCGCAGCGGCGCGGCGGGAGTGGCGAACTTGGCGTCGCCCGCTTCGATCGCGTCCCACAGATGGATGGCGATGTCGGCAACCTTGACCTGGTCCTCTTCCTTGCCGGCAGCCTTCACGCCGTCGTCGAGCATGATGTAGCAGAATGGGCAGGCGGTGGCGACACGCGTCGCACCGGTGGAGATCGCCTCCCTGGCACGGACGTCGTTGATCTTCTCGCCTTCGGTCTCCTCCATCCACATGCGGGCGCCGCCGGCGCCGCAGCACATGCCCTTCGTGCCGTTGCGCGGCATCTCGACGATCTGCACACCCTTCAGCGAGCCGATCACCTTGCGAGGGGCGAGGTAGACGTCGTTGTGGCGGCCGAGGTAGCAGCTGTCGTGATACGTGACGCGTTCCTCGAGCGTCGCCCGGGTCACGTCCAACTGCTTCGACGAGATCAGATCGTCCAACAACTGGCTGTGGTGGATGACCTCGTAGTTACCGCCGAGCTGCGGATACTCGTTCTTCAGGGTGTTGAAGCAGTGCGGACACTGGGTGATGATCTTCTTCACGCCCATACCGTCGAGCATCTCGATGTTCGGCATCGCCAGCATTTGGAACAGGTACTCGTTGCCGGAGCGTCGCGCAGAGTCACCGGTGCACATCTCGCTCGGGCCCAGGATGGCGACGTCGATCCCAGCCCGCTTGAGCAGTTTGGCCATCGCCTGTGTGACTTTCTTGTTCTTGTCGTCGAAGCTGCCGGCGCAACCGACCCAGTAGAGGTACTCGCTCGTCAGCGGCTCGCTGGGGTCGACGATCTTGACGTCTTCCATCCCCTTGGCCCAGTCTGCCCGCTCGCCCTGGTTCATACCCCACGGGTTGCCCTGGTTCTCCATACCGCGGTAGGCGCCGCCGAGTTCGGACGGGAAGTTCGACTCCATTAGCGACAGATAGCGGCGCATGTCGAGGATCTTGTCGAGGATCTCGATGTTGACAGGGCAGATCTCGTCGCATGCCTTGCACGATGTGCACGCCCAGATTTCCTCGGGGGTGATGAGGTCGAACAGCGAGTTGCTCTTGACCGTCACGTAACCGCTCATCGGCGGCGATACGTGCCCGTGGGGGGAGCTGTCGGCCATGACTGCGCCGCTCTTCAACACGATCTCCCGAGGATCGAGCATCTTGCCGGTCGCCTTTGCCGGGCAAACGCTCGTGCAACGACCACACATCGTGCACGCATCGAGGTCGAGGAGCTGCTTCCACGTAAAGTCCTCGACGACGGAAGCACCGAACGATTCCATCGACGTCTCCGTCAGATTCGGCATCGCCTTCATCGCCCCCTTCGGGCGCTCCTTGTCCTTGAGGTACATGTTCAGCGGCGAGGTGAACATGTGGCGCAGCATCGTCACCGGCAACAGCACGAGGAAGGCGACGAAGCCGAGCACGTGGACGATCCAGGCGATCTGATGCCACGTGTCGAGGCTCTCGGCCCCGACACCGTTGAACAGCTTGCTCATCGGATAGCCGATGAAGCTCCACTTCTCGAAGCTGATGTTGCCGCCCGACGCCTTCGTTTCGGCAAGTCGGAATGCTTCCGCGAAGAAGCCGGTGACACCGATCGTGCCGAAGACTCCGAGGATGATGGCGTGCTCCGGGCGGGTCTTGATGCGGATGCGGTATGGGCGCTGGATGTAGCGGCGGACGACGGCCCAGGCGATGCCGCTGAGGAAGACGACGCCGGCGAAGTCGCCGAAAAAGGCGTAGGCCTCGTAGGTCCGGCCGTGGAGGAACTTCAAGGACGGTGGCATCTGGTGGTCGATTTCCAGCGTCGTGGTCACGCCGAGCAGCCCGAGGAAACCGAAGTAGATCATCGAATGCATCAATCCGGCGGCGGAGTCGCGCAGCAGCGTGCGCATGTAGGCGCCCGCGCGGAAGTCGGCGAGACGGCGCTTGGCGTTCTTCGGGGTCGTCCTGCGGCGATCAGGGCCACCTCGCTCCCAGTTGCGCATGCGCTGGGCGAACGTCCACGCCCCCCAGATGACCAGCATCGGGATCAGCGTGTAAAACGCCAACTGGATCGGGCCGGGAATACCGCCGAACACCGGCCGCGAGACCGGCGATTCGTCATGCCATTTGGTCCACAACGGCAAGACACCGGAGACCAGTGTGAAGACACCGACACCGACACCGAGGCCGATGGCCAACTGATGCGGCTTGATGCGCTTCGGACCTGGTGGGGAAACAGGTTCGGATGAATCGGTGTGCGTACTCATGGCAAACGCGACGCTAGCTTGTGGCCGCCACTTCCACCGAGTGCATCCCCGAATCGAAGCTCATCAGCCGAGCGCGCCTGGCTCGGTGCGCTGATGGCGGTCAGGCTCGAAGCGGTAGGCGCATGTGGCGTTCAGGAATTCCGTCGGGGTTCGGGGGCGGTGGCCCCTGATCCGGCGGCCAAGGCCAGCTTGCTGGCCGCCGACACGCAAGTGGGCGCGGCGAACCGGCTCGAACGAAACTCCACCGAATCGGAGAGAGCGACGCGACAAACGACTGAGCGACCCAGTGAGGTCGAAGTTCAGCCGTAGTACTGGCGGTCGAACTCGCGGATGCGCCCGGCGAGCGTCGCCAGCAGCTTGTGTCCGAGGGCTGGCACCTCGTCGAGGATCGCCAGGAAATGGCGTTGGCTGATGACGAGCAGCTCGCACTCGGTATCGCAGACGACGGTCGCCGTTCGCGGTCCATGATCGAGCAACGACAACTCCCCGAGCATCGACCCGGTCCCCAGCGAGGCAACCTTCTTGCCGTTACGCCGCACCGTCGCAGTACCCGACAGGATCACGAATGCCTCGTGCCCGGTCTGACCCTGATCGATGATGACGGACCCAGCGGGCATCGTGACTTGATCGCCGGCTTTGGCGACTTTCTCGAGGTCCTTGGTGGAACATGATGAGAACAACGGCACCCGCTTGAGGTGGTCGTATATCGCTTTCTTACTGGCCATACGCGGAACTCTAGGCGGTTCAACGACTATTGATGTGCGATCATCCGATGTCGCGGCCAAGGTAGGCTCCGATCGGCCTTTGATCGGCCTCCTTCGGTCTCCCACCGCTCCTTTTTCAGGCCGCTCCGGCCTGGGCGGCGACCGCCGCAGCAGCTTTGGCGACGGCTTCTGCGTCACCCAGATACGCGGCGCTGAGCACGGTCAGGTCGTCGTCGAACGTGTAGTGCCGCGGCGCTCCGGTGGGGATGTTCAGTTCGGCGATCGCCTCGTCGGAGATGCCCTCGAGATGCTTCACAAGGGCACGCAACGAGTTGCCGTGGGCGACCACGAGCACATTCAGGCCGGCGCGCAGTTGTGGCACCACTGCGTCGTACCAGTAGGGAAGTACCCGCGCAACGACGTCTTTGAGGCACTCCGTGGCTGGCAGTACGTCTGGCGCCAGCAGCCGGTACCGGGGATCCTGACTCGGGTGTTCGGGATCGTCGGCGTCGACGGGCGGCGGGGGGACGTCGTAGCTACGGCGCCAGAGATTCGTCTGCTCGGCACCATGAAGTTCGGTCGTCGCCTTCTTGTCGAGCCCTTGCAACGCCCCGTAGTGACGCTCGTTCAACCGCCACGAGCGCGCAAGCGGGAGCCAGACCTGATCGGCAGACGTCAACGCCAGATGGGCGGTGTTGATCGCCCGTACGAGCAGCGAGGTGTGGCCGAAATCGAAGCTCAGTCCCGCCTCGCGCAACGTGATCCCGGCAGCCGAAGCCTCGGCGACGCCCTTGTCGGACAGCGGCACGTCGTGCCAACCGGTGAACAGGTTCTGTTGATTCCAGGTGCTCTCGCCGTGGCGGACGATCACGAGTGTGCCGGTCATGACGCTCGATCGTAGACGGCGTACTGCTGCGACGGTGGGGAGGACTATGCCGCGCCACATCGATCACGAAGTTGAGTCGTAAAGACTCAAGTTTTCTGATCTCGAAGTTGCGTCGGCCCGAGGGAGGCTCGTAGCATGGCCGAACATCCAGTCCCACAATCAGTTGGGTCAGTCCTTCAGGAGGCTCTCCACCATGGCCAAGGCCGTCGGTATCGATCTCGGTACCACCAACTCAGTCGTCGCTTTTCTCGAGGCCGGAGACCCTGTCGTCATCCCGAACTCCGAGGGCAGCCGTACCACGCCATCCGTCGTGGCGTTCTCCAAGGCCGGCGAAGTGCTCGTCGGTGAAGTCGCCAAGCGTCAGGCGATCACCAACCCCGACCGCACCTTCCGCTCGATCAAGCGCTTCATCGGCGAGAACTGGAAGTCGCCTGACATCGACGGCAAGAAATACACCGCCCAGGAGATCAGCGCACGCACGCTGATGAAGCTCAAGCGCGACGCCGAGGCCTACCTCGGTGACACCGTCACCCAGGCCGTGATCACCGTGCCGGCCTACTTCGACGACTCGCAGCGCACCGCCACCAAGGAAGCCGGCCAGATCGCCGGTCTCGAGGTGCTGCGCATCATCAACGAGCCGACCGCGGCGTCGCTCGCCTACGGCCTCGACAAGCGCCACGCCGGCGTCATCGCGGTCTACGATCTCGGCGGCGGCACCTTCGACATCTCAATTCTGCGCGTCGAGGACGGCGTCTTCCAGGTGCTCTCCACCAACGGCGACACCCATCTCGGCGGCGACGATATCGACAACCTGCTGATCGATCGCGTGCTGGCGTCGGCCGCGTCCGGCGCTGATGCCCCGGTCGTGTCCGGCTCTGATTCTTCGGTAGTGTCCGGCTTCCGCCGGACATCCGAGCAGATCCAGGAGATCCGCAAGGCGGCCATCCAGGCCAAGATCGATCTGTCGGATCGCGCCGAGGCGACGCTCGATGGCCAGCCCTTCACCCGTGCCGATTTCGAAGCGCTGATCGCGCCGATCGTCGAGCGCACGCTGGCGCCCTGCCGACAGGCGCTGGCCGACGCCGGGCTCGAGACCGCACAGATCGACGAGGTCGTGCTGGTCGGCGGCTCGACCCGCATTCCACTGGTGCGGCGCAAGGTCGAGGAGCTGTTCGGCAAGACGCCGCACAGCGAGCTCAACCCGGACGAAGTCGTCGCCCTCGGCGCCGCGCTGCAGGCCGACATCCTCGTCACCGGCAACCGCGAGATGCTGCTGCTCGACGTCACGCCGCTCTCGCTCGGCATCGAGACGATGGGCGGGGTGACCTCGAAGATCATCATGCGCAACTCGACGATCCCGGCGACCGGCAGCGAGATGTTCACCACCGCGGTGGACAACCAGACCGCGTTCGACATCCACGTGCTGCAGGGCGAGCGCGAGCTGGTGGTCGATAACCGCTCGCTGGCCCGCTTCAAGCTGCGCGGCATTCCGCCGATGC
>JAYTOR010000280.1:0-7596 GCA_043747685.1 Actinomycetota bacterium
TCGGAGTTCCCACTCCGAGGACCGGCATCGTCAGGTTCTTGCAGTACCCGACTTCGTCCTAGGAGTGCACGTGGCGATTACCACCGCCCCCAAAATGACCCGCCGGCCGACGCCAGCCGACTCGACCTTCCGCTACATGTGTCTCGGTGCCGGCGTCTTGGTGCTGATCGTCCTCGGGTTGATCACCTACACGATGACGACCAAGTCGTGGGATGCCTTCAGTCATATGGGTCTCAGCTTCTTCACCGACAAGCGCTGGGATATCGCCAACCAGCACTACGGCGCTCTCTCCTACATCTTCGGCACGCTCTACAGCGCAACGATCGCCATCCTTCTTGCCATCCCGCTGAGCCTCGGCATCGCCCTGTTCACCACCCAGGTCGCGCCGTTGTGGCTGAAGCGACCGATCACCTATCTCATCGACCTGCTCGCTGTCGTGCCATCAGTGGTCTGGGGCCTGTGGGGAGCGCTCGTGCTCGCCGCTCCGATCCGTACGTTCTTCAACCACATCCACGACATTTTCAAAAGGGTCCCGGTGCTCGGGACGATCTTCGGTGCTGCGCAGGGCAAGAGCTTCTCGACCGCCGGCATCATCCTCGCGGTGATGATCATCCCGATCATCACCTCGCTGTCCCGTGAAGTCATGGAGACCGTGCCGCCGACCGACCGCGAGGGTGCGCTTGCCCTCGGAGCGACCCGGTGGGAGATGATCAAGGGAACGGTCCTGCCACATTCCCGCACCGGCATCATCGGCGCCGTGATGCTCGGACTCGGCAGGGCAATGGGGGAGACGATCGCTGCAGCGCTCGTCATCGGCGGTGCTGCGCAGATCTCGTCGAACGCCTTCGCCAGCGGCGACTCGCTGCCGGCCGTCATCGCCAACCAGTGGTCAGAAGCCGACACGCTGCAGAAATCTGCGCTGATCGGCCTGGCGATGACACTGTTCGCGATGACCTTGATCGTCAACCTGGTTGCCAACTCGGTCGTCAACCGTTCCGAGAGGCGGAGGGCAATCTGATGGCCGCGACGACGCGAATCTCCGGCATCGGCGGCGGCGGTCAGCCAACGACACGGACGGTCGCCCCGGATCTGCGGGCGCAGAAGAGTTGGCGGCGAACGAAGAGCGGCATCATGCAGTGGTTGATGGGCGCCTCGATCGTCGTCGCCCTGCTCCCGGTCATCTTCGTCGTCATCACCGTGATCGGAAAAGGTGCCAGTTCGGTGTTCACCGGCTTTCCGAAGTTCCTCACCGCCGCGATCCCCAACCAGGAGCGCAAGATCGGACCCGGTATGGGTCCTGCCGTCGTCGGAACCCTGCTGATCACCGCGCTGGCGACGGCGATCGCTGTTCCACTCGGGATCCTCGGAGCTGTATACCTGCACGAGTACGGTGGCAGCAGTCTGTTCGCCAAAGTCGTCCGTTTCCTGTCGAACGTGATGACCGGCGTGCCATCGATCGTCATGGGCCTGTTCATCTACGTGATCTTCACGTTGAACTTCGGCTATTCCGGACTCGGTGGCGCACTCGCGCTCGCATTTCTGATGCTGCCGATCATCATTCGCTCGGTCGAGGTCATGCTCAAGCTCGTGCCGACGTCCCTGCGTGAGGCGAGCTACGCACTCGGCACGAGCAAGAGCCGAACCGTGTTGACCGTGGTGTTGCCGTCTGCGCTGCCGGGCGTCATCAGCGGTTGCCTGCTGGCCGTCGCCCGTGCCGCTGGCGAGACCGCTCCGTTGCTGTTCACGATCTTCACCGTCAACCAGACGAACCGCAATGTCTTCAGCGGTGCGAACACCACACTGTCCCGCCAGATCTTCTCGAATGCGCTGTCGTCCCTGTCAGGTGCCCAGGGCCGGGCGTGGGGCGCCGCGCTGACATTGCTGGCGATTGCCTTCCTGTTCACGATCATTGCCCGCATCGCCTCCGCCCGTTTCTCGGCGAAGCGCTGATGACCACGAATGCTGATGGACCAGCCAACGCAACGGCTGGAGCGAGTACCGTCATGACGACAGAATGTGATCAGAAAGCGTCGATGAGCGATCAAGAGTCCATCACCAACTTCACGGTTCCGGCGGTCGCCGAGGAGACTGTCGCACCGTTGTCGGACAGGGGTGAAACGGTGTTCGCGCTCGAGGACGTTTCGGTGTTCTACAGCGCCTTCAAAGCCGTTCGCGAGGTGAATATCGGCGTTCGCGCCAATGAGATCACGGCGTTCATCGGGCCGTCCGGCTGCGGCAAGAGCACGGTCCTACGGTGCCTGAACCGGATGAATGATTTGATTCCCGGTGCTCGCGTCGAGGGAAAAGTCTATTTCTACGGCACCGATCTGTACGGCTCGGACGTGTCAGCGACAGAAGTCCGCCGACACATCGGGATGGTCTTCCAGAAGCCGAATCCGTTCCCCAAGAGCATCTACGACAACGTCGCCTTCGGCCCACGGGTCAACGGTGTCAAGAAGAAGGACGAACTCGATCATCTCGTCGAGAAGTCGTTGAAGGGTGCGGCGTTGTGGGACGAGGTCAAGGACCGCCTGAAGACGTCGGCGCTCGGCATGTCAGGCGGCCAGCAACAGCGCCTGTGTATCGCCAGGGCGATTGCCGTCGAGCCGTCGGTGATCCTCATGGACGAGCCGTGCTCAGCGCTCGACCCGATCGCCACGGCGCGTATCGAGGACCTGATGAGGGAGATCAAGAGTCGCTTCACGATCGTCATCGTCACCCACAACATGCAGCAGGCGGCTCGTGTCAGTGACCGCACGGCGTTCTTCACGACCGAGATCAATCCGGCGAGCGATCGACGCACCGGCGTGCTCGTCGAATATGCACCGACGAAGCAGATTTTCTCGCACCCCTCCGATATTCGGACCGAGCAATACGTCACTGGAAGATTTGGCTGATGAACGAACTGCGCAAGAGTTTCCACACTGAACTGGACCACGTCAAGAGCGAACTCGTCAGGCTTGCAGCTTCTGTCACCGAATCGATCTCGCGGGCGACGCAGATCCTCCTCGATCAGGACCTCGAAGGTGCCGAATACATCATCCTCGGTGACGACGAGATCGATGCACGAACGCTCGATGTCGAGGAGGAGTGCTATCAGATCCTCGCCCTCCAGGCCCCGGTTGCCAGCGACCTCAGGGCTATCGTCGGAGCGTTGCGCATGTCGGCCGAGATCGAACGTTCCGCAGACCTCGTCGTCAACATCTGCAAGGCCTCGCGTCGTATCTACGGCCATGAACTCGATCCGAAACTGCGCGGCATCATCTCCAAGATGGGCGAGCAGGCGCAAGTGTTGTTCGGCCACGCGATCGACGCCTACGTCGAGATGGACGAAGCAAAGGCAGCGTCGATCGACGACATGGACAGCTACCTCGATGGCCTGCAGAAGCAGTTCATCCAGGCGATCTTCGAGAGCCACGCTGCCGGCAACGTCGACCTCCAGGTCGCCGTGCAACTCGCTGTCGTCGCCCGCTTCTACGAGCGCATCGGTGATCACGCCGTCAACATCGGAGAGCGTGTCCGTTTCATGGTGACCGGTTGGGTGCCGGAACACGACGGTGCGGCCCGCCATCGTGCCCGCCAAGCGGTCGACCTGACGCCGGTAGGCGGGATCCCCGTCGTCAAGTCGTCGGTCAGTCTCGACACTTCCGTCAGGCCGTTCACTCCTCCAGACGAACGGACCTGACCACTATGGTGGCCGTCCTGACGTTCATTGCCGGGGTAGCGGTCGGCACTGTCATTTTCTGGTGGGTGCGCCGTCGCACCACCCCTCCGGTCGCTGTTGCGACGGCAGCAGCTTCGCAGACCGAGCATCCGAGCGGCGCGACGATCTCCGATCGTCGGCTCGATATTGCGCTGGACGCCCTTCCCGTGGGGATCGCGCTTGCGGATTCGAACGGTCGTGTCAGCTATCGCAACGCCGTCGCTGCGCACAGCGCCGGTGCCCGCCACGGAGACATCCTCGTCGACGAAGCAGTCGAGGGCCTGTTGCGTGCAGCTGCCCGAGGCGAGCACCGGGAGCAGGTGCTCGATCTCTTCGGCCCGCCGAAGAAACGTGTTCTGGTGCGGGCGTTCCCGTTCGAGAACCGCAGCGGTGCTGTCGCGACCATCGAGGACATCACCGAACGGGCGAGGCTCGATGCCGTGCGCACCGATTTCGTCGCCAACATCAGCCACGAGTTGAAGACGCCCGTCGGTGCGATGAGCATCCTTGCCGAGACACTCCAGGGCGAGGATGATCCGGCCGTCATCAACCGCCTCGCTGGACGGATCGTCAGCGAGACCGGTCGACTGGCGCACACGATCGACGACCTCCTCGAACTGTCCAGGCTCGAACTCGGCGGCGACCCTGCACGGGACGTCGTGCGTATCAGAGCGGTCGTCGATGAAGCGATCGGGCGGGTCAGGATGCAATGCGAGCGCCGGGGCATCACCATCACGACGCACCACGCCAATGCCGACGGAGCGTTTCTCGGTGACCGTCGCCAACTCGTCAGCGCCGTCGCCAACCTGCTCGACAACGCCGTCAAGTACTCTGAACCGAGCGGCACGATCGAGGTCGTGAGCGAAGTGGTCAGCAACGCGATCGACCGTGCTGGTGACCGTGCTGGCGACCGAGTCGAGTTGCACGTCGTCGATCACGGCATGGGTATTCCCACCCGTGACCTCGACCGTGTCTTCGAACGCTTCTATCGCGTCGACCGGGCTCGCTCCCGCGAGACCGGGGGCACCGGACTCGGCCTGTCGATCGTGCGACACGTGGCGACGAATCACGGTGGAGACGTCACCGCCAGCTCCGTCGAGGGTGAGGGCTCGATCTTCGTGCTGCGTGTCCCTGCGGCCACTGTTGCTGACAACGGCGTCTCCGATGGCATCGTTTCCCGGTCGACGTCATCGGCCTCGTCATCTCGTTCGTCAAACCTTCCGTCAACCCTTCCGTCAACCCTTTCGTCGACTCCGCTGGCAGCGCCCGAGACGACGATGACCCCCGCAAAGGCATCATGACTTCGACCCAAACGATTCTGGTTGTCGAGGACGAAGATTCGTTCGTCGACGCCATGCAGGTCGGCCTGAAGCGCGAAGGATTCCGTGTCGAAGTCGCCAGAGACGGGGTCGAAGCGCTGGAGATGTTCGACTCCGTTCAACCGGATCTGATCCTTCTCGATGTGATGTTGCCGCGCATTTCCGGTATCGAGGTCTGCCGCCAGATCCGCAAGAAGAGCACCGTGCCGATCATCATGGTCACCGCCAAGGCCTCGGAAATCGACACGGTCGTCGGACTCGAAGTCGGCGCTGACGACTACGTCTCCAAGCCGTACCGGCTGCGCGAACTCGTCGCCAGGATGCGCGCTGTCCTGCGCAGGGCACCAGACGGTGGCGGTTCCGGTGATCTGCATCCCGACTCGATCATCGTCGGTGACGTCGCTCTCGACCCCGAGGAACATCGTGTCGTCATCCGTGGCGATACAGCAGCGTTGCCGTTGAAGGAATTCGAGCTCCTTCATCTGCTGCTGGCCAACGCCGGCAGAGTGTTGCCGCGCGACACGCTGATCGATCGCGTGTGGGGAACGGACTATGTCGGCGACACGAAGACACTCGACGTACACATCAAACGGTTGCGCAGCAAGGTCGAAGACGACCCGGCGCAACCGACGCGGATCGTCACGATCCGCGGCCTCGGCTACAAATACGAACGTCCACGCACCTGAACGACTGACGCAGGCGCCTGAGATCGCACCATGTGCGATCTCAGGCGCCAGCGTCAGAGCCGTCCTCCGAGAACCGGTGTCGCTGCTACCAAGACACTGAAGGGCCACCGCGCCAGCACGTAGAGTTGGCTCAATGAGCGGCATCGACGACTGGGAGCCGGCGCCACCTCCGCCACGCCAGCCGGTGCGTTCGACGGGCGCATCTGCTGGGAAATCGGGTGGCTCCGGAAGTGGCGCCGCGACGTCCGCCGCCACCAGGCCAGGACCGCGACCAGCGCCGCGATCAGCACCTCGATCAGGACCTCGCCCGCTCGGCATGCTCGGCAAGCGACGGGCACAACGAGAGCTGCACAGCACGCTGACGAAATTCCAACGGATGGTGATACCGCACGCCCTGATGGGTGCCGGCGAGGCGACGATGGCGGTGGCGTTGGCTGGATCCTCGTTCATTTCCGTCACTCCCGATGCGGCGCGTAGCAAGGTCCTGCTCTTCCTGACCATCAGCATGGCTCCGTTCGCCGTCGTCGCTCCGTTGATCGGCCCGGTGATCGACCGCATGCGTGGCGGCCGTCGTCTCGTCGTTCAGATTGCAGCGGCCGGCAGGGCGATCGTGACCCTGCTGATGATCCGCCATCTCGACAGTGTCCTGCTGTTCCCCGAGGTCTTCGCGGCCCTCGTGCTCGCCAAGACGTACACCGTGTCGAAGGCGGCACTGGTGCCGAGCGTCGTCGGCAGCGATCAGGAACTGGTCGAGGCGAACTCCAAACTCGGCATCATCTCCGGCCTCTCGGGATTCGCCGCCGCGATACCCGCCGGCATCATCTACAAAGGCGTCAGCGTGTTCCATAGCGCAACGCCCTCTGCCGCAGGTTCACTGTTGCACGGTGGTGTCGTCGAGCAGGTTTCGGGACCGAAGGCGACATTGTGTCTGACGATGGTGATATTCGCCGCCGCCTTCTTCGCCGCCACCCGCCTACCCCGCGAGGCAATTGCCGACCATAGCCAGAGCACCGAGGCAATGGAGGAACTGTCGACAGTGGCGGTTCGGCTGGCGTCATCGGGTATGGCGATCCTCCGCGCCTCTGTCGGATTCCTGTTCTTCCAACTGCTCTTCTACGTACGACGACACGATGCCAGCATCGGATGGGTCGGAGCGGGACTGGCAGCCTCGTCGGTCGCCACGATGCTCGGCAACGCCGTCGGACCGCGATTACGTCGACAACTGCGTGAGGAACTGATGCTGATCGGGGCGCTGATCCTCGCTGCTGTCGCTGGGCTGAGTACCGCTCTGGCTGCCGGATTGTTCACCAGCGTCGTGCTGATGGCGGCCGTGAACGGCTCGGCAGCGGTCGGCAAACTGGCCTTCGACTCGATCGTCCAACGCGACGCGCCGGAGGCGAACCAGGGACAGGCATTCGCGCAGTTCGAAACGAAGTTCCAGCTTGCTTGGGTCGGGGCCGGAATCGTCCCCGTGCTGCTGTCGATCACGCTGCCGATCAGCTTTCTCGTCGTCGGAGTGCTCGCTGCCTTTGCCGCCGTGACGTATCTCGTCAGTATGCGGCGACTGCAGCTCGGCCAACCGTTGCCGACGACGATGACCCAGCGCGTCCGCCGTCAGGCAAAGTCGATGGCCGCCCAGCGTCGCGCTGCCAAGGAGGCAGCGGCGTCACGCGGAGACCAGTCACCGTTTGCTCCGCCGACGCCGACGCCGACGCCGACGACGCCGGCGGCTCCCCGGCGGTCGAATCGTCCGCAAGGTGAACTGCCGGTCAGCCGCAAGCTGCCGCCCCCCTCGCTGTGATCGCCGAGCGGCTCACCCCTGTTTGATCGCTTGCAGCGTGTAGGTCGCAGCCAGTCGTTCTGGCCGTGTTCGCAATTGGTACTCGCC
>JAYTOR010000281.1:0-23747 GCA_043747685.1 Actinomycetota bacterium
TGAACGAGCACCTCGGCATCCCGGCTGAGGTAGGCGTCGACGGTCTGGTCATGCCCTTGGCCGCGATACAGCTCTGCGAGAACGACGGCAGGAACAACGACATCGATGCACTCCCGATCCGACATCAAAGCGACACCCAGGGAGCGGAGATGGCGTGCGAGGAAGTCGAGTAGCCGAGGTGGGACTCGAACCCACACGCCCTTGCGAGCAGAGGATTTTGAGTCCTCCGTGTCTGCCATTCCACCACTCGGCCGTAGCGGATATTGAGCGTATCCCCCGTCGAACGTACCCGACACGTTACTTTCCGCTCTCGGCCGCTCGGGCCGGAGGCTCCGCCTCGGTCACTCGGCCGTCGCGGATATCGAGCGTATCCCCCGCCGAACGTACCCGACTCGTTACTTTCCGCTCTCGGCCGCTCGGGCCGGAGGCTCCGCCTCGGGCACTCGGCCGTAGCGGGTAAGTCATGTATCCGCCGCTCACCTGCATCATGTCCTTTGTGACGCAGTCACCGGATCTGGGGCGGACGCGAGATCGGCTGACCGCGTCCGGGGAATTGCTCGTGAGACCGGGCATTCGCGACGAGTAGGTGCGGGAGCGTGCCACAAAGGGTCTAACGTGTGGGCCGACACGGGGACCACGCCGCCACTACATCTCTTCAGGGAGCCACCGAGCAGGATGCTTGCCTTCACCTTCCCCGGCCAGGGATCACAACGACCGGGAATGGGACGCCCTTGGGCGGACCACGAGAGCTGGGAACTTGTCGAGGAGGCGTCGGAATATGCCGAACGCGACGTCGCCAAGCTGTTGCTCGATGCCGACGCCGACGAACTCAAGGACACTCGCAATGCCCAGTTGACGACGTTCGTGTCGAGCCTTATGGTGCTCGACGCGGCGGAACGCATCGGCCTCGAGCCGGACTTCTGTGCAGGTCACAGCCTCGGCGAGTACACCGCGCTGGCAGCAACCGGGGCACTGAGCTTCGACGAGGGAATCCGCCTCGTCGCCGAGCGGTCGGACGCGATGCACGAGGCCAGCCTGACGAACCCGGGAACGATGGCAGCAGTGCTCGGCCTCGATGACGACCTCGTCGAGATCGCCTGCCGCCGCGCCGACGAGGACGTGTGGGTCGCCAATTTCAATGCCCCTGGCCAGGTCGTCATCGCCGGTTCGATTGCCGGGGTTGCCGCCGCCAGCGCCATCGCCAAGGAACTCGGAGCCAAGAAGTGCATGCCGCTGCCGGTGTCCGGTGCGTTTCACACGCCGTTCATGGCATCTGCTCGCGACCGTCTGCGCAAGGCGATCGCTCAGGCGAACCCACGTGACACCGAGGTTCCGGTCGTCTCCAACGTCGATGCAGCTCCGCACGACACCGGCAGGGACTGGTCGAGCCTCCTGTCGGCACAGCTCACCAGTCCGGTCCGCTGGAAGCACTGCCTGCTGAATCTCGAAGCCGCAGGGGTGACGGACTACGTCGAACTCGGCCCTGGCGGCGTATTGACAGGCATGGCCAAGCGAACGGTCGATGCCGCCCGCACGATCTCCGTGTCGACGCCGGAAGACCTCAACAAACTCCTCGACTTCGTCTCCGCCACCAAGCCACACGCGCCTGCTCGCCACGAGGGTGAGCACCTGTTCGCCGTAGAGCGTGTCGTCGTCAGCCCGACTGCCGGGTTGTTCAGCCCTGCGCCGAATATCGGCAACGGCACCCTGATCTCCGTCGGCACCATTCTCGGCACGATCGCCGGCACCGAAGTACGCTCACCGTTTGCCGGTGTCATCCAGAGCTACATTGCCGTCGAAGGTGAGCGAGTCACCTTGCGCCAGCCGATCGCCTGGCTGCGCACCAGCTGAAGGGACCACACGATGCCTGCTGTACCTGCCGGCGTAACCGGAGCCGTCATCACCGGCTGGGGAACGTCGCTGCCCGAGAAGGTGCTCACCAACGCTGACCTCGCCACGACGATGGACACGAGTGATGAGTGGATCCGCGAGCGAACGGGTATTCACGAGCGTCACGTCGGCGGAGTCACATCGCAACTGTCCATCGAGTCTGGCGCCAAGGCGATGGCGATGGCAGGGATCGATCCGTCGGAGATCGACGCCATCATCCTTGCGACCACGACCCCAGATCGCGCCGTGCCCGGAACGTCGTCGGCGGTCGCCCTCGGCCTCGGCCTGAGTTGCGGCGCCTTCGACGTCAACGCAGCATGCAGCGGCTTCGTCTACGGCCTCAGTGTCGCCCACGGGTTGATCGCCATGGGTTCGAAGAAGATCCTGCTGATCGGGACGGACTGCCTGTCGAAGATCACTGATTGGACCGATCGCAACACGGCCATCCTGTTCGCAGACGGCTCGGGTGCCGTTGTCATTGAGGCGGTCGAGAACGGCAATCAGTTGCTGGCGTGGGACATCGACGCAGATGGTGCCGCCGAGAAGTTCCTCTATGCCGAGGTCGGCGGATTCGTCAAGATGGAGGGCAAGGAGGTCTTCCGCCGCGCCGTTCGCATCATGGTCGATTCCGCCCAGAAGTCGATGACTGCCGCCGGTATCACCGCAGAGGACCTCGCCTTCGTAGTCCCCCACCAGGCGAACATCCGCATCATCGAGGCTGCCTGCTCACGCCTCGGGGTCCCGATGGAAAAGGCTGCGACCGTGCTGCACCGCACAGGGAACACGTCGTCTGCGTCGATCCCGCTGGCGCTGATCGATTCGCTGGAACAGGGCAAGATCAAAGACGGCGATCTCATCCTGCTCGTCGGGTTCGGTGCCGGGATGACGGCTGCGTCTGCCGTGCTCCGCTGGGGTGGCGGCCTGTGACGACGTCACTCGGACGGCCAGCCGCTGCGCCGACTGGATCCGGTGGGCGATGAGTCGCACGGTCCTGGTCACCGGAGGTTCGCGTGGCATCGGCCTCGCCGTTGCGCGCCGCTTTGCCGCTGACGGCGACAACGTTGCGGTCACGTACAACACGTCCCCCCCGCCGGACGGGCTGTTCGGCGTGCAGTGCGACGTCACCTCGAGCGAACAGGTCGACGCCGCCTTCACGGCGATCGAAGCAAAGTACGGACCGGTCAGTGTGCTGGTGTCGAACGCCGGCATCACCAAGGACATGCTGCTACTGCGCATGAGTGAGGCCGATTTCGCCAGCGTCGTCGACGCCAACCTGACCGGCGCATTCCGCGTCGCCAAGCGGGCAACCCAGGGCATGCTGCGCGCCAGGGCCGGCCGCATCATCTTCGTCTCTTCCGTCGTCGGACTCTACGGATCCGCCGGCCAAGCGAACTACGCAGCCTCGAAAGCAGGGCTCGTCGGCCTCGCCCGTTCACTTGCCCGTGAACTCGGATCGCGTTCGATCACTGTCAACGTCGTCGCACCCGGTCCTGTCGACACCGATATGACAGCGGCGCTGAGTGAGAAGCGACTCGCCGAGTTGACCAGTGCCGTTCCGCTCGCGAGGATGGCCAAGCCGGAAGAGATCGCCGGCACCATCGTCTTTCTCGCCTCGCCAGACGCTGCCTACATCACTGGCGCCGTAATTCCCGTCGACGGTGGCCTCGGGATGGGGCACTGATGACATTCGAACCAATGCGAGTCGAACCAATGCGAGTCGAACCAATGACAATCGAACACACACAAAAAGGAGTTCTCAGATGAGCGAAATTGATCCGGAGCTGTTTGCCCGTTTCAAGAAAGTGGCCGTCGACGTGCTGAGCGTCGAGCCTGACAAGGTCGTCCCTGAAGCCAAGTTCGCCGAAGATCTCGACGCTGACAGCCTCGACCTCGTCGAACTTGTGATGGGCCTCGAGGAAGAATTTGATGTCGTCGTTCCCGAGGAAGAACTCGAGGGAGTGGAGACGGTCGGCCAGGCATACGACCTGGTGGCCGGCAAGCTGTAATGCGTGGTAACGGCCGCAGGGTCGTCATCACCGGCTTCGGCGTGGTGGCTCCCTGCGGTATCGGCCGCCAGCAGTTCTGGCAGGGATTGCAGGGCCCCAACGTCACGGGCGCTAACACGACGACGATCCCTGATTGGGATCCACAACCGTATTTCGACAGCCCGAAGGACGCCAGGCGCGCCGATCGAGTGCAACAGTTCGCGCTCGCGGCTGCTGCTGAGGCGGTCGAACAGGCCGGTGACTTCATCGGTGACCCTGCGCGCGCCGGCACGATTTTCGCGACCGGTATCGGTGGCCTCGAATCCACTCAGGAACAGATCAAGGTGCTGGTCGAAAAGGGCCCTCGCCGCGTCTCTCCGTTTCTCGTCCCGATGATGATGCCGAACGCGTCCGGGGCTTCGATCTCGATGCGATACGGCCTCAAGGGGCCCAACGAGACGATCTGTACAGCCTGCGCCGCTTCGACACATGCGCTCGGCTATGCCGCCAGGACGATCGCATGGGACCTCGCCGACGTCGTCGTCAGTGGTGGTTCCGAGGCGTCGGCCGTCGAGATCGGTATTGCCAGCTTCGGCAACATGACGGCGTTGACGACGTCCGGCCGGTCGATCCCCTTCGACGCTGATCGTGACGGTTTCGTTCTCGGAGAAGGTGCTGCGGTTTTCGTTCTGGAAGAACGCGAGCGGGCAATCGCCCGCGGCGCGACGATCTACGGCGAAATCGTCGGTGCGGCGAGCAATGCCGATGCCCACCACATCACGGCTCCTTCGCCGGGGGGCGTCGGTGCGGTCGCCTGTATGGAGTTGGCGCTTGCCGACGCTGGCCTGACGGCTGCAGACATCAAACAGATCAACGCTCATGGCACATCGACACCGTTGAACGACGCCGCCGAGGCCGAGGCCGTTGCCAAAGTCTTCGGTGCCAACGGGCCGCCGGTTGTTTCGACGAAGGGTGTGACCGGGCACGCCCTCGGCGCAGCAGGTGCACTGGAGGCCGCAGCGGTGCTGCTGTCGTTCGAGCATCGACTCATTCCGCGTACGGCAGGGACGACCACACTGAGCCCTGACATGACGATCGATCTGGTGATCGGCGAGCCACGCAGTTGGGAGCCGGGTCCGACGATCTCCAACAACTTCGGCTTCGGTGGCCACAACGGCTCGATCATCATCATCCCCGCCTGACTCTCGATACCCCTTCCCCGAACTGAGTCCACGTGGCCGCTACATGTGGCGGCAAACGGGCAGCGCAGCGTGCAAGTCGGAGCAAATTCGCACCTGACTCCAAGAACAATGTCACACCCCTGTGAGACAGTACGGACATGCTCATCCATGAATTGTTCGTCGACGTCCTCAATCCCCATATCGTCCATTCGTCTGCGCTCTGCGAAGCAAACGCCGGGCTTACCGACATCGTCGAGAGTCACCTCGACATCCGTGTCACCGATCTCGATCAGCTCGTCGAAGGTGCAGACCGCCTCGGCTATCTGATCCCGACATGGGCGGCGCGAGCGATGCACCCCTGCCCGCATTGCACGTTGATCGTCACTGCCAACTGGGCAATGGCTGCCTGACACGGTTGTCGTCGATCGCCTGTCAGGCGTCGACGACGACAAACAGCAGCTCGCATTGGCACGCGAGTTGTCCGTTCAACATTGCCTTGCCGACACCCTTGCCAGCGCGTGCCGACATCCGGCCCATCTCGACACTCAGTTCGAGCGTGTCGCCGGGGCCGACCTGACGACGGAAACGAGCACCGTCGAGGCCACCGAACAACGGCAGTTTGCCGGCATAGCGCGAATCGAGCAACAGGGCGATCGCCCCGACCTGGGCGATCGCCTCACACATCAGTACGCCCGGCAACGTCGGGCGGCCAGGGAAGTGACCGGCGAAGAACCACTCGTCGCCGGTCAGATGCCAACGTCCGACGGCAGAAACTCCAGGGTTGAGATCGACGATCTCGTCGACGAAGAGGAACGGGGGCCGGTGCGGCAGAATGTCGGCGGGAGCCGGAAAGTTCGACACGGTTTCCGGCACGGTATCGGGCACGGTATCCGGCTCGACTTACTTGCCGAGCGCTTCGAGCAGCTTGACCGGAGTGTCCTTCGGACTAATCTTGTACCAGACCTCGGTGAGGATGCCCTTGGCGTCGATCAGGAAAGCCGAGCGGACGATCCCCATGTAGACCTTGCCGTAGTTCTTCTTCTCCTGCCACACGTCGAACGCCTCGGCAACCGAATGCTCGATGTCCGACAACAGCGTGAAGCCGAGGTGGTACTTCTCCTTGAACTTGGCAAGTGTCGCCGGCTTGTCGGGACTGATCCCGATGATCACCGCATCGCCGACCTCCCCGAGAATGTCGCGCAAACCACATGCCTGCGTGGTACAGCCCGGCGTATCCGCGCGCGGGTAGAAGTACACGAGCACGTTCTTTCCGTGTGCGCTCTTCAACGAGAACGGGGCACCGTCCTGGTCGAGCAGATCGATCGTGGGGGCCTGGTCTCCGATTTTCAGCACAGCCCTACGGTACTCGTCGCGCCACCGCGCCGCCGAAGAATGCGTCGCGCCGACGGGCGTGAGCGTGATAGTGATCGGGGATGTTGCGCATGTTGTCGTCGACGTAGTACTCCCATCCGAAGCGCTCGGCGACGACGTCAGCCAGATGCCCGTGCAACAACGCCTTGATCTCCTCGGAGGGCGCCGGATCGTGAAGCTTCCAGACGACCATCGGCACCGCGCAGAACTCGCACTCGGCGATCCAGCAGACGTCGTCCTCGAAATACCACTCGGTCATCTTGGCCGCCTCGCACAGATCGCAGACCGACGGATCGAACGCCACCATCGGTCCCGTCAGGCCGTGATGACAGCAACAGCAGCGGCAGAGGCAACTGCATCGATCGCCGCACGTACTTCGGCGACATAGTCACCCACGGCATCTGCCCCTGCATCCATCAGACGCCGGACGACGGACGCACCCTGCACGACGCCATCAGCAACCGCGCAGACCTGCGCGGCCTGGGCAGCATTGGACACGCCGACGCCGACGATCACCGGCACATCGGTGATCTTCTTCAGCCGGGCGGCGAGCGCGGTCGCCGTTGACGCAAGCGTGTCGCGCTCGCCGGTGACGCCGAGCAGGCCAACCGAATAGACGAAGCCGCGGGCTCGCTCACAGATGCGCGGCAGCCGCTCGTCGGGCGCCGTCGGAGCAGCCAGCATGACCGTGTCGACGTCGCTGGCGTCAGCGGCACGCGTCCATTCGAACGACTCCTCCAAGGGCAGGTCCGGGACGATCGCCGCCGAAATCCCGGAAGCGATCAGCAGCTCAGCGAAACGCCGATGGCCGAAACGGAAGACCGTGTTGTAGTACAGCATCACGGCCAGCGGAATGTCGACGTCGAGATCGCGGGCCTCTTCGAGGATGCTCACCGGCGTCGCACCGGCGCTAAGCGCCCGCAACGACGCTTCCTGGATGACCGGTCCGTCCATCACCGGATCGGAAAACGGAATGCCGATCTCGATGGCATCGGCCCCATTGGCAGCGGCGGCGCGGACAGCGTCCTGCCAGCCCGTCAGCCCGCCGGTGACGTACGGCACCAGAAGTTTCCGTCCGGCGTCGCGTTTGGCACGGAAGTCGGTGTTTAAGCGGCCCATCAGTCACCACCAGCTGCGAGTTCCGGCTCCAGGATGTCCATCATCTGGGCGACGTCCTTGTCGCCTCGTCCCGACAGGTTGATCAACGCCGTCTGACCTTGGAAACGGCCGGCCTCACGGATCAGCCAGGCAATTGCGTGGGCACACTCCAGAGCAGAGATGATGCCCTCGGTCTTGGCGAGCACCTGGAACGCTTCGATGACTTCGGGATCGGTGACCGTCTCGTACTTCGCCCGCCCGATCGAGGCGAGATACGAATGCTCCGGCCCGACGCCCGGATAGTCGAGGCCGGCGGAGATCGACTGCGCTTCCAGGACCTGCCCGTACTCGTCCTGCATCAGATAGCTCTTCATGCCGTGCACAACGCCGGGAATGCCGCGTCCGACAGCAGCGCCGCCCGCCGGTTCGACACCGATCAGTGCGGTCTTCGGGCTGTCGACGAACCCGCTGAAGATCCCCATCGCATTCGAGCCGCCTCCGACGCAGGCGATCACGAGGTCGGGGTCGCCGCCGAGTAGGTCAGCACACTGCACCTTTGCCTCGTTACCGATCACCCGGTGGAACTCGCGAACCATCCACGGATACGGATGCGGGCCCATCACCGAACCGAGGCAATAATGCGTCGATTCGACCGTGGCAACCCAGTCGCGCATCGCCTCGTTGACGGCATCCTTCAATGTCCTGCTACCTGAATGCACGGCCTCGACCTCGGAACCGAGCAGCTTCATCCGGAAGACGTTGAGCGCCTGACGCTCCACGTCCACGGCGCCCATGTACACCTTGCACTGCAGGCCGAGGAGTGCTGCAGCGGTCGCCGAGGCAACGCCATGCTGGCCTGCCCCGGTCTCGGCGACAATCCGCTTCTTACCCATCCGTTGGGCAAGCAACACCTGCCCGAGGACGTTGTTGATCTTGTGCGATCCCGTGTGGTTGAGGTCTTCGCGCTTGAGGATCACGCGTACCCCGAGTTGTGCCGACAGATTGTGGCATTCGGTCAGCATCGACGGCCGCCCGGCGTAGGAGCGTAGGAGTTCGTCGAGTTCGGCCCGGAAGGCGGGATCGGACCACGCCTCGCGGAAGGCGGCCTCCAGTTCCATGCATGCCGGGATCAGCGTTTCGGGGACATATCGCCCTCCGAACTCGCCGAAGCGGCCTTCAGCAGTCGGTTCCGCCATCAATGACATTGACAGGTCTTCCCTTCTCGTCGGTCGGCAACAATCGGTTCTACGTCTCTCGTCGAACACCGTCTTCGGTGGTCCATACTCGCCACTGATCCCGTGGGAAGCAACTGGGTTTCAGTAGTCGTCGTCTGCCCAGTTGTACGGCAGCTCGTCTGGTCCAAGGTACGGCTTCGGCGCAGCGGCGCGTGCATTGGCGATGAATTGCTTGAGCTTGATCGGGTCCTTGCGGCCAGGTGACCGCTCGACCCCCGTCGACACGTCGACTCCCCACGGGTGCACCGTCTTGATCGCCGCTGCGACATTGTCGGGCGTCAAGCCACCGGCAAGGATCACTCGGATCTCGTCCGGGATCTCGGCAACCATCGTCCAGTCGAAAACCTCACCGGAGCCGGGCGACGCTGCATCGATGAGCACCACGTCGAGCCCGAAATCCTTGACAGATCCAAGCCCTGCGGCACCGGCATTGAAGCCTTTGATCACCAATTGTGTACCGCGCTGCACCTCCACGACCATCGCAGGGGTTTCGCGTCCATGCAGTTGCGCCGCTTTGAGGTTTGCCTTGTCGACGATTTCCAACACGCGAGTGGGCAGCTCGTCACGGAAGACACCCACCGTCAGAATGTGCGGAGGCAGTCTGCGAGTGATGTCATAGACCTGCAGCGGCGACACTTGCCGGGTCGAGGGGGCGAAGACGAAGCCGAGCGCGTCAGCACCCATCGCTACGGCGAGGAGCGCATCGTCCTCATTCGTGATCCCGCAAATCTTGACGAACATTTCAGCGGCAACGTTAGCGCTGCGCTGCCGCTGAACCGGGGAGAGTTGTACGAGAGCAGGCAGTGCCGTCAGACGCGATTTCGCGCCCTGGCCTGCTGCTCGCGACGGTTGCGGGAGTCGACCTTGCGCTGTTCCTGCACGGCCTTGCGCTTGGCTTTGACATCGTCATCGGCTTTGCGAGCCGGCAACGCCGGGGCGGACTCGATCTCGACCTTCGGCAAGGCAAGCGTCTCGTCGTGCTTCAGGAGATACGTGAGCGTGGGCGCAGCCTTGGCTTCCCCGGCGATCGCCCCGGCGAGCATCAGCCGGACCGTGCCGAGGCCGTATTTCTCGATCAGAGCCGGGGTCACTTCGAGGATCTGTGCTTCGGTCGGGAAGTCGGCACTCTCGCCGAGCGTCTCGATGCATTCCGCAAGGCTCGGGTCGGTCAACACGGTCGTGATCTTCTCAAGCTCGCCGTTCATACGGCCGCGCGTCACGGCCGTGCGCATCGCCAGATTCCGGGTATCGGCGTCGGCGAATCCGTCGGTCGACCCGCTCAATTCGTCGATCGCCTTCTGGTGGTCCTCCGGCAGCGAAGCGAACAACGCCTCGAGTTCGGCGTCGGTGAGGGCGACGAACGCCCGATCGAGCAACGACAGTGCCTGGAGGTGAGTCTTGACCTTATTCACGGGCGGCAACGCTATCGCCGCTAACGGTCCCGGCGGACGAATCCCGTCGTCGGTGGGATCGTCTCGATGGCGGGAGTCAAACCCGTGCCGGAGACGTGAGACCGGGCGGATCATGCGAACGAAGTGAGCCGCCCGAGCGGCGGAGAGCGGGAAATACGGTGACGAGGTAGGTCGCCAAGGAGACCGTGTCATGTGGCGCACCCGTCGACGAATGAGGCTGGGTTCCGGCCATGCGCAGCGCCCCGACCGGATCTACGATGCCGCCATGGCCTACACCGGGGGACGCATCATCCATGACGCCGACGCGCACATCATGGAGCCGCCAAACTGGTTGATCGACCACGCTGACCCGGCATGGCGCGACCGCATGCCGAAGGTCTTCACCGAATCGCTCGCACCCGGTGAGGGTGAGGACCGATTCATCGCTCAAGCCCGACGCGATCACGGCGACGCCGCCTACCGGGCATCCGACGGCGATCAGATCATGCTGCGCAAGAACTTCGCCGCCACGGGGTCGTTCCTGGCAGAGGACCGCTCCCGCGCCATCGACCTCATCGGCGTGCAGAGTCAGCTCATCTTCAACACCTTCACCAATGGGTTGCTCGCCAACGCCGAGCAGGGTGATCCGGCATACGCAGCAGCGATGTCGCGGGCCCACAACCGGGCGATGATCGAGTTCTGCTCGGTCGACCAACGGATGTTGCCCGTCACCTATGTGCCACTCGCCGACTTCAGCGATGCTGCAGTGATCACCGGCGAGGCAGTCGAGGCGGGGGCGGCAGCGTTG
Organism: Actinomycetota bacterium; assembly: GCA_043747685.1. Lineage (GTDB taxonomy): Bacteria > Actinomycetota > Acidimicrobiia > Acidimicrobiales > Ilumatobacteraceae > JANXUF01. The sequence continues at coordinate 10,960 of JAYTOR010000281.1, forward strand.
ATGATCGCCTCCGCCTGTCCTGCGAACCATTCCCCCAGCCACATCGCTCTGGACCCTGTCTGGGCAGCGGCGCAGGATGCAGGGGTGCCGATCGTCTTCCATGTCGGCGGCGGCGGAAGTCTCCTCAGTCCCCGCTACTTCGACAACGGGCTACCGCCTGTTCCCGACTTTCATGGCGGTGCCGAGAACTTTCGCTCGATCGACTACATGGCGATCCCCTATCCGCCGATGCAGACGCTGTCGACGTTGCTCTTCGATGGCGTCCTCGATCGCTTCCCGCGGCTGAAGTTCGGCGTCATCGAACAGGGCGCTTCGTGGCTGCCCGGTTGGATGCGCAATCTCGATGCAGCGTGGACGGCGTTCCGCAAGAACGAGGAGCGGTTGCAGGCGCTGCGGGCGTCGCCGAGTGACATCGTCCGTCAACAGATCCGGGTGACGCCGTACCCCCACGAGGACGCCGGCTGGATCATCGCCCAATCCGGCCCCGAGACGTGCCTCTTCTCATCAGACTTCCCTCACGTCGAGGGGGGCCGCAATCCGCTGGCCCGGTTCGATGCCTCGCTCGGGTCCATCGACGATGCCGGCCGCCGGGGGTTCTTCTTCAACAACTTCGTCGATCTGATGGGTGACGTCCTCGTGCGTCACCAACTACCCGTCTCGATTGCCGCCTGACGTGCTGACCGCCGTGGCGTGCGGCGACCACGCCCGCCGACCCACGACGCGGTCACCTACATTCCGCAATGACGGAATCCGGGTGACCACGCGAACCTCCACCCACGCCGCTGAGCAACCTGCCGTCAGAGCGTCCGATCAGATCGGGTCGATCGCCTGGTTGCCGCCCGTCGACACGTTCTCCGTCCAGCGATTGCCGTCCCAAAAGCGCAACTCGTAGCGGCGCGACGGATCCGTCATCCAGCCTGGTGCCGCCATCGCCGCTGCCGGCCGCATCGGTGCCTGTGCCGGGTACGGTGCCGACGCCGGCTGCGAGTAGGTGTACTGAGGTGGCGGGGTCGAGCCGAGCGGCATTCCGGGCATCACACCGGGGGTCGGTTGGTGCGGCTGGGCGAACTTCTGCTGGTCGGTCGGCATGCCGTAGTTGGGCTGATATTGAACGACCGGACGTGACGGCACCAATGATCCAGCGGCGATCAGTACGAAACCGACGGTGGCCACCCAGAAGGCTGCTGACACGTCACCGAGTCCGACGTGCAGATCGTGAATCGCCCCGTAGGTCAGGCCGATCCCGACGAGACCGAGAATCACACCCAATGCCCGCCAATAGTTCTGGCTGCCGGACGGAACATTGGCGGCGATGGCGAAGAGTACAGCGGCCGCCAGCGCAGCCCACGCGAGCCAACTGAAGTATGCACCGCCGAGCCCACCGGTGTTCGCCGCCGACAGCGCCGTGTGGATATCACCGAACTTGGCGCTGTCGCCGCCGCCGTCGTTCGATGCCCATGGAAGGACGGTGAACGCCAGGATTCCAGCGATTGCACCGACGGCCAACACCACGAACCCCCCAACGGCAGTCTTGCTTTCGGGTGGTCTGGGTTGGCCGGGCATCGCCATACGGCGAACAGTAGCACCGACGCCGCAACCGGATCAGCACGAATCACGGTCCAAAGCGGCGTGGATTCAGCCCAACTTCAGTGGATGCCGCGCAGTGCGAGCAATGCCGATCGCGGGTCGGTAGCCGTCACGAGGGTTTCCCCGACGAGGATCGCCTGATATCCGGCGTCGTAGAGGCGTCGAGCGTCGTCGCCGTCCCGTACTCCGCTCTCGGCGACTTTGATGGCTGAGTCGGGGATCAGCGTTGCCATCCGCTCGGCTCGCTCGTGGTCGACCTCGAAGGTGACGAGATCACGCTGATTGACCCCGATCAATGTCGCCCCGGCTGCCATCGCGGCCTCCAGTTCGGATTCGTCGTGCACCTCGACGAGCACGTCGAGTCCGATCGCGACGGCGAGTCGGTGGAAGTCGAGGAGTTCGTCGCCCGAGAGGGCGGCGACAATCAGCAGGACGCAATCAGCACCGATGATGCGGGTGTCGCACACGTCCTGGAGCGAGACGGTGAAATCCTTACGAATCACCGGCATCGAGCACGCCCTGCGAGCGTGTTGCAGATCGTCGATCGAACCGCCGAAGAAGTGGACATCGGTGAGCACGCTCAGGCACGACGCCCCGCCAGACGCGTAGAGCGCTGCGAGCGCTGCAGGATCGAGGCTGATGTTCAAATCACCCTTCGACGGCGACCGACGTTTGATCTCGCTGATGACCGCCAACCCGCTGGCGCTTGCCAGAGCGGCACGAAAGCCACGGGTTGGCGGAGCCACTGTCGCCTGGGCGATCAACGAGTCGACGGGGCGCCGATCTGATGCCGCCGCCCTGCGATGGGCGGCGAGAATGCGATCGAGGTAGGTCGTCACGGCAGTCAGCATGCCGGGAAATGCAGCGGACACGGCGGGCAGCATTGTTCACGGCGTCCCATCACGATGGTGGGAGTGCTGCTCGCTTCATCAGCTTCGAAAGGCCGAGCGGGCCGAGCGGGCCGTCAGACGTTCTTGCCGCCGACAACGTTCAAGATCGTGATTTCCGGACGACCGGCGGCGATGGTCCTGAGTGACATCCCGACCGCCTTCATCGTGTCGGACGTGCCGTGAGCGTCGAGAGCTGCCTGATCGGCGTACTGCTCGTAGAACCACAGCAGCTCGGGGTTCGCCGGATCGGTGTGCAGGATGTAACGAACGGTGCCCGCTTCGTCCTCAACGGCCGCCAACAGCGGTTGGAACGCAGCGATGGCCTCCTCGCTCTTGCCTTCCTGGATGGTGATCTTGGCGACGATGCCGATGGTCATGGTGATCTCTCCTGTTGGCCGTTTGCAGCCTGGGTGGCGGCGACAGTTCTTCGTGGAAGCACGGGTAACGTCGAACGTAGCGGCGATGATCGCCGTCGGGCGAGCCGTCGTGCAACGATGGGGGCGATGACACCAAGCGCTCCGGTCGAGCAGACGATCGTCGTGATCGAAGACGACGGCCACATCGCCGATCTCGTCGGGCTGTATCTCCGTGAGGTCGGCTTTCGCGTGTTGCAGGCACCCTCTGGCGAGCGCGGGCTCGAACTCTTCGAACAACACCATCCGGTGCTGGCGATCGTCGATGTCGGGCTGCCTGGCATCGACGGATTCGATGTCGTTCGGCGCATCCGCCAGAAGTCGGCGATGCCTGTCCTCTTCTTGACCGCCCGCGACGGAGAGATCGACCGCGTACTGGGTCTCGAGCTCGGCGCCGACGACTACGTCACGAAGCCGTTCAGCCCTCGTGAACTCGTCGCCAGGGTCAAAGCGATCCTGCGTCGTGGCCAGCCGGTTGCGAACGCCGCGTCGACGACGATCCTGATCGGCGAGGGGATCACCATCGATACGGCTCGACGAGAAGCACGCGCCGCCAACACTGCAGTGGCGCTGGCGACCAAGGAATTCGACCTGCTCGCCCATTTCGCCAACAACATGGGTATCGCTCTGACCCGACAGCAGCTGCTCGACGTGGTGTGGGGGCTGGATTTCTATGGCGATCATCGGACGGTCGACGTCCACGTCCGTCAGCTCCGCAAGAAGCTCGGTGACGGTCTGCCGCTGGCCACCGTCTGGGGCATCGGCTACCGGCTCGGTTAGCTCACCAACGTGACTCGCGACCGTTCGAACCACCCGCTCATCCCCAACCCTCGCACGTGCGGCCGCTGTTCCATCACAGATCCTTCACATCTGCCGACCAGGGTGAGCCAATGACGCGGCGGTTCATCGTGGCGATGCTCGGCATCGTCGTGATCACTCTGCTGATCGCCGGTGCCGGCACGATCGCCATCTCGCAGCTACGCGCCAGGCGGACGACGGAGAAGATCCTCAGGCAGCAGACGGTCTCCGTGCTCGCCGGCATCACCGACACCGCTGACCCGGCGAACCCGAGCGCGAACGACCCGACACCCGCAGCGACGGCACTGACGCAGAAGGTCAACAATCTGCGCAAAGTAAAGGACGCGCTGCATCTCGACGACATCGCCGTCGTGCTCGTCAATCGCAACAACGTCGCCACCGGCGATCCACTTCCTGCGAATTTGACCGTCACCGAACTCCCGTTCAAACAGTTGCGCACCGGCAAGATCGTCACCGGGGTCCGCGCCGGGGTTGCCTACGCGATTGGTGCGGCGCCTCTCGGCATCGGCGGGCGCGGCTTGGCTGTCCTGATCACCACCCGCAGGATCGAGTCGGGTGCTGGTGCGGCCATCAGCTGGTTCCTCATCGCCAGCGTCATTGCTCTCGCCATCGCTGCATTGGTGGCATGGTGGCTCGGCAGTCGGCTGGCGAAGCCGGTGCGCGATGCGAGCCTTGCCGCCCATCGGATCGCCTCCGGGGAATTCGACACCCGTTTGGCAGAGCCTCCGCCGCACGAAACCGATGAGGTCGCCGATCTCGCTCGCTCGGTGAACGCGATGGCAGCGGGACTGCAGCGGTCGAAGCGTCTCGAACAGCAGTTTCTCCTTTCCGTGTCGCACGATCTGCGAACGCCGTTGACATCGATCCGCGGATATGCCGAAGCGATCAACGACGGAGCGGGGGACCCGAGAGCACACGCCGGAGTGATTCTCGGCGAGTCGAAACGACTCGAACGGCTCGTTGCCGACCTGCTCGATCTCGCCAAGCTGCAGGCCCGCAGCTTCACGTTGGCGTCCGAGCCCCTCGAACTCAGCAGCAGCGTCAGCACCAGCGCCGCCGGTTTCCTGCCAGACGCCAGCCAACGCGGCATTGAACTCGTTGTGATGGCGACGGCACCGGGGATTATCACCGCAGATCCCGATCGCTTGGCGCAGGTGATCGCCAACGTCATCGAAAACGCCCTCAAGTACGCCAGGACGAGGATCGTGGTCGGCACGGCGATCGCCGATCGATCCGCCACCTTCTTCGTCGATGACGACGGTCCGGGGATCGCCGCTATCGACCTGCCGCACGTCTTCGAACGCCTCTACGTCGCACGCCACGAGCCACCGCGAGCAGAGAACAGCTCGGGCCTCGGCCTGGCGATCGTGCGGGAGTTGGTGACCTCGATGGGGGGGAACGTCAGCGCCGGCTCGGCACCGGGCGGCGGGGCACGGATCTCCGTCACGTTCCCACGAACAATCTGACCGAGCCGACTTGTCCGGCTGACGCTTGCGCCTGGGATCGCATGCTGTGTGATCTCACCCGCCAGCGTCGTCGTCGCTCACCGCTACGCCGCTTGGGCGAGAGCGCGGGCGATGATCCCCGCCACCCAGGCCGGCCGGAAGGTCACGTCCTCGTAGGTGAGGAGCAGGATCCTCAGACCGCGCAACGTCAGTTCGACCTGGCGTTGAGCGTCGGCTTGGCGCTGCGAGCTACTGGCATGCGTTCCGTGACCGGCGACTTCGACGACGAGATCGCCCGGAAAGTAAGCGTCGACACGGGCGACCGTGCGGTTGCCGTCGCGGAAGATCTTTTGAGTCACCGGACGCTGAATCGAGTTGGCGCGGAGCAAGGCGAGGAATCGCCGCTCGAGTTGGCTCTCCCCACCCGAGTCGATGAGGGCGTCGAGCAGCAGGCGACTGCCGTTGATCCCTCGTGAGTGTTGCGCCCACGCTCGAGCCCGTAGTCGCTGCTCCGACAGCAGTCGGAGTCGCAGCGCAGAGTCGATGGCGTTCTCCATCTCGAGACGGGAGAAGCCGAAGAGTGGCCCATCGAGGATCGTTCGCATCGCGCTGGTCGTACGCAGCCCGTTGATCGTCACGACGTCGCCAACGGCAAACGGCCAGTCGGTCGACCTGACCAACACGGATGGTGCGCGATGACGTCCACTGCGAGCAACCACCACCTCAGCCGGAGCCATCGCGAAGCTGTCCAGTCCAAGTTGCCGAGCGGCAGCCCGGCCTCCGACGAGACCGATGCCACGCAGATCGGCGAGTCCCGCCGCCAGGGAACTCTCCCACGTCGTCGGAGCACACGCCCAGCGAAACGATCCATGACCGACCCGTTGGAGCAGGCCCCGGGATACCCACTGGAAGCGCAGCAATGATGTGACGCCGAAGGCGGTCAACTGCTCGCCGGAGACGATCTCGTGGTGCTCCGCCGCCCAGGTTGACACGAGTTGCAAGCGGTCGTTCATCCCTGCAGTGTGAACCGCAGGTGTTGCAGAGTTCCGACGACCGTCGACGCTGGAGGCTCAGATCGCATCCCGTGCGATCTGAAGCGCCAACGTCAGGACCGGAAGTCAGGTGAAGTCGAGGGCCGCGCGGTTGGAGCGCTTGAGTTCGGACATCGAACTTGTCGTGGCAATGATCTCGATCGCCTCCCAGAGCTTGACGGCATCCTCGCCGCGTGGTGCTTTGGAGATGACAGGCCCGAAGAAGCTGTTCTCGCTTGCGTCGCCGGGGTGGAACGTCAGGATCGGCGTGCCGACGTCTTTGCCCGTTCGTGCGAGAGCGAGATCGGTCTCCGACCGCAGCAACGTGTCCCACGACTCGTCGTCGACGTTCTCGGCGAGATCGGTCGGCAGCTGCGCCGCCTCCAATGCCTCCGCCGCGAACGCCGCCGGATCAGCGCGAGCTTCGTCGCGACGCCTATCGACATGCAGCCGAGTTCCCAATTCGGTGTACAGACGGGCGACCGCATCGTTCCCATGTGCCGCCTGCACCGCCGCCATGACGCGCAACTGCGCGTGTGTCGACCGGTGGACTGCCCGATAGTCGGGCGTATATGCCTCGTCGGTGCGATGCTCGTTGAGGAACGTCAGCGAGATGAAGCGCCATGTGACGTCGTAGTTCCGCAGCTGGCAGACTTCGGCCACCCAACGCGACGTGATCCAGGCGAAGGGGCAACCGGGGTCGAGGAAGAACTCGAGATCAGCCATTCACCGGACCCTATCGGTACGACCGATGAACCGCGTCGGCGCAGCTCACGGCACCGCCGCAAGCTGCCCCAACGGGCCTTCGGATCAGACCCTGGCGATCTCGCGCTCTTCGAAGGTCTCGATGAGGTCGCCCTCTTTGAGATCCTGGAAGTCCGACAGGCCGATTCCGCACTCGAAACCCTCACGGACCTCGCGGGCATCGTCCTTGAAGCGGCGCAACGATTGGATCGTGCCCTTCCAGATGATGGTGCCCTCACGGAGGAAGCGGACTTTGGAGTTGCGGGTGATGACACCGGATCGCACGTAGCAGCCGGCGATACCACCGAGCTTGGGAACACGGAAGATCTCGCGGACCTCGGCTTCGCCGGTGACCACTTCCTCGTACTCCGGCTGCAACATGCCGAGCATCGCTTTTTCGATGTCTTCGAGCAGCTTGTAGATGATCTCGTACAGGCGGATTTCGACGTGCTCCGCCTCGGCGAGTTCACGAACCTTGCGGTCTGGACGGACGTTGAAGCCGAGGATGGTGGCGTTCGACGACGATGCCAGCATGACGTCGTTCTCGGTGATGCCACCGACACCACGCTGTACGAATGCCAGCTTGACCTCGTCACGTTCGAGCTTTCGAAGGCTCTCGGTGACGGCTTCGAGCGAACCGTGGACGTCAGCCTTGAGGACGAGGTTGAGCGTGGCGATCTCGCCCTTCTGGATCTGTTCGAAGATCGATTCGAGCTTGACACCGTGCTGGACACGGGCGTCGCCACGCTGGTGGGCGAGGCGTAGGCGCTGCTCACGAGCTTCGGCGACGGTACGGGCCGTTTTTTCGTTCGGGGCGACGCGGAACTCGTCACCGGACTGCGGCACCGCCGAGAGACCGAGGACCTGCACGGGTGTGGACGGGCCGGCCTCTTTGACCTGCTGGCCCTGATCGTTGATCAACGCACGAACCTTGCCCCAGGCAGCGCCAGCGACAACCGGGTCACCGACGCGGAGTGTGCCCTTGTCGACGAGCACCGTTGCAACCGGACCACGACCCGTGTCGAGGTTCGATTCGAGGACGATGCCCTTGGCCCGACCTTCGGGGTTGGCGGTCAGTTCTTCGAGTTCGGCAACAGCGACGAGCTGTTCGAGCAGGTCGTCGACGCCGAGGTTCTGCGCCGCTGACATCTCGACGACGATCGTGTCGCCACCCCATGACTCTGGGACCAGCAGCTGCTCAGCCAACTGCGCCATGACACGCTGCGGGTCGGCGTTGTCTTTGTCGATCTTGTTGAGCGCCACGACGATGGGCACATCGGCCGCCCGAGCGTGGCTGATCGCCTCGATCGTCTGCGGCATGACGCCGTCATCGGCGGCGACCATCAACACGACGATGTCCGTCACCTGCGCACCACGGGCACGCATCTTCGTGAAGGCGGCGTGGCCAGGGGTGTCGATGAAGGTCACTTCGCCACCGTTGTCGGTCTTGACCTTGTAGGCACCGATGTGCTGCGTGATGCCACCAGCCTCACCGGAGACGACGTTGGCATGACGGATCTTGTCGAGCAGCGTTGTTTTGCCGTGGTCGACGTGACCCATGACGGTGATGACCGGTGGGCGGAACTGCTGCTTGTCCGGATCGTCGTCGTCATCATCGTTGAACAGTGCCTGGAGCTCCATCTCTTCCTGCTGACCAGGCTCGACGAGCAGGATGTCAGCACCGATTTCGAGTGCGAACAACTCCATCTGCTCGTCCGTCAGCGCAGCGGTCGCAGTGACCATTTCGCCGTTCTGGAACAGGAAACGGACGACGTCGGCGGCCGTACGGTTCAGCTTCGGGGCAAACTCCTGCGAGGACGAACCCTTCTCGACGACGAGGGTGCCTTCGGGGACCGGAGCACCGGATGCCGAATAGTTCGAGTGCAGTGTCGGCTGCAGATCATCCATGTTACGACGACGCCGACGACCACCCTTCTTCGGCGCGCGACGCTGGCCGTTCGGCCGGCCGCCGCCGCCAGGACGGCCGCCACCACCGGGGCCACCGCCACCGGGGCCACCGGGACGAGCACCGCCGGGGCCGGCACCGGGGCCACCGGGGCCACCGGGACGAGCACCGGCAAACCCGGGACGAGCGCCCCCGGGACCACCAGGCCCACCGGGACGAGCACCGGCAAAACCGGGACGAGCGGCACCGGGACCGCCGGGACGGGCGCCGGCGCCACCAGGCCCGGTGCGTGGGCCGCCAGGACCAGCTGGGCGGCCGGCTGGGCCACCTGCTCCGGCATATCCGCCGGGACGCGTCGGGGCACCACGGCCACCTGGGGGCGGCGGAATCGGGCGGCCGGAAGCCGACACCGGACGGGCGGCGCCGGGAGGAGGGGGAATCGGGCGGCCACTACTGGACGTCGCGCCCAACGGCGGCCGCTGGGCGCTTGCAGGCGGAGATGGGCGCGTCGAAGGTGCCTGCGGTGCAGACCCTGGCGGCGGCGTCGGGCGTGGGGTCAGGGCTCGGGCCGGCAGCGTCGGTGCGGGCCGTGGCTGCTCGGCGGACGGCGTCGGAGTCGGCGCGCTCCGGCTGGAGATGAAACGACTGTCGCCCCCGGTGGGAGCGGTCGGGGCTGTCGGTCCACCGGCGGCAGGTGTCGAAGCCGCAGCCGGCGCCGCTTCCTGCGCGGTGACCGGCCGTGTCGACGGGGAAACGGGTGGTCGTTGAACGGGCACCGGGGTCGCGATTGTCGGCGGCGTCGTTGCGGTCGGGCGTTGCGACACATCGCCAGACCGACTTGCCGGTGGAGCCGGCGCAACGGCAGGTGTCGACGTCGACGGAACCGGCGCAATAGCAGCAACCGGCGGCGCAGAAGCAGCCGATGGCGCAGAAGCAGCTGACGGCGTCGATGTGACCGCCGGATTGGGTCTGATCGGCAGAGCCGGGGCGGACGGAGCCGAAGTGACAGGCGATGGCGAAGTGACAGACGATGGCAAAGTGACAGACGATTCCGAGGGAACGGCCGCCTGGCTCGTGTCGGGTGCAACCCGAGCAGCGGCGGGTGCTGCTGGCACCGGCGCCGGCGTTTCGGCCGGACGGGTGTCAACGACGGGGGCGGCTGCGGGCGGCGCCGGAGCAGCGGCCGCAGGTTCGGACGTCGCGACCGGGTCGGTGGTGGCCTTCTTCGATGTGGTCTTCTTCGCTGCGCCGGCTTTGACCGGCTTCGGCTCTTCAGGCTGTTCCGCGCGGGTCAACCCTTCTCGTTGCGCGCGGCGACGCACGCGGTCACCCTGTGCCTCCTGGATGCTGGAGGAATGGCTCTTCGCGTCGACGCCCATTGCAAGGGCGAGATCGAGTGTTTCTTTGTTCGTCATGCCGAGCTCTTTAGCGAGTTCGTGCAAGCGGATGTTTTTCGGCACCGAGCAGTTCAGCCTTTCATCGGTCTTCCATGCCTGGCTGCTACCCCTCGGCAGCGGCACTTGTGGCATACAAGTCTTTCATGTTCCTCTTCGACGCTACGAAAGCGCCGGTTCGTACGACACCCTGCGGTGTCAGATTGTTCCGGTCGGCGCAAGCGCTTCCCGGATGGCGGTGTGCAGCAGTTCGATCTGATCGCTCTCGAGCGATGTGCGCCAAGCTCGCTGGAGAGCTCGCCGTCGCACGGCTTGATCGAGACATCCGATCGAGGATCGACATATCCAGGCGCCCCTGCCGGCACTCCCACCGTCGATGACCAGGTGGCCGTCGTGCTGGGTCAGCCGGACGAGGTGCGTGGCCGGCCGCTTGGTGCGACAGCCCACGCAAGTGCGCTCGGGTTCGTCAATCCTTGTCTTCGCCACCGTCCTCCTCTGTCTCTGGTATCTCTGGTGTTGTGGATGGCGGTGTTTCTGGTGTTGTGCCGGTGGTGTCCACTGCCGCTGCATCTCCTGCACCGACATCGGCTGTGTCCTCGGGACCGCCCTCCGCCCATTCGTGCTGGCTGAGGACGGAGCCGTCGGCGGCGTGCCATTCCATCTCCCCGGTCTCGGGGTTGGCGAGCCATTCGCCTTCTGCATAGGCACCGCCGTCGGGGGCGACGCCGTTTTCTTCGTCGCGCACCTGTGATTCACTTTTGATCTCGACGCGGAGACCCGTGAGGCGGGCGGCGAGGCGGGCGTTCTGGCCCTCCTTGCCGATCGCCAACGACAGCTGATGATCGGGAACGATGACGTCGGCCTGCGTGCCGTCTTCGCTGACGATGACGTGAGTGACCTTGGCCGGCGAGAGAGCCTTGGCGATGAAGTCGGGGAAGTCCTCGCTGAACGGGACGATGTCGATCTTCTCGCCGCGCAGTTCGTTGACGACCATCCGCACCCGACCACCACGAGCACCGACGCAGGCGCCGACAGGATCGACATTGCTGTCGTTGCTCCACACGGCAATCTTGGTCCGATGCCCTGGCTCACGAGCGCAGGCCTTGATCTCGACGACGCCATCGGCGATCTCGGGGACTTCGAGCTCGAACAACCGCTTGATCAGACCCGGATGGGTCCGGCTGACGACGATCTGCGGTCCTTTGGCGGTCTTGCGAACCTCGACGATGTACGCCTTGACGCGGCCGCCTGGCTCGGGACGCTCGAACTGGACCTGCTCGGCCTGAGGCAGCAGTGCCTCGACCCGACCGAGATCGAGCAAGGTGTAGCGGCTGTCGGTCTGCTGGATGATGCCGGTGACGATGTCGCCCTCTCGGTTCGCGTACTCCTCGAACTTGCGGTCACGCTCTGCTTCACGGATCCGCTGGTTCATCACCTGGCGGAAGGTCTGCGCGGCGATACGACCGAGCTCGCCACCCTCGGGGGTGTCGTCGCGCTCGTTGATCCAGTTGCCGTCTTCGTCGATGTCGTAGGCGATGAACGCGATGTCCATCGTCTCGGGGTTGATGCTGACGTCCACCTCTGCAGCGGCGCCGGGGCGACGCTTGTAGGCGGTAGCCAGTGCGTCGACGAGCACCTGGAGAAGTGCCTCGACAGTGATCCCTTTGTCAGCGGCAAGCATGCGCACTGCTTCTGCCATGTCCAGACCACTCATGCGGTCGCCTCCTCTATCGGTGAATCAAGTTCGTCGGACGGACCCGGCGGCGGCTTGACGCCACCGGCTGCGACGCTCGACTTGGTGTTGGTTCGCTTCGGTGAGTTCTTCGGAACCCGTTTGACCGGGCCCGTGGTCGAGCTCTTCGATGTTGTTGCCGCTGATCTGGTCGCCGATGTCGCTGCTGACTTGGCGGCGGTCTTGGGCGTGCCGGTCGAGGGAGCGAGCTTCTCGCCCTTCTCCCATTGGAAGACAGTCTTGGCCCGGTCGATCATGTCGATCGCGACAACGCGCTCGGTCGATGCAGCATCGTCGAGCCGGATCGTTGCGGTCGTTGCGTCGGCCGCGATCAGAACACCCTGCACGCGGCGAGCACCATCGACGTTGGCGCGCAGCCGGATGTTGACCGTCTTGCCGATCTCGCGCTGGAAATGGGCTGCGGTACGCAGCGTGCGCTCGAGACCAGGGCTGCTGACTTCGAGCGTGTAATGACCGGGGACCGGATCGTGATGGTCGAAGTCACGACTGATCAGACGGGTCGCGAGGGCCAGTTGATCGAGCGTGATGCCGCCGTGTCCCTCGTCGGAGACCGAACCCGGGGGCGTGTCGATCGTGATCTTGAGAATGCCGCCATTGAACTCGAGGTCGTACAGATCCAGCTTGAGGTCGGTCACGATGGGCATGACCAGGGCAAGGATTGCGTCGTTGACTGCTGTGGCTGAACTCATTCGTCACCTCCTCCGGTGCGTGAACTGGTCCGAACTGAAACAAAAGGCGTGGGCCGAGACCCACGCCTGCGTCGTTGTGCGAACTTCGGGCCTCTCGACTATATCGGGCGGATACGG
>JAYTOR010000282.1:0-18662 GCA_043747685.1 Actinomycetota bacterium
CTGATCGTCTTCGCCAATGCCGCAGCACGGCGACTTGCGGGTACCAATAATTTGGCTGATCCTGTCGGGATGCGGATCGACTCCTTCGTTCAGGACCAAGACGGTTGCGGGCTTCACGATGTCAGCCTGGCGCTGGCGGCCGACCCGAAGAGTGAGCATCGTGTGTGACGCTGCATCTCCGGCGTCTGAGCGGCGATGTGCTCCCCGTCGAGGCCCCGTTTGTCACCGAATTGCGCAGGGATTGCAAACCGGTGCGGTCCATGCGTCGTTCCAGCCGATCGTCGAACTCCGGACCGGTGTCCTCCGCAAGGTCAAAGCGCTGACACGATGGGACCATACGCGTCGGGGCGCGATCATGCCTGCCGAGTTCATTCCACTCGCCGAACGATGTCGGACTCAGCGTCAACCTCTCGGCGATGCAGTTGCTGCACAGCGACGTTGCAGGGCGGATCGCCACCGTGCTCGAACGCACGGGTCTCGCAGCTGCTCAATCGTGGATCGAGGTCACAGAAACTGTGCTCGTCGCCGACGAAGCATTACTGCCGTTGCACGAGTTACGCGATCACGGTGCGCACCTCGTGATCGACGACTTCGGCACTGGCTTTGCGACGTTTCAGTACCTCAGCTGCTCACCGGTCGATGCCCTGAAAATCGACACGACGTTCGTTGTAGGCCCCGGCAAGAACGCAAACGACACGGCGATCGTCCGGTCGGTGATCGGCCTCGGCCTCGGCCGGGAGCTGGGTCCGGAGATCGTTGCCGAAGGTGTCGAAACCGAGTCGCAGCGTGGCCAACTGTTCGCTCTTCATTGTCGGCTCGGCCAGAGATGGCTGTTCGGTCCGGCGATGCAGTACGAGGTGTTCGTTGCCGCCTTTCGTCGAAGCAGCGAGGGCGAACAGCCGAACCCGGCGGCGAGTTGGGACGCTCATGAACGCGTCCGGCTGGCGGCCCTGCGGGCATCCAGAATTCTCGATACGGCACCGGAGCCGGCGTTCGATTCGATCGTGCACCTCGCCTCGCACGTCTTGTCGGCGCTGATGGCATTGATTTCGCTGGTCGATGCCGATCATCAATGGTTCAAAGCGAAAGTCGGCGTTGAGATCGGGGAGACGGCACGAAACATTTTCTTCTGCGATCATGCGCTGCGCGATCCGTACCGGCCGTTGATCGTCCCCGATGCTGCGCTCGACGATCGTTTTGCCTGCAGCCCGTTGGTGACCGGTCCACTCGGTATCCGTGCCTACGCCGGCATGCCGATCCTCAGCCGTGAAGGACTGCCGATCGGGGCGCTGTGCGTGATGGACACGCAGCCTCGCATGTTCACCGAGGTGGAGGTTCGCCATTTGACGATGCTGTCCGAACAGGCGGACGAACTCATCGACCTACGCAGGCGCACCAGCGAATTGAGCGATATGAATCAGCGTGCGACGGCGCTGAGGCTCGTCTCCGAGTCGCCGCCGGACACCGGGCTGATGATCGCTCCGGTCTACGAGTCAGCGGAGGTCGTCGTCGGTTCGAGCCGGATGCAAGGCGGCCAGGTTACGCCACCGGACAAGGCCGCACAGCGCGTGATCCGTGTCGGTGAGCTGGAGATCGATCTCCTTGCACGGCGGATGCGTGTCGGCGGAGCCGACGTCGAAACCACAACAGAAGAGTTCGAACTGCTGGCGTTCATGGCTGCACGCACTGGCCATACGTTCAGTCACACCGAGCTGTTGCAGCATGTCTGGAGTTCGACGCCGGTCTGGCAGAACCCGTCGGTCGTGACCGAACACGTCTATCGCCTGCGAGCCAAGATCGAGCCGGATCCGGGAACTCCGCGATTGCTGACGACGGTGCGCAGTGTCGGATTCTGCTTCGGAGAACTCGCGCGGATCCCGTCAGCCGACGACGAGTGCAACCCAGCGACGGTGGATGCGGCAGCAACGATCGCAGCAACCTTCGAATCAACGATCGAATCAACCATCGAATCAACCATCGACGTGACAGACCCGAGGCGGTTGATTCAGCAAGTGGTCGGCGGTGTCGTTCGCGAAGTGTCCGATGCGGTGATCGTCACCGATGCCGGCCCGCGAATCGTGAGCTGGAACGCAGCCGCCCAGCGGATGTACGTATGGCCGGAGCACGAGGTGCGCGGACGAACGCTGTACACCGTCATTCGTTGGAGTAGCCAGCGCCCCGACCTGTTCAAAACGTTGCAACCATTGCGAGCGGCCAGTGGAACATTGAGGCTCACCACGTCGCCAGGGACGGCTCGCTTCTGACGATTCAAGGGTCGGTGAAGTCGACCGGCTGCAGTTCGATCGGCTGGCCGTGAGCGGTACGGTCGGCGGCACTGTCCCACGCTTGGCGATAGCTTGCCAGTTCACCGCGAGTGCTGGCTCCCTTGTCGGCGACGATCTGTTCGAGTGCGTTCAGCCAGTGCTCGTAGTACGTTCCGTCGGCGTCCCGGTCGGCCTCTGCAGCGCCGATCTGCATCGACAGCGTCGTAGCCCACTCGGTCCATGTGAACAGGCCGCGCTGATGGAGGGCGACAGCCATCGCGAATGCCCGTGCCTCCCATGGTGCAGCGAAGACCTGCCCGTCGATGTCGTGCGGTTGGCCGGGGAGGATCGGCGGAGCGATGTGCGCGCTGGTCTGAGGACGCTCGATGCTCACACCGGCTCCAGGTAGGACTCCCATGCGTCGACCGAGACGGTCAGCGACTGGCAGTCTCGTAAGCCGCCGGATTCCGACCATAGTTCGGTGCCGGCGAAGACGACGGTGTAGAGAAATTGTGGCTGCTCGCCGAGACCCTGCGCATGCGTGTCGGCGAAGATGTGCGCACCGTGTATCCGTTCGATCACACCCTCGCGGTCGCGGACGTATTCCGGCAGTCTCGTGTGATGGTCGGCGACAGTTGACATCGTGCGCACGCGTTGGCCAAGATCGAACCGAGGGGAATCCGTCGACGGGCGCAACGTCGGCGATCCTCCGGCGAGGACAGCTTCAACCTCGCCGGCATGCAGGACACGCTTGACCGGTGGGCCGCGACGAAGCATGTGGCCCGCCTCGATCTCGTCGGTGTCGGCAAGATGTCGCTCTTCCAACAATCGTTGCAGCGCGAAGGTCCAGATCTCGTAGTAGCTGAGGCGTGCGTAGTCGGGGAGCGTCTCCCTCGCCGAGCGACCGATGTCGATGTTCCACGAGCCGGTGGCACCCATTGCCAGTGACAGTGCGAGCGCACGAGGTTCCCACGCTGCATGGAACAGCTCGCCCTCTGGCTCGGGAACAACGGCTCCGTACCCGGCTTGACCTCCGAGATCGGCGTGGCTCGTATAGCTCACTTCGTCGACTCCGGGTCGCTTGCGAAACCCGTGCCGATCATCGAATCCCGGGTGACCAGCTCCGCCAGTTCGCTCTCCGTCAAGTGCTGTGTGCCGTCCGGCCGCTGCGGAACGACGAGGTAGCGGACCTCGGCCGTCGAGTCCCATACGCGTATGTCGACGTCGTCAGCAAGTGTGACTCCGAAATCCGCAAGTACGCCACGAGGATCACGGACGACGCGCGAGCGGTACGGCGCGCTCTTGTACCAGGTCGGGGGAAGTCCGAGGACCGGCCAGGGATAGCAACTGCACAGCGTGCAGACGACAAGGTTGTGGCGAGACGACGTGTTCTCGACGGCAATCATGTGCTCACCCTGGCGGCCGGCGTATCCCAGCGAATCGATCGCCGCAGTGGCGTCGTTCATCAGCCAGTCGTGGAATGTCGGGTCGGCCCACGAACGGGCGACGACACGCGCTCCGTTGCGTGGGCCGATCTTGGTCTGATACGTGTCGATCAAGACGTCCAGCGCCGCAGGATCGATATAGCCCTTCTGCGTCAGCACCGTCTCGAGTGCCCGCACACGAACATCCATCCGGCCGAGTTCACTGTGCTCGGACTCGCCGCTCTGTGTCTCGAGGTGCGCTGGCATGACACGAACGTAGCCCAATGCGTTCAACGTCGTGATCAGCAGGGCGGTGTTCCCAGTTCCAGCGTTGCGGATGATAGATGCCTCATCAGTTGATCGTGGCAGTTGACGCCTGAGGAGATCGACGACGTACTCGGTGCATGCCTCGCCAGGCAGGAGCAGTGCATCTTCGACGACGTCACCGGATATGCAAGCAGACGCCGACTTCCACGTGGCGCGATCTCGGACCAACCGCCCGACATCGTTACGCGACGACCTGCGCGTGCCGTCGATCAGCGATGTGGGTTCGTGCGGACCATCGTGCCGAGTGCACCCTGGGTGTTCGGCTGCGCAGGTGTTGCTGACGCCGTCCTTCCGGGACTCGTCGCGATTCAGGTCGGCGGGTTGCGGATCGCCTTCTCGGCGCCGGCAACGATGTCGCTACTCGCACCGCATATCACCTAGGTGGCGATGCTCTCCTTCGGCGCAATCGTCGCCGCTGCGACCTGCTGCCTCGTCGCCACGCAGCAGTAGTAGTCGTACTCGCAACCGTCAGACGGAGGCGCGGACCTTCGCCTTGGTGAAAGTCATCACGCCATCGTCGAGGGGCGACTTGCGGAACATCTTCTTGTCGCGTCCGTAGTTCTGCGGGTTGATCCACGGCTCGCGGTCACCCTGTCGCGGGAAGAGGTGCATCACGCGTTGCATGTAGCCGGACGTGAAGTCGTCGATCCACGGACGTTCGGGCATCGACCTGTCGCTGGACCGCAGCCGTGGGGTGCACTGCGCTGTTCCCGTTTGTTCCATATGGTTCAGCAGCCGACAGACGTACTCGCAGATGAGGTCGGACCGGAGCGTCCACGAGGCGTTGACATAGCCGAACGACGATGCCATGTTGGGGATGTCGGAGTACGCAAAGCCTTTGTACGTCCAGGTCTTGGCGAAGTCCACCGGCTCGCCATCGACGACGAAATCCATTTCGCCGAGCGTCACGAGCTGTAGGCCGGTCGCGGTGACGATGATGTCGGCCACGACAGACGTTCCTGACCTCAGCGTGATTCCGTGGTCGGTGAACCTGCTGATCTCGTCGGTGACGACAGACGCTTTGCCCGATCTGATTGCTTTGAACAGGTCGCTGTTCGGGACGAGGCACAGCCGCTGGTCCCACGGGTTGTAGCGAGGCGTGAAGTGTGTGTCGACGTCGTAATCGGGTCCGAGTTCCTTGCGCACCATGCCGAGCAACTTGGCCTTGACCTTCGCCGGCTGGGTGCGGGTCTTTTTGTAGATGACCTGCTGCATCGTCACGTTCTTCCAGCGCGTCAACCCGTAGGCGACCTTCTCCGGCAGGATCCTTCGCAGCCGGTTGGCGAGGCGATCCGTGTCCGGCGCCGACACGACATACGTGGGGGAGCGCTGGAGCATCGTCACGTGCGCTGCGGTGTCGGCGATAGCCGGAATGATCGTCATCGCTGTCGCACCGGAGCCGATGACGACGACGCGTTTGCCGCTGCATTCGAGATCGTCCGGCCACGCCTGTGGATGCACGATCCGACCCTCGAAATCAGCGATCCCAGGGAACTCCGGTGTGTAGCCGCCCTGGTAACTGTAGTAGCCCGAACACATGAACAGGAAACTGGCGCTGATCAGGACTGTTTCACCGGTGTCCTTGCGGTGCGACTCGACAGTCCACCTGGCGTCGTCCGTCGACCATTCGGCCTTGGTGACGAGATGTCCGAAGCGGATGTGCTCGTCGATGCGGTACTCTGCGCTCGTGTCCCGTAGGTACTGCAGGATCGAAGGGCCGTCGGCAATCGCCTTCTCAGCGGTCCACGGCTTGAAGCTGTAGCCGAGCGTGTGCATGTCGCTGTCGGAACGCACGCCTGGATAGCGGAAAAGGCTCCATGTGCCGCCGATGTCGTCGCGTCCTTCGAGAATCGTGTACGTGCGGTTCGGGCAGTTGGCCTGCAGGTGGTAGCCGGCACCGATACCGGAGATGCCCGCACCGATCACCACCACATCGAAGTGTTCCACCGTCATTCGTGCTCCCCTGAGACCGTCGCCTGTTGTGTAGATCCCAGTGTATTGAGCGGCAGGTGTCTCGAAACTGGCGATCGTCTGTCGTCTCACATAGCCTGATGGTTCGCAACACGAACAGTTTGTGACACGTACGACATGCCAGTAGATCTTCCGACCTTGACGGTCGCACGCCTCAGCCGTTTGCTGGAGAACAACGTAACGTCGGCGTTGACGCTGCCGCAGTACCGCGTGCTCGGATTGCTATCGACAGGAGACGAACGGGCCACGCAGCTCGCCAGCCGATTGGCGGTCACCAAGCCGACATTGACCGCTCTCGTCGACAGCCTGTTCGAACGCGGCTACGTGACCCGCGAAACGCCTGCTGCTGATCGGCGGGCGGTGCGACTGTCGATCACCGCTGAGGGCCGAACGGCGCTCGGTGAAGCTGCTGAGCAGTTCCGGGTCCTACTCGACGATGTCATCGGGCGCTGCAAACATCCTGATGCGGTACTCGCAGCGCTCGAGGAGCTCCGTGGGGCGCTCGATGCTCGCTGGGCTGAACGGACGGCGATTGCGGCAGCACAATCGATCGAGGCGAAGGCGGCACGATGAGCAGCGAACAGACGTCGACCGCAGCCCGTTCAGATGCCGCCGCTACGAGACCGGCACCGGCCGGTCCTGGCGTCGGCTGGCTGCGCCGCCTCGGCCCGTACATCGTCCGCTACAAGCGGACGGTCATCGCCACACTCATCTTCTCGGTGATCGCCCAGACGCTGATCGCCTTGCTGCCGCTGATCCAGGAGATCATCGTCGACCACAGCATCATCGGCCACGATCGCGCCATCGGACCGCTGCTCGTCATTCTCGTACTGACCGGAATGTTCGGACTCACGACGAACTTCGCCCGGAGATATCTCGGCGCCAAGATCAGCGTCGACATTTAGCACGACCTGCGCCTCGCCATCCACCGTCACCTGTACGAACTCGACTTCTCGCGCCATGACGAGTTGTCGGTCGGCGACGTGATGTCGCGGGCAACGGCCGACCTGACGCTCATCCAGCAGTTCTTCTTCGCTGTGCCGATGCTCGTCGCTTATATGACGCTGCTCGTCGTGGCGATCATCGTGATGTTCTTCCTCTCTCCGCTGCTCAGCGTCGTCGTCGTCTTCGTTCCGATCTTCGCCTACGTCGCCGTTCGCTTTCGTGACCGCGTGTTCCCGGCCAGCTGGAACGATCAGCGGCTGTCGGGTGCTGTTGCCGGCGTCGTCGACGAAGCGGTCACCGGCGTCCGTGTCGTGAAAGCGTTCGCCCAGGAGGATCGTGAGTTCGATCGCCTGACCGATCGTGCGCTCGAACTCTTCCAGTCGCGGATGCGAACCGCCCGGTTCAACGCCCGCTACGTCCTCGACGTTGCAGGCACTGCCGATGCTCGGCCAACTCGACGTGCTGGCCTTCGGAGGTTGGCTCGCCTACGACGGCCGCATCACCCTCGGTGTGTTCCTCGCCTTCGCCAGTTATCTGGTGCAGATCATCACCCCCGTTCGTCTCGTATCCAGCATGTTGGCCACGACACAGCAGGCCCGCGCCGGTGCGCAGCGGGTGTTCGAACTGCTCGACATGGAGCCGCGGGTCACCGACGCACCGGATGCCCGCCCCGTCGTCGATCCACGTGGAGCGGTCGAACTCGATCACGTCAGTTTCGGGTACGGCGATGCAGTCGACTTGCTGCATGACATCTCACTGACGATCAAACCGGGCGAGCGAATCGGCCTCGTCGGAGCGTCCGGTTCAGGCAAGACGACGCTCGCCTTCCTCATCGCCCGTTTCTACGATCCGCGCAGCGGTGTCGTGTGCTCCGACGGGGTCGACGAACGCGAGCTGCAGCTCGGCTCGCTGCGATCGGCGGTCAACGTCGTGTTCGAGGAGAGCTTCTTGTTCTCGGCGACGTTCCGCGAGAACATCGCCTTCGGCCGTCCCGGTGCCAGCGACGCGCTGATGTACAGGCAGCAGCACGTGTCGCCCAGGCGCACGACTTCATCCTCGCGCTGTCGAACGGCTACGACACCACAGTCGGCGAACGCGGATTCACGCTGTCCGGCGGACAACGCCAGCGCATCGCTCTCGCCCGTGCGGCGCTGGCCAACCCGCGGGTATTGATCCTCGATGACGCCACGTCGGCGATCGACGCCCGAACGGAGGAGGCGATACATCATTCGCTGGGCGAGGAACTCGGTGCCAGGACGACAGTGCTGATCGCCCACCGCTTCTCGACGCTTCGCCTTGCGGACCGGGTGATCGTGATCGACGACGGACGTATCGTCGCCGAGGGGACGAATGCCGAACTTTGGCGCACTTCGGCGTTGTACCGGGAACTGCTGACGGGTCAGGAGCTCGAGTCGACCGAGCCCGATCCAAAGATCGTCGGTGTCGTCGATCCGCTGGCATGGCCGCGATCGGGTGAGGACGAAGACGGACGCGGTGTGCCGCGTATCGATATGGCGACGCTGTTCGCCGGGATGGCAAGTGGTGGTGCGATCGGCGCGCGCGCCGGGCTGGTTGCGGCAACGCCCGAGCTGCTCGCTCAGGTGGAGGCACTACCACCGCTTCGTGGTGACCCGGATGTCGATCTCGTCGACGCAACAGCCGAAGACGGTCCTTCGAGCCTCAGCCGTCTCGTCAGGCGCTTTCGCTGGAGTCTGCTCGGTGTCGCCGGCCTCGTCGTGATCGACGCCGGAACGACGCTCATCGGACCGCTGCTGATCAGACGCGGTCTCGATACCGGCTACACATAGCGAACAGCACCTGACCTCGATGCACACAGCTGCTACAACAGGGCCTGCTGCTGGCGATGACGAGCCTCGTCGGTTGCGCCGGCGTCGTTGCCATCCTGATGGCGCTCGACGTCCGCCCGGCGCTTGCGGCATTCATCGTGCTGGCCGTCCTCGCCGGTATAGCCGTCTGGTTCCAACGTGCCCCGCGGCGTTCGTATCTGCGGGCGCACGACGCCATTTCGACGGTCAATGCCGAACTCCAGGAGAGCGTCGCCGGGGTGCGCGTGACACAGTCACTCGGACGTGACGACAACAATGCCGTGCGCTTCACTCATAGATCGGAGCAGTACTGCGACGCCCGATTGAAGTCGATGCAATTGATGTCGATCTTTTTCGCCGGTAGCCAATTGCTCAGCACCCTCGCCAAGGCGATCGTGCTGTGGTACGGCGCTCGTCTCATCGGTGAGCGCAGCCTGATATCGGGATTGCTGATCGCTTTCCTGCTGTACCTCGACCAGTTCTTCACGCCGATCCAGCAGCTGTCGGCTGTCTTCGATCAATGGATCCAGGCGCGGGTGTCGCTCGGACGACTCGACGAACTCCTGAGTACGCCATCGTCGACGCCAGAGCCGGTCGAACCGATCGATCCAGGGAGATGGACCGGCAGGGTGCAACTGCAGGACGTCCGCTTCGCCTATTCCCCTGGTGCTCCTGAGGCGTTGCGCGGGAAGTCGACCTGACGATCGACCCTGGCGAGAGTGTCGCCCTCGTGGGGACGACCGGCGCCGGGAAATCGACGTTCGTCAAGCTCGTTGCGCGCTTCTACGATCCGACGGCCGGACGGGTGCTCGTCGACGGTATCGATCTGCGTGATCTCGACCTACATGTCTTCCGGCCACATCGGCTACGTCCCGCAGGAGCCGTTCCTGTTCTCCGGCACGATCCGTTCCAACATCGCTTACGGCCAGCCCGAAGCATCCGATCTCGATATCGAGCGGGCCGCCAGAGCCGTCGGCGCCCACGATCTGGTCGTGTCGATGCCGGACGGCTATCTGACAGCGGTCGCCGAAGCCGGTCGTTCGCTGTCTGCAGGGCAGCGGCAGCTGCTGTGCCTGGCACGGGCACAGTTGATCGATCCGAAAATCCCTATCCTCGACGAGGCGACGTCGTCGAACCTCGACCTGGCGACCGAGTCCGTCGTCCAGCGGGAGATGAACCTGGCGTCCAAGGGTCGCACGACCCTGCTGATCGCCCGCCGTCTGCAGACAGCCCGTAACGCCTCACGTATCATCATCATCATCATCATCATCATCGTCGTCGACGACGGCAAGCTGATCGAGGACGGCAGCCACGACGAACTCGTCGCCGCAGGCTGGCGCTACGCTGAATCGCGGGACGCCTTCGATCACGCCAGAGCGCCGCCCGTCGCCTGAACGTCCCGGCCCGGATAGGTAGACGCGATGCTTGAACCATTTGATTCACTTGCCGCTGCGCTCCGAACAGAACTCGGCCGAACGGCAGTGGTTCACGACCCTGATCTGCTGACTCGATATGAGACGGATTGGATGGGGAGGCGAACCAGTGGCGCTCGCTGTGTCGTCAGTCCGATGACCACCGACGAGGTCGCTGCAGTTGTTGGTACCTGCAATCGGATGCACGTGTCGGTCGTGCCGCAGGGAGGCAATACCGGCCTCGTCGGAGGTGGTGTTCCACGCGCCAACGAGGTCGTGCTCAGCACGGAGCGCCTCGATGGCATTGGCGCTATCGACGCCATCGGTCGCACGATCCGTTGCGGTGCCGGCGTGACGCTGTCGCGTTTGCGATTGGCGGCGATGGAGGATGGTTTCGATCTGCCGTTGGATCTGGCGTCGCGCGATGTTGCCACTGTCGGCGGGATGGTGGCGACGAACGCCGGAGGCCTGCAGGTCTTCCGATACGGGCACATGCGCAGCCAACTTGCCGGCGTCTCCGCTGTGTTGGGTGACGGAACGGTGGTCGAACGAATGAGCGGCCTGCGTAAGGACACGGCAGGCTACGACCTTGCGGGGCTGCTGTGCGGGAGCGAGGGCACACTCGCCGTCGTGACCGAAGTGCTGCTCAAACTCGTACCGATCGCCAGATCGAGGCTGACGCTGGTCGTTGGACTGTCAGGAGTACAGCACGCGCTGGAGTTGGTCGCGGCGATGCGGGCGCTGACTCACACGTTGCAGTCGGTCGAAATCGTTTTCGCCGATGGGGTCCGCCTGGCGGGGGAGCTGTTCGGCACACGGTCGGTGTTGAGGCGCCCGTACCCGTGCGAGTTGCTGCTCGAACTCGTCAGCGACAGCGCGCACGACCCGCTGATCGAGATCGCCGGTGTCGCCCTCGCTCAGTTCGGCGTCGAAGACGATGCAGCCGTGTCCGACAACGAGTCGACCCGTGCCGAGTTCTGGGCGATGCGCGAACGGCATCCGGAACTCGTCGTGCGGCTGGGTGGTCCGCGGAAACTCGATGTCTCCGTTCCACTACGCGCCGTCCCGCAGCTCGAGTCGTTGGTCAGGACGGCCATCGGCCGCGTTCCCGGGCTGATCGCCGTGCTGTACGGCCACGTCGGGGACGGATCGCTCCACGTCAACATCAGCGTCGCCAACGGGGTCGCAGCGTCCGTCGAAGACATCGTTTTCCCGATCGTCGCCGAGCTCGGCGGCTCGATCAGCGCAGAACATGGCATCGGCATCGACAAGCGTGCGTGGCTCGGCCTCATTCGTTCGCCCGCCGACGTGCAGGTGATGAGGCGGATCAAGCAGGCCTTCGACCCTCAGGGGATCATGAATCCTGGGGTGATTTTCGCGGACTGACGTCCCCCGCCAGCAGCGACATGGCGAGGCTCGGGAACAACAGTACTGACAGCATGCCGGCACCGACGAGCGCCGCACCGTTGCCAGGTTTCATCCGGCCGCTGTCCACGCCGATCGTCGTGATCACGACAATCAGTGGGAGACCGGCGCTCGACATCAAGGCGAGTGCCCGACGATTGGCCGCGTCCAGCGCGCTGCGGTAAAGGACGAGGATCGGGACACCCCGGACGACGAGCAACAGCACGAGGAACAACGGTAGTTTGGCGATCGCACCGGCATCGCTCGTCAAGGCGTGAAGGTCGAACTTCATCCCGCTGACGACGAAGAAGAACGGGATCAGGAACCCGAATCCGACGGCGTCGAGTTTGCTCTCGATCACATGCAGTTGCTCGTGGTCATGGGCGGATCGGCTGAACCCGCGGAAGACGACACCGGCGACGAACGCACCGAGCAGGATGTCGAGTTCGAGCCGTGCCGCCCACCACACGAGCGCGGCGATCATCAGGATGGCGATGCGGATCGGCAATTGCCCACTGGTGGTCAGCGTTGTCCGAGCCAGCCGGGAGAGCCACTCGGGTGGCGTACGGAGCGACAGCCATACGGCGGCGACGGCGATGACCACGAAGGCGAACAGCGTGGCGGTCGCCCGTCCTGGGTCCTTGCCGCCGAGAACGAGGGCGATGGCGATGATCGGCCCGAATTCGGCAGCTGCACCGTTCGCCAGAACATGCACGCCGAACGGCGTTACCAACCGGCCGGAGTCCCGCAGGATCGGGAGCAGCGTGCCGAGTGCCGTCGACGTCAAGGCCAGGCCGACGACGATCCCGGACAATGCCAGGCCGCTCCAGGAGATGACGAAACCAGCAACGAGTCCGAGCACGAGCGAGCATCCCCACGCCGACGACGCCAGTTTCAGCGGTCTGCCGCGCAACGCCTCGAAATCGATCTCGAATCCTGCGAGGAAGATGAGGAATGCGAGACCGAATTCGGCAAGGATGTCGACGATCTCATCTCGCTTGGCCCAGTCGAGTGCATGCGAACCGACGATGATGCCGAGCACCAGCTCGAGCACGACTGCCGGGATCCGCAGGCGTTTCGGGATGTCGGCGACAATCGGTGTGATCGTCGTGATGGTGAAGATGATCAGCAGCGTTGGCAGCGTCGAGCTATGCACTCCGCCATAAGACCACAGCAGGACCCTGGGGTGCGAGGTCACGTGTCGTGGTGTTGATCACCTGGAGCGGCGGTGCGATGACGTGAACGAACTGTCGAGCGCGCACGCCGCGCAGAGGTCGTCGTCCGAGCAGCACATATTGGGCGGATCGCCGGTCACGAGGCTCCAACTCTCGAGCATCGATCGGTGACCTCTCAGACGATGAAGCATCCGGATCATGTGGCCTGTCTACCCATACGAAACACGTTGTAGACGAACTTGTTCGGTGCATTCGCCGGTTTTCCGAACCACGCCACGGACGGTGCCGGGGCGCTCCCACCACGTCGCAAATCGGACCTGGCAGCGCTCGAATTGCCGGCGTCGCAGTTGGTCAGGCGACGTCGAGATCCGCTTCCAGGCCGTTGCTGGCGTCGCCGCCGATCTCAGCTGCCAACAGTTCCAAGAGGTCGCGTGCTGCGGCATCGTTCTGGCGGAAGGACAGCGCGTTGGTCCTCGGCCTGGCAAAGGTGCCGGCCGCCGGCCGGCTGGTGTGGATTCCCAAGGCGAACCTGCGCTCGTGGCTCTGACCGTCGGCGTCGAGGATGCGCAAATCGGGGGCGACCTGGAGTTTGCCGGTGTTCACGACGATCCCTTCGACGAGATCGGTGAGCAGCTGCTCGGAAATCTCACGACGGTCGCGCATCGACGTCAGTAGCGGTGATTGCGTCCTGCTGATACTGGCCTGTGGTAATCGTGCCTCGACGAGCGTCGTTGCCGAGACCACGTGGTCCGAACTGGCGCTCCCCGCACGGAACACCCCGAGCTGCTCGTCGGCTTCGACCCACATGTCGGCACCGACGAATCGCAGTACCCCGGCCTTGGACAATGCCACCATCTGGTCGAGTCGTGGCCCAGGGGGCCCGGACGCGTAGTACGAGAAGAATCCCATCCACCAGCCGTTGATGTCCTCGATCAACGAACGTGGAATGACCTGGCCCGAGCCGCTCACCTGCACCAGCTGGCCGAAACCGACAAGTAGGCCGTAGAAGGCACCCAGGTCGGCGCTGAACATCGGATCGGCGCGTCGAGCTCGATCCGCCGTGATGTGCTCCCGAAGCGCGTGTTGGAGTTCTTCGAAGGTGTCGAAGTGGGCGTTCGTCAGCGGGTGATCGAGCCGAGCGATATCGAAACGGTCGGCGTCGTCGGGGACGGCGGCGGCGACGAGTTCGTCGACCTGCGGGTCATCGATCCGTAGCACACTGAATCGCTCGTCGAACTCGGACCACGACATCGTCGTGCGGTCGGGATGGTTCCGGAACAGTTCGAAGTAGTACGCCCAGATGGCGTCCTTGGAGAGGAGCGGCCAGACGTGGGTACGGAAGTCGATGCGCTGCTGGGTGGCCAACAGCGTGGCGATCGCCTCATTGTCGAAGAACCTCGGTGTCGGCGGACGGCGTCCCTGCAGCCGGTACTCGATCTTCGACCGGTATGGAACACCGCGCCGCGAGCCGACATAGATGATCGGTTCGTGACCTGACGGCTCGTACCGCAGGCCATCTGTTCCGTCGATGTACCGGCCACCGCGCTCCTCCGTCAGCAGCACCATCAGATCGACGAACGCCACGCCGAAACCACGGACGATCACCCGCTCGTTCGGCTCGATCCGGTCGAGGTCGATATCGGCGGTGTAGTCGGGAGGGATGAAGAACAGACCATGTTGTTCGGCGAATCGCGCGCTCACACGATGTTCGGGAGTTGGTTCGACATCGAGATGGCCAAGGGCCAGTACGACCGCGTCGACGATGACGGACGGTTCGTCCAACAGATGCACGACTTGGCGTCCGGCACCGCCCGGAGCGGCGCCCTCAGCGCGCTCATCGGTGATGTCGACCGCGAGCGTCTGATGCCGAGTGATCCGAATATTGTTCGGAGCCTGGCCGATGACGCGGTCGATGACCCAGGCAAGATAGGCACTCTGCAATCGCCTACTGGGGAACGTCATGCCGTGCAGCGCCCGCACTTCGCGGACGACATCGGCATCTGACAGTTCGCCCTCCCCAACGGTCGCCGCCCATTCATCGAGCGACGGGCCGGGAACGATCGGGCCGGCGCAGCGCACGGTTTCGTCGGTGAACATCGTGACATCCTCTGCCATCGAATTCATCCACATCAACGGTGACTGCTCGTGACGCCAGACACGTCCACCTCCCGGTGGATACGGATCGATCAGGTGGATCTCGATGTTCGCATCGCTGATGAACTGGCCGGCATTGGCAATGAGTCGTTCGAGAAAGGCGGTACCAGTCGGACCGCCGCCGACGATCGCAACACTGACCAGCGGACGTTCGGCGCTGCGTGATCCCGTGGTCATAGCACCCTTCGATCGACCTCCGGGTAAACCATACCAAAACAGTCATGATTCGGTACCGCGGCTCGAACGTGACAGCACGCCCGGTTGCCGGTTGCCGGTTGCCGGTTGCCCGGCCGCCCGGTTGCCCCGGAGACGAACCCCGGGGCAACCGACCGGTGTGTACTACTTACCGCCGCCGAGCGTAGTGATCGCCTGTGCCCAGAGCACGTACTTGTTGGTCGCCAGATCGCCGATCGTCTTGATGCCGAACGCCTTCTGCAGCGCCTCGGCATCGGCGTCGGAAACGCCTTCGAGTACGGCAACCGGTGACTTGACGAGATCGGCGAACTCGTGCTGCTCGTAGGCCTTGTCGAGGAACTTGTCGATGTTTGCCACGGGATGACTCCTTGGAATATGGGTTCTGGGCCGGTGCCGCAGACGCGGTCACTGTAGTAGCGCCTTGCTCGCCATGTCGGCTTGTCCGCCACCAGTTCTCGTCTGCATGCGATGTGAGCGCATCATGAGCACGTGTCGCTGGGGTGACGGCCGCCGGTCGACTCGGCGAGGTCTTCGGTAGGGTCGATTAGATGGTCGTGCTGGTGGTCCTCCTGGTCGTCGGCATCGCTGCGGCGATCGCCGCGCTGATCGTCAGCCGGCGTCGCCTCGCAGAACAGATCCGTCTGACGGCAGACGCCGAACGTCGCGCCGCTGCCGGACCGCAGCCTCTGGGGCCTGACAGCGACATCGCAAGCGCGACGCCACCGTCCGTGGTCGAACAGCCCGAGCTGGACGCCGATCCGGAGGCGGTCATCGGGCCAGAGTCCGGAACCGAGCCCCGAGCGGCCATCGAGCCCGAATCGGGAACCGAGCCCCGAGCGGCCATCGAGCCCGAATCGGGAACCGAGCCGGGCGTAGACGCTGAATTCCCGGCAGCGTCGGCGGTCGGGGCCGAGTCGTCCTCCGCCGCCTCGCTGTGGGCAATGGAACGTGCCCGCAGCGAGCGGACCTGGCGCTACAGCGTCTCGCTCGGTCCAGACAGCGTCTCGGTGTTCCAGAGCACCGACGAGCCGCTCCTTGCCGCCCTGCAGGTCGAAGTCGACGCAGCTCGCGAGGAAGTCGGCACCGTCGTCCACCTCGACGCCGTGGTCCCATCCGGCATGAGCGACGAGGCCTCGCTGCTGACGCTCCGCGTCGCTCAAGAGGTGCTGGCACCGGTCGTACGACAGGGCGAGCAGGCAACGCTGCACGTTCGTGCCGACGGCGCAGACATCCTCATCACCGTGACCCTCCTCGACGCTGACGAGCAGCCCGTCACGCTCGATTCGTTCGAGATCCTGTCGTCCGCCTCGATCGAACCGATCGAAGGTGGCGTACGCATCCGCAACGTCGTTGTCGCCGAACCATCCTGAGCCGCTCGGCTCGCTGGCGCCCGGCTACCATCGGCGAGTCGCTACGACGGGGTGTAGCGGCGGAGGGAATGTTGCGATGGAGGGAATGTTGCGATGAAGGGATCGACGTGACGACGCTGCTGACCACCGATCAGATGGCATCGTTCGTCGCCAACGGGTACCTTCGGTTCGATGCCGCTGTGCCGGCGGCGATCAACGAGCAGGCGATGGTCGAATTGCCGCTGCTGTTGCACAGCTGGCTTGCGCAGCTGATGGGTAGCCACGTCGCCGGCGATGCTGCGCCGATCACGATGCCGTCCGGAACGACGCTCGCTGATGCGTACTCACCGGATTCGGCGATCGGGCGGATGCTCGCTGTACCGGTCATCGCCGGTGCCGTCGCTTCGCTCGTCGGTGAGCACCCTGTCTTCGACCATCACTTCGCCCATCTCAAGCGGCCGCACGACCCATCCTCACAACTGCTGCACTGCGATGCCATTGTCGATCGCAACACCGCCTTCGATATCCAGCTCTTCTGGTTCCCGCATGATGTCGAGCCTGGTGCCGGCGGGACGCGATTCGTTCCCGGCAGCCACCTACGCCAGGCTGCGGCCAACGACGTCGCCCGCTATCAGCATCTCGTCGGCGAGCAGTACTTCTCCGGTCCGGCGGGCACGGTGCTGATCTTTCATCACGGACTGTGGCATGCCGGTGCGCCGAACGACAGCGACAGGCAACGGGTGATGGGCAAGATCCGGCTCAATCCAACGGAGCCGCAGGTCCGCATGTGGGACCTGTCGGACCTCGACGCGCGCAACTCATCCCGTGAGCATGTGTTCGCGACGACGGACGCAACGCAGGTTGCCACCATTCTGCGTCAACGCCAGCCGTGGTACAGCGAGCAGGCCTACCGTCACGAATTGGTCCAGCGATCGAAGCTGTGGCGCTACCTGAGCGGCGACGCACAGTTCGATCTGGACTGGTACCTGACGCGTCAGCAACTTCGCAGTGGCCTGGAGGTGACGATGTGAAACCCGATCAGCGTCAGCAGGTGTTGTTCCTGTGGCTGGCGGAGCCGTCGCTGAGTAGCGCTGTCCTCGCCTGGGCGTTCTACGACGGCACCGACGGCCGAGGTCCGCAGCCAACGGGGGAGCAGCCGTACGCCGACGGGATTGCGGCGATGGGCGATGGTTGGCGAGTCTTCCAGGTGTCGCAGCAGCAGCGGCCGATCGCTGGTGAGGAGCATCTCAATGCCCACCTCGTCAACGAATTCGTCCTCGAACGACTGATCGACACGCTCTGACCACGGCCGTGTGCCGGCCGCACCCGAGTGCGGTGGCCGCGGCTACGGGTGTCAGCGCACTCCGGTGCTGCGACCGCACTCGGGTGCGATCGATCATCGGGATGTGGGTGCTCGGGGGCCGCGCCGCCTACTCTCTCACTCGCACAAGTTCCCAGGATCGGCCGGAGTATTGCATGACCATTCTTGACAAGCTCGACATGACCCAGCGTCTCGATCGCGAGACGTATTACAAGCGGCTCGATATCGCCCAGCGACGCTTGTTGCAGCTGCGCCTGCATCTCGGCGGTCAACTCGGCTCCGGCGATGTCGGACCCGGCTTGCTGGTCGTCTTCGAAGGGCCAGATGCTGCAGGCAAGGGTGGTGCCATCAAAGTCGTCGTCGGCCACCTCGATCCCCGCCACTACGAGGTCATGAGTTATGCAGCCCCCACGCTCGCCGAGAAACGGCACCATTTCATGTGGCGCTTCTTCCGCGACCTGCCGGGGCTCGGCGAGATGGCGGTCTTCGATCGCAGTTGGTACGGGCGTGTGTTGGTCGAGCGGATCGAAGGATTTGCATCGAAGGCGGAGTGGAGTCGCGCCTATCAGGCGATCGTCGACTTCGAGGAATCGTTGGTCACCGAGGGAGTGATCCTCGTCAAGTTCTGGATGCAGATCAGTGATGACGAACAACTTCGCCGATTCGAGGGGCGCGCCGCTGACCCGCTAAGGCGCTGGAAGCTGACGCCCGAGGATTGGCGCAACCGCGAACGCAACCGCGAATACGACGGCGCCGCCGAAGAGATGTTCGCCAAGACGGATCATGCGCTCGCGCCGTGGGACGTGATCGCCGCCGAGCAGAAGCGTTTCGCCCGAATCTCTGCGCTCGAAACGCTGAATCGGCGTATCGCCGAAGGTATGAAGCGTTGGGGTGC
>JAYTOR010000283.1:0-4811 GCA_043747685.1 Actinomycetota bacterium
ACCATGCGGCTCCTCGATCCGCACCGCCTTGCCGTGCAGGGCCCGACGAAATGGCGCGCCGCCGAACTGATGTGTCCGCCGGCATTGCGCCCCGCCGTCGTGATCCTGCTGGCGATGATCGCCACACGGGGCACGTCCGTGCTCCGCAACATCTACGTCATCAGTCGCGGCTACGAGGATCTCGCAGAACGGCTGAACTCGATCGGGGCGCACATCGAGACGTTTCGCGACGGCGGCTGACCCGGGCCCTGCAGGTCAGAGCACGTCAGTTGGCGATCAGAGCAGCGTGTCGCGACGGAAGGTCATACCGAGCGCCTCGAAGTCCTCTGAACCGGTGATGTCCTTGTGAATTGCCTTGATCGCCGTCGGGTTGAGGCGGAACAGGGGTGCGGCGCTGACGGTGTCCGGCAGATTCGGATATTTTGCCTTGAACAGCGCCAATGCAGCGGCGGCCTCGTCGCCGTCGAGCTTGTCGACGGTGCCGTTGATGGCGATGCCACGGGCGTAGCTCCAGTCCTGACCGGGATCCGGCGCGTCTCCGATTGCAATCGCTGCGTAGGGGTTCTCGCTGATGTTGCGGCCGGTCTTGGTGGTGTCAGCTGTCGAGAAGAAGACGATCGGGCCTTCTGACACGTAGAACAGCGCCGACGCATGCGGCACCCCGTCCTTCGAACTGGTGGCAACGGTGAGCATTTCGCTTTCGGCGAGGTAGTCGTAGGCGCCTTGCGACATGGTCGATTTCTCCTGACGTGATGATGATGATGTTGGTTTTTGAGGTCGAGAGCAGCAAATGCTCAGGCAAATACAGGCACAGGTAGACTACGCGATTCTCGGCAGCGCGCTGATCCGACTGAAACTCTTCTGCAGGGCGTCGTTGCCGAGATCCACGGACGATTGCGGGAGCAGACCGTCGGCGGGACGGAGTTGCTGGACCAGAAATGAGGAGATGATATTGCCACAGCGGAAGCTACTGACCTCCGACAGCACGACAGCCCCATTGGTCGACAGCGTGCTGTCGACTCGGAAACTGCCGCTCTGATCGCAGGTCGGCAACGCGCTCTCGGCGACTTGGAACTGTTGCGACTGCGTTCCGCCGGTACTGACCGGTGAGACGAACGGGTTCGGGCATCCCTTGACGATCGCAACGGTCTTGTCGAACGCCGCCTTGGCCTCGGCCGTGCTGTTGTACAGCGAGACCTCGTTGGCGACTTCGACGACAGTGGCCGTATTGGGATCCTTGATCATCGTCGATGTGACGTCGAGTGCCGGTACGACGAGCGCCTGCCCGCACAGCGTGTTGTCGGCAGCCGGCGAGGTCTCGATGGTGAAGCCAGGGACGATCAGATCCTCCGGATTGATCAGTGCGGCACGCACGGTTCCTTCGTCTGGCAAGGTGGCTTTCGGTGCCGCCGTCGGGGCAGCGGTCGGCGCAGGCGTTGGTGCGAGGGTCCCCACGTTGGTCGCCGGTGCTGTGCCCGGCTCGGTCGTGTCACCGCTCGGAACCGTCGTCGCCAGTGCCCTGGTCGTCGTTGTGACCGTCGTCCTGGGGCGTGTGGTCGTGATGGTCGCCGACTGCGTATCGTTGCCGCGAGTCGCAGCAAAGACCACGATCGCAATGATCAGCACGGCGGCGGCGGCGGCCAGCGCGATGTACAGATTCTTTTTCGACTTCGGAGCCGACGCCGCAGGATTGGCAGGCTGTCCACCGTAGGTCGGAGGAAAATTCCCCGTCCCGTACTGCGAAGGGCCGCCAGGACCGCTGGGCGCTCCGGGAGCGCCGACGAAACCGCGCGGAGGACCAACCTGCTGCGGTTGCTGCGGCAGCGGTTGTTGTTGAGTCGGGATCCGTGGCGGTGGCGGCGACTGTCCTTGGGTTGGCGGCTGGCTGAGCGGTTGGCGGGGGGGATGGGTCGGTGCCGTCTGCGTGCTCTGTGGAAGGATAATCGGCACCGCGCCGGTAGGTGTCGACGTCCCGGCAACGGGTGCCATGCCCGTCACGGGTGTCGAGCCGGCTGTCGGTGCCAGCATCGATCCACCGATGATCGCTGCGCCCGTGGCGATGGCGAACTTCGGATGGGCGTCGAGCCCGATAGGGCGACCCGTCAACTGCCCCACCATCTCGCCGACGAGCGGAATCCGCGAACTGCCGCCGACGAGCAGTATCCGCGAGACGCGGTCCATCTCGATACCGGCGGAGGCGACGGTGCGGCGCAACGACTCGATCGTCTCGACGATTCGCGGGCGGATCATCTGCTCGAGCTCAGAGCGGGTGATGCGGACTGTCGACTGGATGCCAGGGAGCGAGACGCGGATAACGGCGTCGGTGTCACTCGACAACGCTTCTTTGGCTTCGCGGCACTCGGCTCGCAGCGCCGTCATGGCGGCGAGCACGTCCGGCTGCGAGCCATCGAGATCGGCGATCCTTCCCCCGAGGCTTTCGTCGACGTGGGCGACGATTGCCGCATCGACGTCGATGCCGCCGAGACGCTCCATACCCTCTGGACGACCAATGACCTGGAATCCTGCCGGCGTGCGCCGCAGGACAGCAGCGTCGAACGTGCCGCCCCCGAAGTCGTAGACGGCGAAAATTTCGCCGGGGTCGACCCGTTGGCGATTGGCGTAGGAGACCGCAGCGGCGACCGGTTCCGGAAGCAGCTTGAGGTTCGCCATCGTGATGCCACCGAGGCGGGCGGTCTCCTGGACCATTTCCATCTTGTACGGCCCGTAATTGACAGGGTGCGTGAGCACGACGTTTGCCGGCTGTTCGCCCTCGCGCTCGACCACTGTCGCCAGTACGGAGCGCAGCAGGTGACCCATCAGCGCTTCGGCACCATAGGGCGTTCCGCCGAGGATGAGTGGAGTCGGGTCACCGAGGCGGCGCTTGAACTCACGGGCAATGCGGTTCGGTTCGTCGACACCTCGCCGCTCCGCCGCCTCGCCGACGAGTACGGAACCGTCGGCACGCAACAGGACCACAGAGGCGAGTGTGGCGACCGTTGCCCCGAGCGTCACCACTTCGACCTGCCCATTGCGCCACACGGCTGCTGCGGTATAGGTCGTACCGAGATCGATACCCACGCTGTATGCCATCGTTGTAGTCACCTCCCCCACGTGTCGTCGAACGTCGCGGCAATGCAATGGCGGTGCCGCTCACTGAGCTGCGGCCGAATTGCACCCACAGTCGCACCGACTGTAGCCGTCGGAATCTACGCACCTGCTGCCCTGAAGGTTCGAAACAATCGTCAACGGTGCCGCGATCTACGATGGGGTCATGACAACGACGTCTCATCTTGCTCCCGTCTGGTTCCAGGTCACCGATTTGCAGGTCACCCACGGCGCGGGGTCGTGGGTCTACACCGCTGACGGCGAGGAATACCTCGACTTCACATCCGGCATAGCCGTGACGTCGACCGGCCACGCCCATCCGCACGTCGTCGAGGCGATCGCCAAGCAGGCGGCCCGGTTCATCCACGCGCAGGTGAACGTCTACCGGCACGACCTGCTCGAACCGCTGGCCGCCAGACTGGCGGAACTGACACCTGACGGCATCGACACATTCTTCTATGCGAACTCCGGCGCCGAGATCACCGAAGCAGCAGTCAAGCTCGCCAAGCAGGCGACGAGGAAGCCGAACATCATCGTCTTCGCCGGCAGCTTCCACGGCCGTACGCATATGACGATGGCGATGACGACGTCCAAGACCGGGTACCGCGCCGGCCACGGCCCGCTGCCGTCCGGCGTCTTCGTCGCCCCGTATCCCGATCCACTCGCCACCGATCAGGAAGCGGAGATCGACGCCTGCCTCATCGGCTTCCAACATGTCCTCAAAGCGCTCACGTCGCCGGAGGAAACCGCTGCGGTGATCCTCGAACCGGTGCTCGGCGAGGGCGGCTACATCCCGGCACCCGCACGGTTCATCACCGGCATCGTGCAGATCGCTAGAGACAACGGGATCCTCTTCGTCGCCGACGAGGTGCAGTCCGGATTCGGTAGGACCGGGAAGCTGTTCGCCGTCGAGCACTACGGCATCACGCCGGACATCATCTGTATGGCCAAGGGCATCGCCTCTGGTTTTCCGTTCGCTGCGCTCGGATCGTCAGCGGAATTGGCGGCGAAATGGCCGACGGGTTCCCATGGCGGCACATACGGCGGCAACCCGATCGGCTGCGCGGCGGCGCTGGCAACGATCGAGGTGCTGACCGCCGACGGATTCCTCGACAACGTCAATGCCCGTGGCCAGCAACTGCGAGCCGGTCTCGAGGAACTCCGAGCCGGCGACGACGGCATCGTCGACGTTCGTGGATTCGGCCTGATGAACGGCGTGCAGTTCGCCGACGGTGCCCGCGTCTCGGCAGTGATCAGCCACTGCCTGCACGAGAGCCATCTGTTGTTGATGAATGCCGGAACCTACGGAACCACGCTGCGCTTGATGCCGCCGTTGGTGGTGACCGCCCAGGAAATCGATGCGGCGCTGGCGGCGCTGCAGACGGCGGTCAAAGCAACTGCCTGATGTCGAAACCCGATCCTGAGCGCCTCGCCGCTTGGCGAGGAGTGAATATCGCCCAGGCGCGGGTCTCTGCAGCACTCGACAGTGCGCTTCGAGCCGAGCGCGACCTGACGCTCACTTGGTTCGAATTGCTCGAGGCACTCGTCGTATCCGGTCCGAAAACGGTCGGACAGTTGGCACGTGCGATTGCCGGAAACGGTGCGACCATTTCCCGTCGACTCGACCGCATGCAGGCAGAAGATCTCGTCGAGCGGGTACAGGACCGAGGCGATGCCAGGGTGATCAAAGTATCGGTGACTACCGC
>JAYTOR010000284.1:0-6529 GCA_043747685.1 Actinomycetota bacterium
GCAATCGCTCCACCGGAAGCGTCGGTGTTCGCCGTCGTGTCGTCCGGTTGCGGGCTCGCAGTGAACGCCGGGTCCGTCGGCGCGACGGTGACGGTCGAACCGTCCGCCGCTGTCACGGCTGCTCCACCCGCTGCCGTGACCGGGACTGCAACGCCGACATTCGTGGAACTGCCCGGTTTGGTGGTCGCCGTCGTCGAGGCCTTGGCACCTGACGCTTTCGTCGTGTTCGTGGCCACTCGTGCAACGACGGTAGTCGCCGCACCTGCAGCCGGTGCGACCGACACTGCACCGGGCGCCGACGCCTTTGTCGTCGTGGCGCCGGCAGCTGCTGCCTTCGTCGTTGTGGTGGCGCCGGGGGTCGGGGCTTTCGTGGTCGTCGTGACAGCGGGTGGAGCAACGGCACCGGAGACGGCGCACTGCTCCCACGGGGGGGCGCCGGGAATCTGCTCGATCGCCGCGTGGGCCAGATCGACGAGCGGTTGTGAGAGACGGGCATAGTCGAGTTGGTCCGTGAGCTCCTGACGCTGTCCATAGGTCACCGCATAGCAGAGGAACTTGGCGAGCACCGAGCCCTTCGCAGGATCGAACCCCGTGGTCTGAGCGACGACGTAGCTGTAGGTCGATGGAAAGTACGCATTCGGATCGTTGGCGGTGTAGTTGAGCTTGAACGTTCCGTCCGGCCGTCCGGTCGCGTAGGCCAACGCTGCCGAAACGTTCTGGTCGTCCGGCTGCAGGAACTTGCCGGCGC
Organism: Actinomycetota bacterium; assembly: GCA_043747685.1. GTDB lineage: Bacteria > Actinomycetota > Acidimicrobiia > Acidimicrobiales > Ilumatobacteraceae > JANXUF01. The sequence goes on from JAYTOR010000284.1 coordinate 749, forward strand.
CGTTCTCGATGAATGCGTTCGGGATGTGGACCTGCCGGGCGAACCCGGACTCGTTGTAGGTGATCGACCCATCGCCGGTCGGGTCGGCGACGGCGGTGGCGACCCCGTCTGCCCCGTTTCCCGTGCCGGACTTCCCGAACTGCTGCGGCCAGTTCGACGTCGGCTGACCGTTGAGGAACTCTGTCGAGTTGCTGCCCTGGTTCGGGCTCGCCTTCTGACTGGCCACGAAGGCGTCCCACAGATCCTTGGCGACGGCGATGCAGAACTCCGACATCACGTAGCTGGTGCCGGATCCGTCAGCGCGCACGATCGGACGTACGAGCGCGTGCGGCAGCGTCACGCCCGCATCGACGGTGGCGCCCGGCAGTTCGTCCCAGTACAGCGAACCGGTCGAATCGGTGAAGATCTGGCATGCGGCGTGGCGCGTCAGGTGCAGGGAGGTGATCGGGTTCCCCGACGTGTCGGCGATGTTGTACATCAGCGACAGTCCGCCGGCGCTGACCGGAACGTAGACGAAACCCTGTGGCACACCATTGACGATGGTGCCTCGATTCGATCTGCTCAAGGGTGCCAGGTCATATGCCTGGAACGGGATGTCGGATGCCGCCCAGTCGACAGTCCCCTGGATGTATTGCGAGCGGCCGTAGGTCGAACCCTGGGCGACGTAGTTGATCTCCAGTTGATACGGCTTCGATGCGACTTCTGACTTCCATGCCTGGATCTCGAGTTGAGCGAACGACGACCCAGTGCCATTCAACGTCGGACCGTCGGCGAATGCCGGCGAGCCGCTTCCGAGCATCGGTGCCCCGACGAGGCACACGAAGATCAGGATCGCCAGTCTCGTCACTGACCTCATCCGAATCGTCCGGTCACGTAGGCCAGCGTGCGGTCGTCGTCCGGATCACTGAAGAGTTTCGCTGTCGGGCCGGACTCGACGATCCGTCCGGGCGAACGTTGGTCCTCGACGAGGAAGAACGCGCACTCCTGCGACACGCGTTGAGCCTGCTGCATGTTGTGGGTGACGATCACTATTGTCACATCGTCGGCGATCGCCTGGATCGTCTCCTCGACGACGCGCGTCGAGATCGGATCGAGTGCCGAACACGGCTCGTCCATCAGCAGTACCTGCGGACGGACGGCGAGCGACCTGGCGATGCACAACCGTTGTTGTTGACCGCCCGACAGCGACATGCCGCCCTCGTTCAGACGGTCCTTGACCTCCGTCCACAGACCGGCACGGGTCAGGCACTCCTCGACCAGCGACTCCTTGTCCGACGCACGCGTCCCGGAAAGCTTGAGCCCGGCGAGCACGTTCTCGGCGATCGACATCGCTGGGAACGGATTGGGCTTTTGGAAGACCATCCCGATACGCATGCGCACCTGAGTGACGGAGAGATCGCGGCCATAGATGTCGACACCGTCGAGTTCGACGCTGCCGGCAACCTTCGCCACGCGGATGACTTCGTGCATCCGGTTGAGGATCCGCAGGAACGTCGACTTGCCGCATCCCGACGGTCCGATGAGCGCAGTCACCTGGCGGGCCTCCATACGGAGGCTGCAGCGTTGCAGGACCTTACGGCTCCCGAACCATGCGCTGACGTCGGTGGCGATCAAGGAGGCGGGGGTCCCCGAGCCGAGGTTCGGCCGGGTCTGATGCGGGATCTCCTGCTCCGGGAGTTCCTGCGTCGGACTCGAAATATCCCACATTGGCTATCTCCCTTGCAGTCTTTTGGCACCCCGTGCGCCGATGGCGCGAGCGAGGACGAACAGCACCAGCACGATCATCAGCAACAACAGCGCGGCCGACCAGGCGCGGTCGTTCTGAAGCTGATTCGGCACGCGGACATTCGCCCAGGCGTATGTCGGCAACGAGGCCTGGGGCCCATCGAACGGATTCTTGTTCATGATCGACGTATCGAATGCGGTCAGCAATACCGGGGCCGTCTCACCGATCGCCCTGGCGATGCCGAGGATCGCCGCCGTCAGCAGCCCGCTCTTCGCGGTCGGCAGTACGACCCTCAACACGACCCGCCACTGCGGTGCGCCGAGCGCCAACGCCGCTTCACGGAGCGAATCCGGGACGGTACGCAGTATCTCCTCCGATGTTCGTGTCACCGTCGGCAGCATCAGGATGCCGAGCGCTGCAGCGGCGTGAACGCCTGCGAATTTCGGCCAGATGGTGAAGATCAGCAGTCCTGCAACGATCGACGGGAGCCCGGCGAGACCCTCGACGATGAACCGGATCGGTCGGGCGAGCCTGCCCTGCAGCTCGTGTAGGTAGACCGCAGTCAGGATCGAGATCGGAACCGACACCAATGCCGCAAGGCCGACCTGTTCGAGGCTGCCGACGATCGCCTGCGAAACACCCCCGCCGTCGTGAAGCGGCGAAGCCGTTCGCGAGTCCTCGGTCAGGAACGACCAACTGAACTTCTTGAATCCTTTGAGGGCGGTGAAACCGAAGATCCACACGAGGATCGCCACGACGATGATGCCAACCGACCAGATCAGCGTCGTTGTGAGTCGATCGGTGGCCAGTTCCTTCGTCGTCGACTGCCGGACGAGCGCGTAATGGACGGTGAGGAACACGAGGAGAAAGATCAGGACCGAACCGAACAGGCCGTGCCAGTCGAGGACCATGCGCAGCAAGATGACCGTGTACAGCGCAACGACCGCCGCCGTCACGTACTCGGTGATCACTTCACGGGTCGTCGAGCGGATGTCGCGTGGCCGATCCATGTCCGGAATGGCGGCTTCAACCGAAGCGAAAGAGGCGACTTCCACTTCTTGGTCGCCTCCTGCTGCAAGAGGCTGATCATCGAGCGTCGTCATCAGAATCGGGTCGTCCGGGCGACGACCCGCCGAGCGGCGAGACCAACAGCGAATGTGAGGAACATCAGCGCAAGACCGGAGGCGACGAGGGCGCTCAGTTCGATCGGTGACGCTTCTCCGAATTTCGTGAAGATGTTGGCGGCGATCGATCCGGCACCCTGTTCGAGAATGTGGGTGTTGACCTGGAATCGAACGCCCTGCAGCACGATGGCGACGGCGACCGTCTCGCCGAGCGCACGCCCGAACCCCAGCATGGTCGCGCCGACGATCCCTGATTTGCCGTACGGCAGGATCACATCGCGGATCATCGCCCATCTCGATCCGCCGAGTGCGAGCGCTCCTTCGCACTGTTCGCGGGGAACTCTGGCCATGACGTCGCGTGACACCGAGGTGATGATCGGGATGATCATCACGCCGACCACGAGGCCGGCGATGAGGCTGCTGCCGGTAAAATTCGGACTCCCGACGGTCTTCGAGAGACGGAAGAACGGCAGCGCGACAAGATGATCGGAGAGCCAGCGGGAAACGGGCAGGACATGGGCCTTGAAGGCGAAGAAGCCCCACATGCCGAACAGCAGGCTCGGCACGGCGGCCAACAGGTCGATCACACCGGTCAGTGCCCTGCCAACCCTTGGCGGCGCGTATTCGTTGACGAACAACGCCATCCCGACGGCGAACGGGACCGCCACGACGAGAGCGATCAGACCGATGATCAGCGTGCCGAGCAACAACCCGAAGACGGCGAAGTCGTTGCCTGCCTTGTTCCACACACTGCCGGTGAAAAAATGCCAAATCCCCGTCTTGGCGAGCGCAGGGCGAGATTTGTTGACGAGGAAGATGACCGTCGAGGCAATGATCAACAGCGCCACCGACGCTGCTGCGACGCACGCAAGGCGGAAGACCCGGTCACCGAACGTCGGGTGGTCCGCTGGTCGAATCGGCACGTCGTCATGTGGCGCGATGCCGATGCCAGGTGAGGGCGCGACACTGCCAGTGACTCCTCCGACGAATGACATGCCCTGATCATCGGGTGCTCAAGCGAACATCGACTGACCGCCATGTGGACTGCAGGTAAACAATCACACTGGCTGACGTGAACACGGGTGTCGTGAACAACGTTGTATCGACGAGCGTGCGAACCTCGGAACATGAGCGTCAGCGCCCCACATCTCACCGACGACCTCAACCCGGAACCCGGCCAGGGCGGCACGGCTGTGATCACGGCGCCCGCCCGTGCTTCGGCCCTCGGTACCGTTCGGTCGGCAGTGATGAGTGGTGTGTGGGTCCGGCCCGCACTCGTCGTCGGCAGCATCGTCGTCGCCTACCACACATCGTTGCAGTCGCTCCTCGATGGCCTCAGCCTCGACACGCCGATCGCCCACTTGGCACTCGTGCCGTTTATTGCACTGATGCTCGCTGTCGCCTCGCGGCACAACGATGCCGGCCCCGACATCCACGACCGTCAGCTCGACTGGATCGTCGGTCTGCCGCTGGTGATGGGCGCGTTGTTGGCGAACCTCATCCTGCCTGCACGGCTGTCGACGCAGTTCTGGCTGTGGCGAGTCGATCTGCTGACGATGCCGTTCTTCGCCGCCGGTGTCGTAACACTGGTGTACGGCATCCGCTCGACGTGGCGGATTCGTTTTGCCCTGTTGTTCCTCTTCCTGGCCTGGCCGTACCCGTACAACGTGGCGCTGACGAACTGGCTCGGCAAGTTCACCGACCTCACCGTTTCGGGGCTGACGAAAACGCTGACGTTCATCCATTTGGCAACACCGCAGGCAGGTGGTTCCTCGCTCTTCCAGATCACCCATGCCGGCAAGCAGTTCACCTTGAGCGTCGCCTCGGCGTGCTCGGGCGCCAACGGTTTCGTCGGTTTCCTTCTCGTCGGCATCGCCTTCTCGGTGATGGTCGAGGGCAAGAAGTGGGCGAAATTCCTCTGGCTGCTGATCGGCGTAACCCTGGTCTGGATCCTCAACATCGCCCGCATCCTGGTCGTCTTCGCCGTTGCTCAGAAATGGGGCGAGCGGGTGGCGATCGACGGTTTCCATCCGTTCGTCGGACTGATCGCCTTCACCGCCGGCGTCGGAGGCATGGTAATGGTCATGGGCCGCTTCGGCCTGCGCTTCCGGTCGATCGAGACCAAGTCGAAGGCCAAAGCCAAGGCGATGGCACCAACTGGAACCGCATCGCCTCAGAAGCGCCATTCCCCGAGTCTGCGCTACGCCGCCGGTGTCGTGATGCTGTCGACCGTCGCCGTCGGCGTGCTCAACTCCGGACTAGAGAACAACGACCTCGTCTCCACCAGCCTCGGTTCCCCGCGACTTGCCTCGTTCGCCGAGAGCAAGGAGACACCGCCGGACTGGAGCCTGCAGACCCTCGCCACCTACGACTGGTCGAAGCAGTTCTTCGGTTCAGCCTCCAACTGGACGCGCTACCAGTACCTCAGCACGAGCGCCACGAGCCCGCTTCGTGCCTCGATCCCGATCACCACCGACATCATCGACACGCCGGACCGCGCCGCCCTCAATTCCTACGGCGTCGAGGCGTGCTACAAGTTCCACGGCTACAAGGTCACCGGCGTCAAGAGCGTCGACCTCGGCGGAGGCGTCGTCGGCGATCTGCTGACATGGACACTGACGACCGGCAAGCGCCCTGTCGCCTACACGACGCTGTACTGGCACTGGCCGATCAAGACGGCCAAGGGCACGAGCTACGAGCGCGTGACGCTGATCGTCATCGACCAGGCGAGCAACAACTTCACATCGCCGTCGCAGAGCAGCGGCGGTTTCATAGAATCCGTCGGCATCAAGGCCAACGACGCGCTGCGCAGCGCTGGTGACGACGAGACCGTCAGTCGCCTACTGCAGACACGACAGTTCCTCGTCGCGTTCGGTAAGGACATGATCCAGAGCCGCAAGCCAGCCACCGTCTCCTGACGCTGACCCGAAA
>JAYTOR010000285.1:0-3342 GCA_043747685.1 Actinomycetota bacterium
TCGGTCCGCTCCGTGCGGAGTGACGCCGAGCAGGTCAACGCGTTGATGACCGCACGGAATCACATTTCCGAGATCGGTCGGAGGGTCGACGGATTGCGAATCAATGTCGATCGGGCGATGCTCGGCTCAGAAGGTATCGGGACCCTGACAGCGGACGATGCTGGGACGAACTTCCTGACCGGCTTCGCCGCCATTGGCACCGAGTTGTCCGCGATCCAGTCGATGCCGCTGCCGGCGTCTGCCCATCAGGCGATCACCGCGCTGGCGGTACTGGTGCTGACTATCCTCACGCAAGCCGATCGACTGTCAGCGCTCGCTTTCTCGAATTTTGCCGCTGCCACGGCGGCATTGCCGGCATTGCCGGCATTCACTGATGCTGCAGGGAAAATCGCCTCGCAGCAGGTGGTCGCCACCTCCGTTGTCGACGGCCTGATCCGCCAGATCGAGCATCGCAGCTCCCAAGAGCCCGGACGAGCGGCGTTCTTCTCGGCGCCCCGCGCCGAGTTGCACCGAAAACGCCAAGCACGTGATGAACCGGGGCGCGTCCGACGCGGTGCTCATCGAGGAGGAGTGGTACACGCCGATCTTCATGACGATCTACGGCAATGCGCTCGGCGACAAGGAACCGAAGTACAAAGACGTCGGTGAGGACGATCTCGGCCGCGTGCTGATCCACGGGGGCGGCTCGTCTGGCGACAGCACGTTGTGGATCAGTATCGGCCGTCCGCTCCGTCAGTTGAAGTGGCTGGAGAAGTACGCAGCATCCGGAGCGCCGGCGCCGATGGTGCGCTCGTTCCTCGTGCCGCTGGCCGTCGCTGATCTGCTCGCAGGCGATGCGATCACCGAGAGCGGGTCCGGTGGCAGCGAGATGACGCTCAACGTCGACAAGCACTACGAGCGCAACCAGTACGGCGTGAAGAGTCCGCAGGCGATGGAACTGCTGCGTCAGTGGGCACTGCCAGGTTCGCTGCGCACATACTCCGAGGCGGGTCCAACGCAGCAGGATCCCGAGTCATGGGGTGATGTCCGGGCCAGCGATGAACTCCGCGTCAAGACCGGTGTGCCGACGAAACGGACCCCTGGATTCGACGTGTTCGTCGACTCTGGGGAGCAGGAGTTCACCTCGCAGAAGGAGTACCCGAAGCAGGCAGAGGAACTGACCTACGTGTATGCGTGCTACACCAACAACGCCGAGTTCCTCCCGAAGGCAAGTCGATCCCATCTGACGACGTCGCGCGCCTCGCCGTGGCCCGCACGTTCTTCAGGCTCCACCGACCGCCGGACCTGGCTGACGACGACGCCGGGCTCGGCCTGTTCGTACGCGACTACGTCGCCCCGTGGGCGAGTCAGGCGCAGATCTCTATCGCCATCGCCGAGGACTACGAGGAGATGGCAACGACGGAACGGGACGATCTGCCGATCAAGCCGACGCACGACGAGTTCGGCACCCCGGGCGCCGAGCCGGGCCGCGGAGAGCGACGCGCCGCCGCTGTCCAACTCTCGGCGGAGTCGCGCAAGGTGCTGCAGGCCCGCTTCGGGTTCGTCACCGGCTTGCGGGCTGTCTCCGAACCGATGACTGTCGCCTTCAAGCTCGGTGGCGCATCGCCCGCAGCTCGCAAGCTGCTCGGGCCGTTGAGGGACGTGATCGCCAAGATCATGGCCGACTACGGCTTCGTCGTCGGTGACGTCGCCGTCGTCGAGAAGCAGCTTCCCCTGTACCGCAAGGACGTGGAGACGTCGCTGAAAGCGTTGGAATTGCTGGCCGAGAAGAGTCTCGATACCGTGGTCGAAGCGCTGCAGGATGCACTCGAAGGAGCGGATCCTTCCCAGTCGACTGGATCCAAGTCGACGGCGGCGACAGCTGCGAAATCCTCGCGGTCGGCGAAATCGGTTGGCCGATCCGGCCCGAAATCCGTCGAGAAATCGGTTCCTGCGAGCTCCGAGGTTCGTTCCCCTTCCGGGGGGATCCTCACCGTCAACGTGACGCTCGGAGACGGCAACTGCTTCCTGCATGCACTCCACGAGGCGCAGAACGGTGTGCGGTCGAACGACGCAGCCCAGGCGGCGCTGCGGCGTCGGGTCGTTGCCGTCTTCCAGGCGAACCCGCGACTGCGCGTGTCGCACTTCGGTGCCGGTGTGCCTGGCGAGGCGGCGTACCAACAGTTCCGGGCAACGATCCTCGGCAACGGCGTCTGGGTGGGGGATCAGACACCGGCGATGGTTGCCGATGCGCTCGGTCTTCGGATCGTGATCCACCGACCGGACGGCAGCGTCTACTTCGATGCTCGACCGAACCCCGTGATCAGTCCTGCAGTGACCGGGGCGGAAGTGCATGTCTGCTACACCGGGAACCACTACAACTCCTACACCGCTGTCGCCCTGCCATAGTCGTCTCAGGCCGGGAGCGCGCATCATGGCCTGGGAGGTCGGCCAGCGATGCTGGCGGCCGTCTTGAGTCGCGTGTTGGCGGCGAGATCGGGTTGTAGCCATGCAGATGGCTGGTTGATCCGACGGAGACGCGTACTACGGTGCGGTCATGTTCGAGTGGAACGACCAATGGCTGGCCACGTATTCGGAACCGGTGATCGAGCCCGAGCTCGAGATCATCGATCCGCATCATCATCTGTGGGCTGAGGGTCCTGCCACGATCCGCTATCTCGTCGAGGACCTTCATGCCGACACGAGCGCCGGGCACAACGTCGTCGGCACTGTCTTCATGGAGTGCATGTGCGGGTACCGCACCGATGGACCGGAGGCGATGCGGCCGGTCGGCGAGTCGGAGACGGTTGCCGCCTTTGCCGAGCAGAGTGCGTCTTCCGGTGTGCCGATCCTCGGCATCGTCGGATTTGCCGACATGATGCTCGGCGACGCTGTCGACGACGTACTCGCCGCCCATGAAGCGGCTGGCCGTGGGCGCTTTCGTGGCATCCGCCATGCAACCGCATTCGATCCCGATGCGCGGATTCGTCCCACCCACACCAGACCGACAGACGCGATGATGGGCGAGGCGACGTTCGTCGACGGTGTTCGGCACCTCGGGGCACGCGGTCACAGTTTCGATGCCTGGATCTACCATCGGCAGATCCCGGAACTCACGGCGCTCGCCAGGGCAGTCCCGGAGTGCACATTCGTCCTCGATCACCTCGGCGGGCCACTCGGTATCGGCCCGTACGAGGGCAAGCGTGACGAGGTGTTGGCGACGTGGCGAGGAGATATAGCCGAACTTGCGAGCTGTGAGAACGTCGTCGTCAAGGTCGGTGGCATCGGGATGGTGATCTACGGCGTCGGCTACGAACGTCGCCAGGTGCCACCGTCGAGTGACGACCTCGTCGCCGATTGGGG
>JAYTOR010000286.1:0-5411 GCA_043747685.1 Actinomycetota bacterium
TCCCACCGCCATTCCCGAGGGTTGCTCGGCACGCTGATCAACATGTGGCCACCGTCGACGAGGCGCCCCGCAGCCCGCTCGATCAGGTCGACATCGTCGCGGACATGTTCGAGCACGTCCATGAACAGCACACAGCCGAAGTCACGAGGGCCTTCGTCGATCGAGCCGTGCACGACCTCGACCGGCATCCCGCGCAACGAAGCTGTCGCCTTGACGAGCGCTGCCTCTGACAGGTCGAGCGCCGTTCCGGTCAGCCCACGCGATGCCATGTGCACGCTGACGTCGCCGTCGCCACAACCGACGTCGAGAAACGGCCCACGGATCGGGAGCTGCAGCAGCGCTTCGTCGACACACTTCAGCAGCGAGTTCTTCAACGGCGCGAAATTCGTCATCGCCAGCCGAGGGTACGGACACGTAGTTGAACGCCCGGCAACACCGAAGTGGCCATTCGGGGTCGATATCGAGATGTGATGGTCGCCCTGCCGAGACGGTCGAACGAGGCGGCTTCGTTCAGAGGCACGGAACGACAGAGAGCGAGCAGTTGCTGGCCGTCGCTGTCTCCCCGCTCGACTGGAACAGCACGAGGGCGATGGATTCGCCGGCACTCAGCCGCAGGGACGCTGCCGCCGTCTGTGCGCTGCGCCCGGCCGAGTCCGGCGCGCCTTTGGCAGCTGCGATCACGTCGTCGCTGTCGCCCCTGACCTCCACCGAGCGGCGGATCTCGAGGTACCGGTCGCCGGTCATGCCGTCCGGCCAGCCAGCGCTCGCCGTGACGGTATACGGACCGGAACGAGCAACGGTGATCAGATGAGGGGCTGCTGTGCTGTTGTGCTGAACGGCAAAGTCGACGACCGCTGACTCGAACGAAATCGGGGTCGGTGTACCGCTGGACACCTCGACGTGCTGCTCTGAGAGATAGGTTCCGCCAACAGCAGTCTGCACGCTGAGGCCGCCGCCTCCGATCGACGGCTCGTGGATGAATCCCTCGGCGGGACACACCCCGATCGACCCTTGATGGAGGTTGTGGCGCACGACGACGTCACGATATCCGCCCCCGGCAGTCGGATCGTCGAAGTAGACGTGATAGCCGACAGCACCCTGTGCGGCACCGGTCGCGAAGACGTTGTCGTGGATGTTGACTCCGTCATGTCTTGAACCATTCGGTTCAAACTGCATTGCATGGAATGTCCCGGTCGTTCCGTCGGAATTGCCGCCACTGAACGTGCAGTTGGAAATCGTCAACGATGACAGCGCACCCTTCGCCAACAAACCTCCCCGATGCGTTGTGAACGAGCACGCGTCGAAGACGAGCCACATGGCGTTGTTCAGCTCGATGGCCGGACGGGGGCCATCGCCTGTCAGCATCCCCGAATCGTTGCCCTCGAGTTGCAGATCGTTGAAGCGCGTCTTGACCGAGTTGATCGCCAAGATGTTGCCGGCCACGTTCTCGGCGATCCAGCCTCCCTCGACCCACGAATCCCACACGGTCGACAACATCAGGCCGCGGCCACCATTGTACGTACTGCGGACGTCGACGAGCCGCAGCAGGAACATCGGTGACGCGCCGGAGGTGTCGCCGAAGTTGAGCCCGTGCCGTCCGCAGTTGAAGATCCGGACACTCTCGACAACGATCCCATCGCCCCAATAGCCCGTGTACGAGCTTCCGGGGAATTGCCCGATCCCATCGGTCCCGTTCGGACAGTTGAGCGTTGCCCGCCCCTTTGTGGTCCCGGCATCAGCGAAATGATTGCCATCGATCGTCAGGTTGCGGAAATAGCTGCTGTGGCCGCGTGCCCTGCTGGCGCCGTTGGTGATGACCGGGCCGGCTGAGCCGGCCAATTTCTTGATTGTCACCATCGGGTGCTCACCGACGAGGCCGACGCGATCTGCCATCAACAGCGTGGAAACGACGTACGTCTGTGCCGAAGAGGGAGTCGGGAAAAAGACCGTTCCACCGCCACCGCTCGCAGACGCTGCGTCGATTGCCGCCTGCACCTTCGTCGTCTCGTCCGTGCCGTCACCGACCGCTCCGTAGTCGGCAACGTTGTGCGACATTCCGTCGACGCCAGCAGCTGAGGCCGCGTGAGGGGAACGGGCGACCGCAACTGCAGCAGTCGCCACACCAGCGCCGAGCAGCAGAGAACGACGACTTCGTAACCGTGCCGCGCTCTCCATCAGGGGCTTGCGACGATCGGTGATGCAGCGGCAGTGTCGGCCGTGCTCACCACCGCCGTGCTCACCACCGCCGTTGTCGGTGCCGCTGTCGTCGTCGGTGCCGCTGTCGCCGTCGTTGCCGGCGGTTTGCCGGCGTCCGGTCCGGTCGTCAGCGCCTTGCCGGTCGGGACGAACTCCCACAACGTGAGGTTGGTGTAGTCGCGCGTCATAACCCACATGCCAACTGTCGTCTTCGCGTGTATTGCGTCGAGGAGAGCCTGACCATGGAATGAAACCGCCGAACTCTTGACGACCACCACGAAATCGAATCGTCCGATCGGATCTGCGGCGACGAGTTCGAAGTTGCGGTTTTCAGGAACGACGTATTGACGAGGCTCATGGGTCACCAAGGTCTCGAAGTTCGAGACATCCGTTGCAACCTTCTTTCCCTGAGCGAGCACAGGATCGAGCTCGTCCCTCAGCACGTAGTACTGGTGGAGATCGGACTCGAACAGCTGGTACGGACCTCCGAGGATCGGCGTCGAGACGGTGTCGCGTCCGAGGAGGTACCGGAAGAAGATGTACTCGCCTTCCGGACCGGTGGCCCTCTGGACTGCAAAGTGCAGCGTTGCCAATATCACGCCCACGATCAGAACCCCGACGCCTGCGAAGGAAAGCCAAGGGTGCGGTCGGCGTCTGTGCGGCGCACCGACTGCGTTGCTTGCCGGTGGCGAGGAGGCCCACAACACCGCCACGACGCTGAAAACCGAGAGCACCATATAGAAGCGGGGCACGGCCCAACTCGTGCCGGTGTGTACCTGATAGGCGCTCACGAGCGGCAGAGCAAGCGCTCCGGCCAATAGCCCGAAGGTGGCTCGAAGATTCCGACGGAGCGCCGCAATCGCGAAGACGATGCCGGGGGCGAGCACGGCGACGAGCACGCCGCTGTATTTCAGGGAATTGGCGAGCGTGCGATTCGCCGGCAACCACGGTGCATGCTCCGGGACCTTCGTCAGGCCGGACGACGCATGCAGGAAGAAGATCCAGTCCTTCATGATCAATTTCGATGCCAGCGCCCACACAGCAACCCACAGCAGTGTCGGGATCATTGCCAGCGTGAACGCACGTACCCAGCGTGCATGTGGCAACTGGATAGCGACTCCCGCACAGAGGAACGGGGCGACGATCAGCATCTCGTAGCGTGTCGCAGTCCCGAGCGCAAGGGCCACGCCGAAGAACACGAGGTCCCACACCTGATGGCTTCTGCTCCACCGCGCATAGGCCAGCAAGGTCAGGGCGATGAAGCTGGCAAAGGTTGATTCGCTCATGCCGTTGGACGACATGTAGATCGTCAGCGGACTGAGCGCGAAGACGGCGCAAACCGTCACGACCAGCCACCGTGGCGCGCCGAGGACGCGGCCTGTGGATGCCAGTATCGGGATCGTCAACGCACCGAAGAATGCACATGTCATCGGGCCGGCGAAGGCGGTCGCGCCCAATGGCTCGAGCAGTAGAACGAACGGGATACGGCTGAAGGTCGGAATCGGCATCCAGTAGAACCCGATTGCGCCGAGATGTGGATCAGAGCTCAGCACCATCAACTTGGCGTTGAGGGTTCTCGTCGTCGCGTCGCCGAGCGAGTACTGCTTGACGTACATCATCCACCAGCCGGCGGCGAGGAACTCGAAGAAGGCGACGACCGCCATTGCCCATGGCCACCGCGATGCTCGTGGGTTTGGTTCCGGCTCCCCGCCTGGGGCGTCTGTTCCAGGTCTCGCAGGCTCGGCAATCATCGGCGCCACAGCAGTCTTTTGCGCAACGGAGAACTCGTCTCGTTGTCGGTCCTCGACGATCTGTTCGTCAGGCCGCGTTTCCGTGATCGTCACTCGCTACCGACCTCTACAACACCTGTCGCAATCAATACCGGCGTGGAGACATCAGTCGTCGGCTGGCCATCACCGGCACCGGTCCGGACTCGGGACAGACCGTGCTGGGTCTTCTCCCAATAGGCCGGGTCTCGCAGCAGTTGCCAGAGCGCCTTGATCGCCGCCAGCGACATCAGCACCCAGTACAGCGGCATCAGCAGCGCAGCTTTGAACATCGACCGTTGCTGGTATTCGTAGGCGGTGATGCAGTTCATATAGAAGATCAGGCAGTTGCCGACGAGCCACAGGAACAGGCCTGTGTAGTACAGCGGGGCCGGCATGATCTGGCGGAGGAACGCCGGCTCCAGTAGGAACCAGACGGCCAGCAGGAACCAGAACACCGGATTGAGGATTGCGAGAAGCGGCGTTCCGCCGACGAAGATGTTGAAACGCAGGAACTGGCGCAAGCCGAGTTCCCGGTACATCTGTCGCGGGTGGCGAAGGTGGACGAGCCACGTCTGGAGGTAGCCCTTGTACCAGCGGCTCCGCTGCTTTACCCAGTTGATGACGTCGGTGTTCGCCTCTTCCAGCGTTATTGAATCAAGCAGTTCAACGCGGTAACCCTGGCGATACATCCGGATGCCGAGGTCCGCATCCTCTGTCACGTTGTAGCTGTCCCAGCCACCGAGCGGGACGAGGATGTCCCTTCTGAAGTGGTTCGATGTACCGCCGAGCGGGATCGGCGCATCCGTGACTTTGAGGCCGGGTAGGAATTGCGAGAACCAGGTGCGGTATTCGATCGAGAACCACCGTGTCAGCAAGTTCTCGTCGGCGTTGAAGTACGCCAGTTCCGCTTGTACACAAGCGACTTCGGGGCCGCATCGGGTGAACGCGATCGCCATGCGGCGTAGTTGCAGCCGGTCCGGAACATCCTCTGCGTCGTAGATGCTGACGATGTCGCCGGTGCTCGTCAGCAGTCCGTAGTTCAGCGCTTTCGGTTTGGTGCGCGGCGCTGCGGCCGGGACGATCACCGCCTTGATGTGATCGGGTAGTTCGAGCGATCCCACCGCATCGATGGTGTCGATGTCATCCTCCTCGAGGAGCAGCATCACCTGCAGGAGATGCGGCGGGTATTCCAGGTTGGCCAATCCGGTAACGACATGGCCGATGACTTCGGCCTCGTGATAGGCGGGAACGAGCACCGTGACGGTCGGCAGTTCGGACTCCGGGAACGCTCTCGCTTCGTCGTCGGGGATCGTGATCCGGCTCGTCCGCTGGCGGGCGGTGATCATCACGAGATGGAGTCGGAACCACACCACACCCAGATAGGTCGCCATCGACAGGCCGAGCAGCACGGTGCCCGTTCCGATCGGGAAGAAGGCGAATCCGGCC
>JAYTOR010000287.1:0-1607 GCA_043747685.1 Actinomycetota bacterium
CTTGTCCAGCTGCCGCACGAGTTGCTGCAACGACGCCCGGTTGCGGTTGCCGACGGCCCCGGTCTGCAGGCGTTTGGCGAGTTCGTCTGCCAGCGCAGCCGGCTCAGCGATGTCGAGCAGGTCGACGATATCGGCGGGTATCGGCGGGCCGGCATCCACCAGGCGCTGCACCGGCGCTGTCAACGCCGTCGGCGGGGTCGGCGGTTTCGACGGTTTCGAAGCGCGGAACTGCTCTGGAAACAGTTCGAAGAGCCAGGTCGCCAACGGCCCTGTCAGGGCGATCGTCTTGTCTCGCAGCGCGCCGTTCACCCGCAGGCGGGTGAGCAGCCCGACAGCGCTGTCCGGCGTCAACCGCCACCCGCTGGCATCGACCCCATCGAGCCACTCCTCGAGCAGATCCGGCCACTCTGTCAGCACGGCCCCGAGTCTGGTAGTGAGCAACGGAGGGCACACCGGTCGCTGCTCGCCGGGAGCAGGGTGCAGCATCGCCAGCGCCGGATTCGGTCGTAGACCCGCCCGCCGTGCGGCGCTCATGGCAGCGACCTGAACGAGCAGCAGACGGGCGGGATCTGGTCGATCGAGACGATCGAGGTGATCGAGGCGATCGAGCAGCGCCTCGATGTCGCCGTTCGGAGCCGCCGGGACCGGGCGGCGGTCAGCACCGAGCAGGGCTATGGAGGCCAGTTGGTTCCAATGATCGGCGAGTGTCATCGACGATCCCAACGCCGCTGTTCGAACCCGCCACGCGGACCGACGTCGACGACTCTGTCCGGTACCGCCACGGCGAGGGCGACGAGACCGGCACTGGTCCATTCAGCCATGACATCGACCGGATGGCCTCCGGATTCGGCCACCACCGGTGCGAACGCTGCCGGGTTCCCAACGAGCGGCAACGAACCGGTGTGGTCCGTGAGCATCCACCTGGCACCGTCCAACGTCGGCGCCGCACGGACCTCGACCGGCCACCGCTCGATCCACGGGACGTCACCGAGCGCTGCACCGATCTCCTCGCATGCCCCGGCGATCGTCGTCGGGCGGCACAACCCAGAGGTGTCGTCCGCTGCCCCGATGACGCGATCCCCTGTGAACTGATCCTCGGTATAATCGATGCGGACGACGTTGTCGACCAGGACCCGGACCTCACGCCTGCCCGGATACCGATGGAGGTCCGCCTCGACGACGATGCCGGGGCAGAGTGCATCATCGAGCGACTGCCCATAGGCGGCAAACGACAACGAAAGCCCCCATCGACCTGTCGCCTCCGAACGTAGCCAGATGCGGCGTACGACGATCCGGTCTTCGAGCGTGTCACTGCGGCCGACGACCCGCCAGCGGCCGGACTCTGGCGCATTGGCGATGACATCGGCTTGACGGACGTTCCAGCCGATTGCCGCCCTGACGCTGTCTGCGAGGTCGAACGGCAGCGAGTCCAAACGGTTTCCGGCATCGCTGATCAGGTGGAGGACGGCCAATTCGGAGAGCACCTGCTCGTGCCACCCGGCGCCGACGCCGACCATGCCGGCGACGCGTTTGACGCGGTTGGCCAATGATCCGGCCTGGGCGTCGACGAGCCTGGCGGCGACGATGTCCCACGTCCGGTACTGCGC
>JAYTOR010000288.1:0-27088 GCA_043747685.1 Actinomycetota bacterium
GGCCGCTTCGAGGATCGCACCGGCGATGCCCGCTGGAGCGCACCGATGGACGATCGCCCGATAGTCGACGAGACGGTCGACCAGCAATTCGACGTCAGCAGGTGCGCCGGCACGATAGTCGCGGGGAACATCAGGGGACACGGCCGTCACGATCGCGCGGCGGATCCTGGCGAGTACTTCGTCGCGCGCCGAGATGGTCACGACGGATCCTCGTGCTCGGTCGCCCACCATTGACGGAAGGTCTGCACCGGCGGCTTCGCCAGATCCCGACTGGCGGTCCAGCGCGACAGCGGCCACGGCAGCCTGCGGATCGTGGTCTGGCGGGTCGAATGGCGCAGCACACCGGCACCGCGTTGAGCCAATTGCCAGCGCTTCTCGCCGGCCATCGCCCAGCCGACGCCGGCCATCGCCAGGCGCTCGCCACTCGGGATCCGACTGGCGGCCCGGGCTGCTTCGACATGGCGGGCACGCAGATCCACGAGGATCGAAGGGATGTCGATGCGCACCGGGCAGACGTCGAAGCAGGCACCGCACAACGTCGAGGCATAGGGGAGCGAATCGTTCACGCCGTCACCAGTGAGGCCGGTGAGTTGCGGACTGAGAATCGCGCCGATCGGACCGGGGTATGTCGAGCCGTATGCGTGCCCGCCGGTGCGTTCGTACACCGGGCAGACGTTGAGGCACGCGGAACAGCGGATGCAGTGCAGTGCCTGCCGGCCGACATCATCGGTGAGCGTCGCTGTGCGGCCGTTGTCGAGCAGTACCAGATGGAACGACTGCGGCCCGTCGCCAGGTGTCACCCCGGTCCACGTCGACGTGTAGGGATTCATCCGCTCGCCGGTCGACGAACGTGGCAGCAGTTGGAAGAAGACCTCGAGGTCGGTCCAGGTCGGTACCAACTTCTCGATGCCCATCACCGTGATCAGTGTGTCGGGAAGCGTCAGACACATGCGCCCGTTGCCCTCCGATTCGACAATCGTCAGCGTGCCGGTGTCGGCAACGGCGAAATTGGCACCGGAGATCGCGACCTTCGTCTCGAGGAACTTCTTGCGCAGGTAGCGTCGTGCCTCCCCGGCGAGCACCGCAGGCTCGTCGCTGATCGAACGATCGACACCGGGCATCTCCTGCAGGAAGATCTCACGGATCTGGGCACGGTTGCGGTGGATCGCCGGGACGAGGATGTGGCTCGGCTCGTCGTGACCGAGTTGGATGATCAGTTCGGCGAGGTCGGTCTCGAACGCCTGGATACCGGCAGCGGCGAGCGCCCCGTTGAGGCCGATCTCCTGTGTGACCATCGACTTCACTTTGACGACCTGCTTGGCGCCGGTGGCCTGCACGAGTCCGGTGACGATGCGGTTCGCCTCTGCGGCGTCGCGCGCCCAGTGGACGACGCCGCCGTTGGCGACGACGTTGCGTTCCAATTCGATCAACAGCGTGTCGAGGCGGGCCATCGTGCTCGCCTTGATCGCCTCACCCGCTCGCCGCAACTCCTCCCAATCGGCGACTTCGCCGACGACGTTCGCCCGCTTCGCTCGGATCGTCGCCGTCGCCGAGCGCAGGTTGCTGCGCAGTTGGCCATCGGCAAGGGCGATCTTGGCGGCGGCAGGGAATGTGCGGTCACCTTGCAAACGGCCGACGCCGACGGGGGCATAGACCGGAAGGTTCGTCCTGTCAGACATCGTTGCTGCTTCCACAATTCGAAGTCTGCCGGGAGGGTCTGACGCTGACGCCGTGGGTCTCGCCTGATTCGGTCGAAGCAAGAATTTCGGCGAGGTGCATCGTGCGGACCCCTGACGTCAGGCGGCTGAGCCCGCCGCCGATGTGCATCAGGCACGAGGCGTCTGCGGCCGAACAGATCTCTGCCTTCGTACCGAGGACGTTGGCCATCTTGTCGGCGAGCATCGCTGTCGATGTGTCGGCGTTCTTCACCGCGAACGTGCCACCGAATCCGCAGCACTGGTCAGCCGCTGGCAGTTCGATCAACTCGATGCCTCTGACCGCCCGGAGCAGCCGGAGTGGTTTGTCGCCGACATGCAGCATCCTCAACGAGTGGCACGTCGGGTGATACGTCACGCGATGGGGGAAGTAGGCATCGACGTCAGTCACCTTCAGTACGTCTGTGAGGAACTCGCTGAACTCTTTCGTCCGCCCCGCAATCGCATCTGCCCTGGCAGCGAGCGCCGGCTTGCCGAGACGACGAGCAACCATCCCGTGCTGATGGCGGATCGAACCGGCGCAGGATGCAGACGGAAGGACGATGTGCTCGTAGGGCTCGAAGGTCTCGACGAAATGCTCGATCAACGCCAGCGCGTCTCGCTGATATCCGCTGTTGATGTGCATCTGCCCGCAGCACGTCTGTGCCTGCGGGAACTCGACCCTGACCCCGAGCCGCTCCAACACCGTGACGGTCGCCTTGGCGACATCGGGGAACATCGTGTCGGCGAGACAGGTGGCGAAGAGTGCTGCCGTGATCCGTGGAGCAGTCACCTCGTTGTGGTCGAGTTGAGTCATCGTTTGGTCCCAGGGAGCGGTGTGCGGGAGAGGCGGGTGCCGAGCGCTTCCCAGTTGAGCATCTTCTGCGGCTCGATGCGTGTCGGGGGGATTGTCCGCTCGACCAACTCGCGACCGTGGGCGAGGTCGGTCAACCGCCCGTCGGCGATCGCCTGCACCAATGCGTTGCCGACGACGGTCGCCTCGACTGGCCCGGCGAGCACCGGCCGTCCGCATGCACTGGCGCACAACTGGCCGAGGAGGACGTTCGCGGAACCGCCCCCGACGAGGTGGATGACCTCCGCCTCGGTGCCGGTGACGTGCTCGATCGTCGTGACTGTCCGTCTCCAGGCGAGGGCGAGCGAGTCGAGGATCACGCGGGTGATCTCCCCTGGCGTCTCCGGAATCGGCTGCCCACTCGCACGGCACGCTTCGATGATTCGAGCCGTCATGTCGCCCGGGGAGGCGAAGATCGGATCGTCGACATCGATGACACTGCGCCCGCCTGGCACCTCAGCAGCCAACGCTACGAGCGCGATGATCTCCGTCGGCAGACCCTGGGCGGCCCAGCTGCGGCGAGATTCCTCGAGGAGCCACAGCCCGCCGACGTTCTTCAACAGCCGCGTAGTGTCGTCGACGCCGAGCTCGTTGGTGACATTGGCTGACAGCGCTTCGGCGGACGTCACCGGCGCAGTCAGTTCACACCCGACGAGCGACCAGGTTCCACACGAGATGTAGATCCCCTGGCGATCGGCGCGGAGCGGCGTACCGGCGATCGCGCTGGCGGTGTCGTGGCTGGCAACTGCGACGACATCGAGTCCGTCGACGCGTCTGCCGACACCGTCGACCGTCCCGAGGAGGGTGCCAGGGCGATGGAGCTGGGGCATGATCTCCCGCCGCAGACCGAGGCGACCCATCAGCTCGTCGCTCCACTGATGGCTCCTCGTGTCCAGGAGCTGTGTCGTGCTCGCAGTGGTGATCTCATTGGTCGTGCTGCCACACAGTTCGTGGTTCAACAGATCCGGCACCATCAACATCGTCGCCGCCTCGTGATACTCCTCGGTGTCAGCGGCGGCGGAGAGTTGGTAGATCGTGTTGAACGCCAGGAACTGGATCCCGGTGATGTCGTAGATCGCTGCATCACCGAGTTCCGAGCGGACCGCATCCATGACACCATCGGTGCGTGCCGAGCGGTACGCGTGCACCGGCCCGATGAGCCGGCCTTCGCCATCGAGCAGTCCGTAGTCGACGGCCCAAGAATCGATGGCCACCGAGCGGAGCACGCTGCGATCTGCTGCCATCTTGAGGCCGTCGCCGACATGGCTGAGCAGGCCCTCGAAATCCCACGTCAGCGCACCGTCCGATCCACTGATCGGAGTGTTGGCGAATCGCGCGACCTGTTCGAGGACGATCGCGTCGTTGTCGAGGTGGACGTCCACGACACGCCCGCTCGTCGCCCCGAGATCGACGGCGACATAGGTGGGCACGGCGGCGGAGCGATCTTCAGCGCAGGAAGGCAGCGGCGACGCCGGCGTCGACGGGGATGTGCAGACCGGTGGTCAGTGACAGATCGCCGGCCGTCAGGACGAAAACGGCGGCGGCGACATGCTCTGGCAGCACCTCCCGCTTCAAGAGCGTGCGCTGGGCGTAGAACGCTCCGAGGTCCTCCTCGGCGACGCCGTAGACGGCGGCCCGCTGCGCTCCCCAGCCCTTGGCAAAGATGCCGGAGCCGCGAACGACGCCGTCCGGGTTGATGCCGTTGACACGGATCGAGTGTTCACCGAGTTCTGCGGCCAGCAGTCTGACCTGGTGTGCTTGGTCCGCCTTCGCCGCGCCGTAGGCGACGTTGTTCGGCCCGGCGAAGAAGGCGTTCTTACTGGAGATGTAGATGATGTCACCGCCCATCCGCTGACCGATCATCGCCCGTGCCGCTTCACGGGCGACGAGGAACGAACCCTTGGCCATGACATCGTGCTGCAGGTCCCAGTCGTGTTCGGTCGTGTCGAGCAGCGGCTTGGAAATCGAGAGCCCGGCATTGTTGACGACGAGATCGACACCACCGAACGCGAGCACACCTACTGCCAAAGCCATAGCGACCTGGTTCTCGTCGGTGACGTCGACCGTCACGGCGACAGCGACATCGGTCGAACCGATTTCGGCAGCGACCGTTTCCGCAGACTCGGCATTCAGGTCCGCAACGACGACACAGGCACCCTCCGCCGCAAGCCGGTGAGCGATCGCCCGCCCGATGCCGGACCCGGCACCGGTGACGAAAGCGATGCGCGTCGCCAACGGCTTGGCCTTCGGCATACGCTGCAGTTTGGCTTCCTCCAGGCCCCAGTATTCGATGCGGAACTTCTCCGCTTCAGCGACCGGCGCATACGTCGAAACGGCCTCTGCGCCGCGCATCACGTTGATCGCATTGATATAGAACTCGCTGGCAACCCTTGCCGTCTGCTTGTTTGCCCCGAAGGAGAACATGCCGACGCCGGGAACGAGCACGATCGCCGGATCGGCACCGCGCATCGCCGGGCTGTCCGGTTGGGCGTTGCGCTCGTAGTACCCGCGGTAGTCGTCGCGGTAGGCGACGTGCAGTTCCTTCAGTCGGGCGACGACGTCGTCGATCGGGGTCGCGGCAGGGAGGTCGACGATCATCGGCCGGACCTTCGTACGCAGGAAGTGATCGGGGCATGACGTACCGAGTCCACCGAGTCGTTCGAGTTTTTCGCTCGCCAGGAACTCGAGCACGACAGGGGCGTCGGTGAAGTGTCCAACCTGAGCACGGTCCGTCGATGCCAGCCCGCGAATGATCGGTGCGAGCACGGCGGCGCGCGCCAGACGCTCTGCAGCCGGGAGCGCCTCGAACCCTGCAACGGTTGAACCGAATGGTTCAGATGTGCCGTGCTCGATCAGGAACGCTTCCACTGTGCGGATGATCTCCAACGAGTTTGCCTCACACGCATCGCTCGTGTCGCCCCACGCCGTGATCCCGTGGCCGCCGAGGATGCAGCCGATCGCCTGCGGGTTCGTTTCCTTGATCGCTGCGATGTCGAGGCCGAGTTGGAAGCCGGGTCGACGCCACGGCACCCAGACCACGCGGTCACCGAAGCACTCCTTGGTCAAGGCCTCGCCGTCGGTGGCGGTCGCCAGCGAAATACCGGAGTCCGGATGCAGATGGTCGACGTGCGCTGCATCGACGAGCCCGTGCATCGCTGTATCGATCGACGGGGCCGCACCCCCCCGTCCGTGGAGGCAGAAGTCGAAGGCAGCAACCATCTCGTCTTCACGCTCGACACCTGGATACACATTGGCCAGCGCCAGAAGGCGGTCCATGCGCAGTACCGCAAGGCCGGAGGGCGTCAGCGTTCCGAGGTCACCGCCGGAACCTTTGACCCACAGCAGTTCGACTGGTCCGCCGGTGACAGGGTCGGTTTCGGTGCCCTTCGCTGACGTATTGCCGCCGGCATAGTTCGTATTGCGGGCGTCGGCACCGAGGCGGTTCGAGCGGGTGATCAGTTGCTGGACAGTGGTCTGCGGGGTGGAGGTGTTCACCGTGGTCTCTTCGACGGAGTTGGTCATCGGCCTCACGCCCCCCAGCCGGCAGCTGCGCCGCCGACACGGTCGACAACAATCTGCTCGAAGTAGCCGGAGCGCTGATAGGCGGCCATCGGGCCGACGTCGAGACCCATTTCCTCGCGCAGTTCGACGAGCAGCGGGCGGACGTCGGTATTGAAGGCGTCCATCAGCACAGCGTTGGCACCGAGCACATCGCCGGCTGCCTGTGCGGCGTGGAGCGCATCGAGATCGATGATCAATGCCTTGGCGGTGGCCTCCTGGACATTCATGACCGAGCGGATCTGGCCGGCGATCTTCGGTTCGATGTTGTGGCACTGATCGAGCATGAAGGCAACGCCCAATGCGGGCTCCAACCCTCCGCCGGTGCGCACCTCGGTCATGATGCGGAACAATTGAAACGGGTCTGCGGCCCCGACCATCAGGTCGTCGTCCGCATAGAAACGTGAGTTGAAGTCGAACCCACCGAGCTTGCCGGCGCGCAGCAGCAGGGCGACGATGAACTCGATGTTCGTGCCGGGGGCGTGATGGCCGGTATCGACAACGACCTGTGCCTTCGGGCCGAGCGGGAGGCAGTGCATGAAGGCGGTGCCCCAGTCGGGGACGTCCATCGTGTAGAACGAGGGCTCGAAGAACTTGTATTCGAGTAGGAATCGCTGGTCGTCGCCGAGCCGTTCGTAGACCTCCGCAAGGGCCACGGCGAGGCGCTCCTGGCGGGCGGCGATGTCGTCCTGGCCCGGATAGTTCGTGCCGTCGGAGAACCACAGTTTGAGGTCCTTGGAACCGGTCGCGTCCATGATGTCGATACAGGCGAGCAAGTGGTCGGTAGCCTTGCGCCGGACCCGCGGGTCCGGGTTGGTGACGGAGCCGAGCTTGTAGTCATCGTCCTGGAAGACATTCGAGTTGATGGCTCCGAGGCGAACGCCGAGGTCGGCAGCGTGCTTGGCAAGATCGGTGAAGTCGTCCACCTTGTCCCACGGGATGTGCAGCGACACGCTGGGTGCCACGCCGGTGAAGAGGTTGACCTGCGCGGCGTCGGCAAGTTTTTCATACGGGTTGCGTGGCACGCCCGGCTGGGCGAAAACCTTGAAACGGGTTCCGGAGTTGCCGAACGCCCACGAGGGCAGCTCGATCTGCTGATGACGAAGTGCAGCTTTGACAGCGCGGAAATCGGTCATGGTCTGTCCTGTCTCTGTGTGTGCGGGGTCAGTCGAGTGTCTGGGGTCGGTCGAGTGTCTGGGGTCGGTCGAATGTGTGGGGTTCAATCGAGTGTGTGGGGTCGGTCGAGTGTGTGCGTGGAGGAGGGAACGGATCGGGGTGAGTGCAGTTCGAGGGTGGGAACGTCAGTCGAGGTGGAAGATCTCGGTGATCGGGCTGATGCCTTCGTCAGGTGCCGCATCGCCGAGACCAAAGAAGAAGCGGGACATTTCGGCCTGCCACCTGCCATTGACGTCCGTGGCCGCCATCGCCTGTTGGGCTGCGGGCAGGTCGTCGCATTCGAAGTAGCCGGTGAGCGTGCCGTCAGGGAGCAGGAACAGCGAATAGTTGCGCCATCCGGCGGCGGTGAGCGCCGCCCGCATCTCCGGCCAGACGGCCGCGTGACGTTCTGTGTACTCGTCGAGCAGTTCTGGTCGGACTCGGAGTTGGAAGCACACTCGCTGGCTCATGTCATCTCGATCGGGTGCAGCGCTGGGACTGATGGTGTTGGTCGACTGCAGCTGACGTGTGCCGGGATGGGCGAGGGAGGGGCACCCATCCCGGACACATTTGTCATCGACTAGAAGTTGAACTGGTCGATGTTGGAAGCGTCGAACACGGTCGGCGGGCCGAGAATGACCGAAGGTGCCGCGCCTGCCGGAGCGGCGATCGTGTACTCCTTGAGCTTGCCGGCGGTGAACTTCGAGCCATCCTTGAGATTGGTCGTGCCAGACGCCAGATTGGCTGCGGCATAACCGGCGAGGTAGCCGAGGTCCGACGGATTCCACAGCATGAATCCCTTGACAGTGCCATCCTTGATGTACGGCTTCATCTGCGATGGCAGGCCGAGACCTGTCAACTTGACCTTGGCAGCGATGTCCTTGTGCGTCGACAGGTACTGGGCTGCGGTCGAGATGCCGACGGTTGTCGGCGAGATGATGCCGACGAGGTTCGGGTGAGCCGACAGCAGGCCGGTGAGGGCTGTCAACGACTTGGCCGGATCGTCGTCGCCGTAGACGACGTCGACGAGCTTCATGTTCGGGTACTTGGCAGCCAACTGCTGCTTCATGAAGCCGATCCAGGCGTTCTGGTTCGTGGCCGTGGCGGCCGCCGACAGGATGGCGATCTCGCCGGTGCTGTTGACGAGGGTCGCCATGTAGTCGACTTCGGCGGTGCCGATGGTTGCGGTGTCTGCCTGGTTGATGAACAGGTGGTTCGGGCAGTTGTTGTCGGAGTCGAAGGCGACGACCTTGATGCCGGCGGCGACCGCCTGGGCGATCGACGGGCACAGCGCATCGGGATCGTTGGCAGCGATGACGATGGCGTTGGCCTTGGCGGCGATTGCAGCCTGGATCGACGGAATCTGTGCGGCGGCGGTGTCTTCCGTACCGCTGCTGACGACGACCTTGCCGCCGAGTTCCGTCAGGGCGGCTTCGCCGCCCTTGTCAGCCAGTACCTCGTACGGGTTCTGCGTGTCCTTCGGGATGTAGTACACCGTCAGGCCGGACTTGATGCCCGTTGCTCCGCCAGCGGCGGCCGTTCCAGCAGCAGTGGTTGCTCCAGCAGCAGTGGTTACTCCGGCGGCAGTGGTTGCTCCGTCGGCTGTGGTTGCCGAACTGCTGCTCTTGGTCGATGAGCCACAGGCGGTGACGCCGATCGCCAGGCAGATGGAGGCGAGAGCGGCACCGCCCCGGCGACGTGAATGATGGGTGATGGTCATGCTCGTTGTCCTTCGGTTGTTGTTGTTGTTGGTTGGTGAAGATCGGGGGCCCGTTGGGCGAGGCGGTCGCGGTTGCGCAGTCGACGGCGCTCACGGAGGCGATGTATGCCGGTGGCGATGTTCGGGAGTACGACACTGATGAGCAGCAACACGCCAGTGACGATGTTGCGCACCTGCGCATCGACGTTGCGCAACGTCAATGCCTGTTGGATGCAGGCCATCACCGCCGTGGCGAGCACGACACCGATGATCGACCCGCGGCCGCCGAAGATCGAGATGCCGCCGAACAGCACGATGGCGACGACGTTGAGTTCGAGGCCCGTTCCGGCGTCGTAGCGGGATGTCGCGAAGCGCATGGTCCACAGCACCCCGGCGAACGAGCAGACTGTTCCGGACAGCACGTACAGCATCAGCTTGATGCGCTTGACGCGGATACCGGAGAAGTGCGCGGCTTCTGGCTGCAGGCCGATGGCGAAGATCGAGCGACCGACGGGCATGGCGTGCAGCACGACGCCGTAGATGATCGCCAGCACGACGAAGAAACCGACCGAGTAGGCGATCTGCGTGTGGGGGATCGGAATGACGCCGATCTTCGTCAGCGTTGCCGGGAATTTGCCGACCGATTTCGCTCCGAGGGTGATCTCGGCGAGGCCGCGAAACAGCGTGAGCGTGCCGATGGTGACGGCGATCGAAGGCAGGCCCAGTCTGGTCACGAGGACGCCGTTCAGCGCTCCGCCGATTGCGCCGACGATGAGCACGGCGACGATGGCGATACCGATCGGCCAACCGTGGAGATACAGGTAGCCGAGCAGCGTGCTCGACAACCCGAGCATCGAAGCGACTGACAGATCGATCTCTCCGGTGATGACGATCAGCGTGAGCGGCAGCGCCATGACGGCGATCTCACCGATGTTCAGACCGATGTAGAAGAAGTTGGTGGCGTTCCAGAAGTTCGTCGTTCGATGGCCGTAGATCAGTGCACCGGCGAGGGCCACGAGGAGCGCCGATTCCCAGCGAAGCAGTCCACGCCAGGACGATTCGTTCGTCTGCGGGTTCCGAATGGTGGGCGGGGCCTGCACTGCACCGGAGGTGGCGGTCTGGGGAGGGGTTGTTTCAGACAACATGGCGCTCCCCCCGTCCCGATTCGAGGCGTTCGACACGCAACGACAGCCAGCGATCGAAGGCGATCGCCGCCAGTAGCAGTGCGCCGGCGACGGCCTGGTTCCAGAAGGCCGAGACCTTGGCGGCGACGAGCGCCTGGTTGATCGTGTTGAGCAGCAGCGCACCGAGCGCTGCGCCGAAGACTGTGCCGCTGCCACCGAAGATCGCCACCCCACCGACCACGACGGCGGCCACGACGTTCAACTCGTATCCGGAACCGCCGGTCGCGTTGACGGTGGCGAACTGGGCGAGGAACAACGCTCCGCCGAGCCCGGCGAGGCCACCGCTGACCACGAAAGCGGTGAACACCCGACGCCCACTCGGTACACCGGCGAGGGTGGCGGCTTCAGGATTCGAGCCGATGGCGTACAGGTCTCGACCGGCACGGAACGACCGCATGTAGAAGCCGACGGCAATGACGATGACGGCGACGATGATCGCCAGCCAGGGAATACCGAAGATGTGCTCGTACCCGACAACCTGGAACGAGTGGGGGATCAACGTCGGGTCGATCTGCTTGGCGTTGACGATCTCGGCGTCGACGCCGCGGACGATGTACAGCATTGCCAGCGTCACCACCAGGCTCGGCACGCGTGTGACTGTGGTGATGATCCCGTTGATCGCGCCGATCAGCACTCCGATGCCGATGCCGACGAGGAAGGCCAGCGCGATCGGTGCGTTCGGGTGGGCGCGGAACAGCGTGCCGACGAGGTAGGCGGACAACCCGAGAACGGAACCGACAGACAGGTCGACGTTGCGGGTGACGACGACGAGTGTCTGCCCGACGGCGAGCAGGGCGACGAGCGATGCTCCGGACAGCAACTGGCGGATGCTGGCTGCGTTGGCGAATTCATGGTTCTTCAGCGTCGTGAATCCGAAGACGATCAGCAATGCCAGCACGATGCTCAGCTCGCGGGCGCGGAGCAGCAACTCGGAGCGTCTGACACCCGCAGGGCGGCTGATCGGCGCGACCGTCAGGCTCATGCGGCAGCCCCGACTGTCTGACCAGTCGCTGCGCGCATGATCGACGCTTCGTCAGCGTCGTCGCGAGCGAATTCGGCGACGAGATGTCCTTCGTGGATGACGAGCACCCGGTCCGCCATGCCGAGCACCTCGGGCAGTTCGGATGAGATCATCAGGACGGCGATGCCTTGCGAAACCAGTTGATCGAGTAATCGGTGGACTTCGGCCTTGGTGCCGACGTCGATGCCGCGTGTCGGTTCGTCGATGATCAGCACGGAAGGCTGCCTGGCGAGCCATTTGGCGAGCACGACCTTCTGCTGGTTTCCGCCCGACAGCGTAGACACGGCATTCTTCATCCTGCCGAACTTCAGTTGCAGGCGCGAGGCCCAGTCGATGGCGAGATTTCGTTCGTCCGAGCGGTGAATCAGCCCGTTCCGGCTCAGCCGTGACAGCGAGGCGAGCGCCACGTTGTGGTCGATGCTGAGGTCCATCACCAGCCCCTGCTGGCGTCTGTCTTCCGGAACGAAGCCGATGCCGGCATCCATCGCCGCCAACGGTGAACCGTTCGGTAACGGTGTGCCGTCGAGGCGGACCGTTCCGGCGTCGTGACGGTCGATGCCGAAGATCGCCCTGGCGATCTCGCTGCGTCCAGCACCGACGAGGCCGGCAAGCGCAACGATCTCACCACGCCGAACGTCGAAGGAGACGTCGGTGAAGACGCCTTCACGGGTGAGCCGTTCGACCGACAGCGCAATCTCGCCGAGCATGGTCGCCGTCTTTGGAAACAACGAGTCGAGGTCCCGTCCGACCATCGAGCGAATGATGCTGTCGATCGATTCGTCTTCGATAAGGGAGGTGCGTACGAAGCGTCCGTCGCGCATGATTGTCATCCGCTGACAGAGCGCGAAGACCTCTTCCAGGCGGTGGGAGACGAACAGCACGGCGGCGTTCTCAGCCTGTAAGGCGCGCACGACTTCGAAGAGACGGGCCACTTCGACGGATGTCAACGCCGCTGTCGGTTCGTCCATCACGATGACCTTGGCGTCGAAAGAGATCGCCTTGGCGATCTCGACGATCTGCTGGTCGGCGACCGACAGCCCGCGAGCTGGCCGCAACGGATCGAGTGCGACGCCGAGTCGACGGAAGACCGCCTCGGCTCGGCGCCGCATTTCCACTTTGTCGATTCGACGGAACGAGCCGAGCGGCTGGCGTCCCATGAAGATGTTCTCGGCGACGCTGAGATCCGGGAACAGCGTCGGTTCCTGGTAGATCACCGAAATGCCGACAGCGCGCGACGCTGCCGGCCCGTTGAGGACGAGGGTACGGCCGGCGACGATCAGTTCACCGGCGTCGGGCTGGTGGACCCCGGCGAGGATCTTGACGAGCGTCGACTTGCCGGCGCCGTTCTCGCCGAGCAACGCATGTGCTTCGCCCGGATAGAGGGTGATCGAACCATCTTCGAGGGCGCGGACCGAGCCGAACGACTTCGTCGCCTGACGAAGTACGAGCAGTGGTTCCGGCGTTTCGGCAGCTGCGGATGCGTGCCCGGCGAGGGGCTCGTCTCGATTCTCAGTTGACACGTCGCTCCCCCCTGGGTCGTCGTCGGCCCCGGAGGGCATGAACGGCGTTGAATTGATTGAAACGATTCAATTTCGGAGAACGATAAACCCCGACCACGACGCTGTCAAGTAGTTTCTCTGTTGTGACGCGGCAGCCGGACATTCGAGATGTCGCAGACCATGCAGGTGTTTCGGTCGGAACGGTGTCGAATGTCCTGAACCGACCTGACCTCGTCGCTGCCGGAACGCGGCAGCGTGTCGAGGATGCCGTGAACGCTCTTCGCTATGTACGCAACGAATCGGCGCGGCAACTTCGCAGAGGTCAGAGCCGCACGATCGGCCTCATCGTGCCGGACATCGGCAACCCGTTCTTCACCGACGTCGCCCGCGGGATCGAGGACGTCACCAGTGCCGCCGACGCCCTGCTGATCGTCTGCGACAGCGACAATGGCGCCGACAAGGAGGAGCGATATCTGACGATGCTCGCCGAGCAACAGGTCCTCGGCGTGCTCCACGTTCCTGTTGGTTCGCCTGCCGGGGCAATCACCCGTCTCCGTGAACGGGGGATCCCACTCGTCCTGCTGGACTACAAGGGGGCCTCTCGCAAACAGTGCTCCGTATCGGTCAATGACGTGGCGGGAGGCGAGATGGCCGTCAGGCATCTGCTCGACATCGGCCACAAACGGGTCGGCTTCGTCGGTGCCGAGAGCAAGCCGGTGCCACAGGTGGTCGACCGACTCGCAGGGGCCCGCAAGGCGATGGCCGACCGCAAGCGCCCTGCGAGCGCGTTGGTGATTCTGCCGACCCCCTCGCTGAACATCGCTGGTGGGATCGCTGCGGCACGCTCGCTGCTCGACATCGCACCGCTGCGGCGGCCGACGGCAGTCTCGTGCGTCAACGACCTGTTGGCGATCGGCATGATGCAGGAACTGCTGAGCAGAGGGATGCGGATTCCCGGCGATGTCGCCGTGGTCGGCTACGACGACATCGGTTTCGCCGAGGCACTCGCCGTCCCGCTCTCCTCTGTCCGCCAGCCGCGACACCAGCTCGGTCGGCGCGCCGCTGAACTGCTGATCGACGAAGCGACGAATGAAGATCACCGGCACGAGCGCGTCGTCTTCGAGCCGGAGTTGATCGTCCGCGAATCCAGCAACCGATGAGCCGAGCTGTCAGCGGCTGGGCTCGCAGGTGCTGACGGAAGCAGCGGTCAGACGATGACCGCTGCGTGCGAGCCCATCGGCCGTAATCTTGCTGCGTGAACACGACGCTGAGCAACCTCGATGCCGTGCTCCGGCTGCTCGTCGCAGCTGGCCTCGGATCGGTGATCGGCTGGGAGCGGCAGTTCCGTGGGCACCCGGTCGGTGACCGGACGTTCTCGCTCGTCTGCGTCGGCGCTGCAGCGTTCACGATTGCGGCGATCCCGTTTCCGGCTGACGCCGGCAAGGTGATCGCCGGCATCGTCACTGGCGTCGGATTCATCGGCGGTGGTCTCGTCTTTCGCCAGCCGATCACAACCGACGTACACGGGACGGCAACCGAGGTCCACGGAATGACGACCGCAGTCGGCATGTGGGCGATGGTGGCAGTCGGGGTGCTCTCCGGTATCGGCAGAATGCTGCTCGCCACGCTCACAGCTGTACTGGTCCTGTTCATCCTCGAACTCCGGCACCTGCCTGGCGTGAGTCGGCTCGACGCACGTCGCTTCATGTCCGGCCACCGTCAGGATGACGATCCGCCCATGGGGATGGGACCTGACTGGAGGGAATCAGGATTGTGAGCGACACGGGGGTGCGGCCTCTCGTCGCGGTCGCCGGCGCGTGTGCGGTATTGTTCGTATTGTTGGCCTTTGCCGCTCACCATGCCGGAAACCTGCCGTTCGACCGGGCGGTCGACTCTGCGCTGTACCGGGTCCAGGGCACGCGTGGGCACAAGGTGGCGACGGCTGCCACATTCTTCGGTTCAGCCCCAGGGGTCGCGCTCGTCGGTATTTCCGTCGCCATCTGGCTGAGTCTCCGGCGGCGGATGATCGTCGCCGTGTTCGTCATCGGCGCACCGGTCGTTGCGGCAGTCGCCGAGACGCTCGCCAAGAAGGCGGTTGACCGCTTCGCCGAACCCACGGGTATCGGCGATCAGTTCCGCAACCAGCACTTTCCATCGGGACACGTCGCCGGATTCACGGCGCTCGCCGTCGCCATCGTCCTCGTCGCCTCGGTGCAGGCTCTTGGTGGCGCGAGTGGGCGGCTCGGCCTGCTGTCGGTCGCTGCGTTCGCCGGCGTCGTTCTGGTGGCAGTCTCGCGCATCAGCCTCGGCGCACATTTCTTCACCGACACGGTTGGGGGTTTCCTACTGGGTACGGGAATCAGTTGTTCCATCGCCGCTGTGGTGATTCGTGTCAGCCCGCCGCCGCACCTCGGCGTTCGCTCGTGAGCACGCCTGCCAGCGTGCCGCCATCGTCGATCGGTGTGTGGTCCAGCGGGAGGCGAATGACCATCCGGGCGCCGGTCATCGGCGCGATCGTGCCGTCTGTGGCGGCGATCGTTCCGCCGTGCATCGAAATGATGTCGCGCACGATCGCCAGTCCGAGCCCGCTCCCTCCGTCATCGGTCGCACGAGCGTCGTCCAGTCGGGTGAAACGTTCGAAGACATACTCGCGCTTGTCCACCGGAATGCCGCTTCCGTCGTCCACGACCTCGATCACCGCCTGGCCGTGATCGACATGCAGTGACACATCGACCCGCCCAACAGCATGGCGGTCCGCATTGTCGACGAGGTTTCCCACAGCCCGCGTGAGATGGTCTGCAACACCGAGGACGATGACTGGCGAGGTCGGAACGTCGACGCGATGGACGACCTGGGCGGTCGAGCGCCGCTGGCTCATCGCCTTGCGGACCGAGCTCGAGAGGTCGAACGCCGTGACGACCGTTGCTCTGGCGTCGATCCTCGCCATGCCGAGCAGGTCTCGGACGAGGTGGTCGAGCCGATCGAGTTCGGCGAGCAGGTCCGGCTCGGCCTCGCGCATCGTCACACCCGCCGGATCGGTCGAGGCGACTTCGATCTGCGTCCTCAGCGATGTCAGCGGACTGCGCAGTTCGTGGGATGCATCGGCGACGAAACGACGTTGGCGGGACATTGCCTGCTCGACTCTGGCGAGCATCGCGTTCATCGTCGTCGCCAGTTCACCGATCTCGTCATCGACAGCGGCAGCCGGCACCCGGCGGCTGAGATCCGACTCGCCGATCGACGAGACCTGCGCCGTGATCTGGTGCACTGGTCGTAGGGCGCGCTTGGTCGTCCTCCAGGCAATCAGGCCGACGAGTCCGACCAGGAACGGTAAGGCGATCAGCAGGTCCCGCGTCACTGCCGAGACCGTGCTGTCCGTCGGTTTCAGCGATTCGCCGGCAAAGACGAATACCGCCTCGCCCGAAATCGTGGCGCTGACGGCTGCTACACGGAATGGCTCGGATGCGCCGTTTCCCAGCCGGCCGACAGTGAATACCTGCACCTGCGGCGTCGCCTTCTGCAGTGAGACCGCCGGGCTGTCCTCGGCGTTCTCGGTTCGCGACAGTACGGTGCCGGTGGTCGAGACAACCTGGATGAAGGTGTCGGTATCGCCAGGGAAACTCAGTGAGTTCGGGATGTTCTGCAGTGCGACCACGTCGTTGACGCGGTTGATCGCAGTTTGATCGACGGCGTCGGTCAGGCGCGTCCGCAGGATTGACACGAACGCCGCTGCGCCGAAGCCGAAGGCACCGGCGACAACCAGCATTGCGACCGCAGTGGTGCGGGCACGTACTGACCGAGGAAGGAGGAATCGTGGCTTATGCGGCATCCGCGACGAGACGGTAGCCGGAGCCACGTACCGTGCGGAGGCTGTTCCGCTCGAAGTCCTTGTCGATCTTGCGGCGCAGATTGGAGATATGGACTTCGACGTTGTTCGGGGCTCCGTCAAAAGCGAAATCCCAGGCGTGGGCCAGCAGATCCGACTTGGAGACGACCTCGGACTGGCGGCGGGCGAGATACTCCAGAATCGAGAACTCCTTGGCCGTCAATTCGATCTCGCGGCCGTCACGTCGCACCGAGCGAGTCGCCGGATCGATCTGGATATCACCGACGCTGAGCACGCTCGGACGCTCGCGGCTCCCCCGGCGAAGCAGGGCCCGAAGCCTGGCTTCGAGAACGACGAAGGAGAACGGCTTCGACAGGAAGTCGTCGGCTCCGGTGTCGAGCGCCTCTGCCTCGTCGAGTTCGCCGTCCTTGGCGGTCAGCATCAGGATCGGTGTCCAATTACCTTTTTCGCGGAGCTCGGCACACACCTGGAAGCCATTGACACCCGGCAGCATGATGTCGAGGACGATGGCGTCATAGGGGTGTTCACCGGCGAGCCACAGCGCCTGCTTGCCGTCCATAGCGATGTCGACCGCGAACCCGGCAAGCTCCAAACCTCGGCGCAGTGCGGCGGCGAGGCGCTTTTCATCTTCAACAACAAGCAGTCTCATCCCACTAGTTTGCTCCCGAGGGACTGAAGTGATCCTGAAGATTCTCCCATTTTCCTGAATGGATCCTGAGCTCTGCAGATCGTCAGCGCAGCGACGGTCGGTGCCAGGTCTCCGCCGGGGAGTCCTGCGGATGGTCACCGGGTCGTTGACGTGCCATGCTCCATCGGTGAGCAATGACAGAGAGCCCCCGATCAGCGACGATCAATCCGGCGCCAGTCTGACCGCATCGTCGCCCCGCAACATCGTCGAACGCATCAAAATCGACATCCTCTCCGTGTGGGCATGGTTCATCCTCGGGCTCGTCGTGGCGCTCTGGCTCCCGATGGTGGCCGTGATCCGCCTGGTCACCGCACCGTTCGACAAGGGCAGGTATTACGCAGGTTTCATGTTCCGCAAGCTCGCAGTGGCCCACCAGATGCTGAATCCGCTGTGGGAGTTCAAGGTCACCGGCACGGCGCCGAAGGATCCTCGGCATCCCTACGTCGTCTGCTCGAACCATGAATCGTTCGTCGACATCCTTCTACTGAGTCATCTTCCATTCGAGATGAAGTGGCTCTCGAAGGTCGAGATCAC
The DNA here is from genome assembly GCA_043747685.1 of Actinomycetota bacterium. Lineage (GTDB taxonomy): Bacteria > Actinomycetota > Acidimicrobiia > Acidimicrobiales > Ilumatobacteraceae > JANXUF01. The sequence continues at coordinate 17,733 of JAYTOR010000288.1, forward strand.
CCGTATCCCGGTTCTTGGCTGGATGATGAAGATGGCCGGCGATATTCCGCTGAACCGCGGTGTCGGATCCAGCGCGATGGACGCCATGGCGCAATGCGCAGATCGCCTGGACAAGCACGTGTCGGTGATGATCTTCCCGGAAGGGACCAGGTCGTTCACTGGCGAACTCGGCAAATTCAAGAACGGTGCGTTCCGCCTGGCGATCGAGAAGCAGGTGCCGATCCTTCCTGTGGCCGTGTGCGGCACGCACACAGCGTTGCGCAAACACAATTGGCGTTTCGGAGAATGCCATGCAGAAGCACGGATGCTTGCGCCGATCTCGACCGTCGGGATGACCCAGAAGGATTATCCACAGCTTCGTGATCAGGTCCGATCGATCATCGCTGCCGAACTGGAGACGATGAAAACGTCCTGATGACGATGAAAAACATCCGGATCGCGACCGGCTCATTTGCGTCGCAGCGTTGGGTTCTCGACGAAACCGGTTGACGATTTCGGCGTCAGCCATAGCGAGTGGGTAGTGTCAAGTGCCGGAACCAGCCCCGATCATTCGCTCGGGCGGCGCGACGCGTCGTCACGGAGCGAGAGGATACGCATGACGACAATCGACACGCGAACAGAAGCACTCGCATCGACCGAACCATCGGTGGCAGCGCGCTCCCTGTCCGACATCGCTGCATGGATCACGACCACCGACCACAAACGAATCGGACGGATGTTCGTCGGTGTTTCGCTGTTGCTGACGCTGGGCGTCGGCGTCATCGGCGGGCTGATCGGCCTCGAGCGGATCAACCCGAACGGCTACGTGCTCGACAGCGGAGCATTCGAACAACTCTTTTCGCTGCTCAGGGTCGGATTGGCATTCTTCGTCGTGCTGCCACTCACCATCGGCCTGGCAATGGCGATCGTCCCGCTGCAGGTCGGCGCCCGTTCGATCGCCTTTCCGCGGGCGGCCCTCCTCGGTTTCTGGAGCTGGCTGTTCGGGAGCGGCCTCATCATCTTCTCGCTCGCAGGCAACGGTGGACCCGGCGGTGGCAAGCCGCACCTCGTCGACCTCTACCTCGGCGGAGTCGTGTTGGCGATTGCCGGCCTCGTCATCGCTGCCTCGACGATCGCTGCGACCGTGCTCACCACCAGGGCACCAGGTCTGACGCTCAAAAGGGTGCCACTGTTTTCCTACTCGGCGCTCGTCGGCTGTGTCGCCATCGCGCTGACGCTGCCGGTGCTGGCGGCGGCGACCGTGCTCGTACTCGTGGATCATCTCTACGAACGATCGACCTTCGGTGGCAACGCCGGCGTGCTGCAGTGGACCGGATGGGGACTCAGTGCACCGGCGATGCTCGTCTATTCGCTGCCGCTCCTCGGGGCGATCCCCGACTCCATCTCCACGCTCGCCCGCCGCCATCTGTTGCAACGACCGATCCTGCGGATCGGCGTCGGCCTTGCTGGCGTTTCGGCTGCCGCTGCGGTGACCCAGACGGCACTGACCCTGCCCGCCAGACGGCACTCGTTCAAGACCTGGGAGAACTTCCTCGGGGCGATGGTCCGCTACATCAAGGACACGACCCCGTGGCTGCTGTTCGGGGCACTTCCGATCCTCGGCGTATTGATCGTCGTTGGCCTCACCGGCAAGACGATGGCCGCACCAAAGCTCAACGTCAAGGTACTGCTGAGCGCAGCCACCCAGTTCAACCTCATCGGCGGTGCGCTGCTGATGGCCGGATTCGCGCTGCATGCTGTCGGCGACATCGCTCCGATCAAGCTCACCGGCACCGTCTACGAGGAGGGCGTGAGCATTCTCGTCGGCTACTCCGTCGTCCTGCTGGCACTCGGCGCACTGACGTTCTGGGGACCGAAGCTGTGGGGTCGCAGGATCGACGACAAGAAGGCGTTGCCGTTCGTGCTGCTCGGTGCTGGCGGTGCCGTCCTGGCCTCGATCCCGATGATCATTCTCGGCTTCATGAAGCAGCCCGGCTACACCGCAGGCGGCTTCGACAAGCAGTCGGCAACAAGCGTGCTCAACGCCCTGAGCATGGCCGGCCACGCGCTGATGCTCGCGACGGTGGGTTTGTTCGTGCTCGTGGCGCTGATGTCGTTCACCAAGGGTGAGCTCGCCGGTGACGATCCCTACGACGGCCAGACGTTCGAGTGGATGACCTCCTCGCCACCGCCGGTCGAGAACTTCGCTGTGGCCCCGACCGCTGCATCCTCACATCCGCTGACGGATTTGAAGCCTGACGGATTGAACGCACCGGCCAGGACGCAGACTGCCAAGCCCGCACAGACAGGGGCGCTCAGATGATCGCACTCCCCGTCGCTCCGGCTTCGGCCCCCAAGCGCCAACTCTTCGTCGGCACTGCGCTGATAAGCGCGGCGATCGCCATGTTCTTCGGTGGCATGCTGGCGATCTTCCTGAAGTTGCGCGACGCCTCTCCGCTCGCGCCCAACGTCACCAAGCGGCCGAGCCATGTCTGGCTGCCGAAGGGCGTCGAGATCCCACAGGTGCCGTCCAACATCATGCTGATCACGCTGGCCTTTGCCTGTGTGCTCATCACGGGGGCGATCATCTCCGCCAAGCAGGACAACCACACGAGTACGGCGCTGATGCTGTTCCTCTGCGCGATCATGGCGATTGCCACCATCAATGCCCAGGCGCTGGTCTACAAGCGGATGGCGATGTCGCTGCGCGGCGGTACCTACCAGGTGCTTTTCTACACGATCACCGGTGCCTTCCTCGCCTGTCTCATCGGTGCACTTGCATACAGCCTGACGACGGCGTTTCGATACCTCGGGGGCAGAACCAAGGACCATGATGTCCTGATTTCACTCGCAACATACTGGTACGTGATCACCGCCGTGTTCACGGTGATCTGGTTCGTGATCTACGTGACGAAGTAGGGACAGATGCTGACGCAAGGAACGAAACTCTTCGGCGGACTCTCCGCCGCCGCCCTCATCGGATTACTCGTATACGGCTTCACGCGCAACTTCACGGACATCGGCGGCATCAGCCTGTGGTTCCTGCTCGGCGTGCTCGTGTTGTTCACCGGTGTCTCTGCGCTGACCCATGACGCCAACATCGCGGCGATGGACGACGCCGCAGTCCGTACGGCCCCGAACACACTGGCTCCGGCCTCGCCGAGTATGTGGCCGGTCGTTGCTGCGGCCGGTGGCGCACTGGTTGCCGTCGGCGTCGTGACGGACAAGCGATACTTCATCGCCGGGATCATCGTTGTCGCCGTCGCCCTGTTCGAATGGACTGTCGCGGCCTGGGCCGACCGCGCATCAGCCGATACAGCGTTCAACGGCTCCGTGCGTGCCAAGCTCCTCAACCCGCTCGAGTTCCCGTTCGGCGCCGCGCTCGCCCTCGGCGTGCTGGTCTTCAGCTTCAGTCGCTTGATGCTGACGTCCAACAGCGATATCGCCCCGGTCTTCTTCGGCCTCTTCGGAGCAGTGATCCTCTTCGGTGGCCTGGTGATCGCCCTCAAGCCGAATCTGCGCAAGGGCGCGGTCGTCGGGGTGCTCAGCGTTGCCTCGCTCGGCGTTGCCGGGGTAGGCGTGTGGGCTGCCGGCAGCGGGCAGAACGCCAAATTGACCGCCGATCACACCGAAGCGCTGGCCTACAAGAAGGATGGTCCGAGCTGTGGACCGACCCAGGACAAGGCCAAGGACGAGAAGCCGGACGGCGCTGTCGCCGCCAAGTCGAGTACGACTGGAACGTTCACCTACAACGCCGACGGCACGCTGACGCTCCAGCAGTTCAGCGGGGCTCTGCCGGACTCTGCATTGACGGTCGATCGCGGTAGCACGACGAACATCCTGTTCAAGAACGATCATCCTGGTGCGTACAGGCTGCGGATCTACGGCGGTCTCGAGCCGGTCGCTCCCGAGCAGAAGGATGCCGCCGGCAACGTGCTCAAGAAAGCGGTGCAGTTCTGCACCTCGCTGATCCCGGCAGGTAAGACGCAGTTGTTGACGTTCAAGCTGAACCACTTGCCGCTGTACCCCAACGACAACTTCTACGCCGAGGTCCCCGGAGCATCACCGGCCGCCAAGGTCGAAGTCGTGGTCCCGTGACGCGCCGACTTTCCGCAGCTCAGCGGACTGGTGTCCAGCGTCACCCCGATCGCATTCTCACAAATCGCCAAGAGGGCAGTACCGTTCAGTCCGTGCTCGAAATCTCGGGAGAACCAATGACCCGCCCAGCGTCAGCGCATCGGCTCCGCCGTCTCGGAACGCCGCTGGCAATGGTCGCCGGCACGGTGCTGATGGCCGGATGTGCGAAGAACGAAACGCAGTCGATCTTCACACCGAAGGGCGACAACGCTCGAAAGATCAACGATCTGCAACTCTTCCCGATGGTCGCTGCGTGCATCGTCGGCATCATCGTTTTCGCCTTCCTCGGCTTTGCGGTGTACAAGTTCAAGGATCGTGGCCAGCCGATCCCCGGCCAGGGTCACGGCAACAGCGTGATCGAAATCGGCACCGTCGTCGTTTCGGCGGTACTGCTCGGTGTCATCGCCGTGCCGACGACACAAACGATCTTCAAGCTTGCCAAGACGAACGACTGCAAGATCGTCGTCAACGTCACCGGCCAGCGTTGGTGGTGGGAGTATTCCTACCCAGTACAGGCCGGCATCCCCAAGCCGATCGTCACCTCCGGCGAACTCGTCATCCCCACAGGCCAGTGCGTACTGCTCCGGGTGATGAGCCGCGACGTCATCCACTCGTACTGGATTCCTGCGCTGAACGGCAAGAAGGACGCAGTCCCGGGCCGCGTGCAGCCGCTGCGTCTCGAGGCCGACCACCCCGGTATCTACGACGGCCAGTGCACCGAGTTCTGCGGGCTCTCGCACGCCAACATGAAGATGGAAGCCGTCGCCCTCGACGCCGCTGATTTCGCTACCTGGGTCACGAAGCAGACGACCGACGCAGCACCGACCGCTGCCAAGGTCGACACGTCGATGGACAAAGCTGCTGCTGACGGCTTCACCACCTTCTCCCAGTGCAGCCGGTGCCATCAGGTCAGTGGTCGCGTCGATGCGGATGGCAATCCCGTGATCGCCAGAGCCGACCAGAACCTCGTTCCCGGCGCAGCGCCTAACCTCACGCACCTGATGAGCCGCTCGACCTTTGCCGGCGCAACCTTTGCTCTGCTGACACCGGATTGCCGGGCAAATCTGCGCACTGCTTCGCCGGAAGCGTTCGGTGCGCTCTACCTGAAGGGCGTCACGCCGGAGTGCCTGAATCGCGACACGCTCGCAGCGTGGCTCAGGGACCCGGTTGCATTGAAGCCGATGATGCCGGCGGCAACGGGGCTCGGACAGGGGATGCCGAACCTCAAGCTGTCCGAGAATGCGATTTATCAGTTGATCGCCTATCTCGAGACGTTGAAGTGACCGGGTGCTGCGCCGCGTGGGGCTCTCTGTGACGGCGACGAGATTGCAGGCGGAAGCCATGAGAAAGGACTGAGATGGCAATCATCGAACGACCAATTGCCACGCCCGCCCTGGCGCGCGCTGGTGGAATGACCACCCCTGTTGGCCCGAAGCAGGCACTCGGCGTCTTCAGGCGCCCGGTTTCCAGCAACGGATGGCGGTCATGGTTCTTCACCGTCGACCACAAGCAACTCGGCATCATGTATGGCGTCGTCTCCTTGACGTTTTTCGTGGTCGGCGGTCTCGAAGCGCTGCTGATCCGCCTGCAACTGGCGCAACCGAACGGGAAGATCCTCAGCGCCGACCTTTACAACCAGATGTTCACGATGCACGCCACGACGATGATCTTCCTCTTCGTGATGCCAATGGCGGCAGCATTCGCCAACTATCTCGTGCCGTTGCAGATCGGTGCCCGTGACGTTGCCTTCCCCCGGCTCAATGCCTTCGGTTTCTGGTGTTTCCTCGCCGGTGGCGTCTTCCTCAACACCTCATGGGTGTTCGGCGGCGCGGCCCAGGGTGGCTGGTTCATGTATGCACCGAACTCCAGCCGGCTCTTCTCGCCTGGCCACGGAGTCGATTTCTGGGCCTTCGGCCTCCAGGTCACCGGCATCGCTTCGTTGACCGGGGCGATCAACCTGATTGTCACGATCCTCAACATGCGAGCCCCCGGCATGAAGATGATGAAAATGCCGATGTTCACGTGGATGATTCTTGTCACGCAGTTCCTGCTGCTGTTCGCCATCCCGGTCATCACCGTCGCCCTCTTCCTGTTGACGTTCCAGCGCACGTTCGGTGCAACGTTCTTCGACGTCAGAGCGGGCGCTGACCCGCTGCTCTGGCAACATCTGTTCTGGATCTTCGGCCATCCGGAGGTGTACATCCTCGTCTTACCCAGTTTCGGCATCGTCTCCGAAGTCCTGCCGGTCTTTGCTCGCAAGCCGCTGTTCGGCTACCCGCTGATGGTGTTCTCCGGCGCAGCGATCGGCTTCCTCGGTTGGGGCGTGTGGGCCCACCACATGTTCGCATCCGGACTCGGCCCGGTGTCGGTTGCCGTCTTCTCGTTCTCGACGATGGCCATCGCCATCCCGACCGGCGTCAAGATCATCAACTGGCTGATGACGTTGTGGGGCGGCAAGCTGCGCTTCACGACAGCGATGCTTTTCGCGATCGGCTTGATCTTCGAATTCACCATCGGTGGCCTCTCCGGCGTCACCCACGCCGTCGCCCCGTCCGACACCCAGCAGACCGACACGTACTACATCGTCGCCCACTTCCACTACGTGATCTTCGGTGGTGCCGTCTTCGGTCTGTTCGCCGGCTTCTACTACTGGTGGCCGAAGGCCTTCGGCACGCTGCTCAACGAAACGCTCGGCAAGATCAACTTCTGGTTGATGGTCATCGGCATGAACCTGACGTTCGGGCCGATGCACATCCTCGGTCTGCAGGGTCAGCCGCGACGTATGTACCGGTACGACACCAGCCGGGTCGGCTCGGGTTTCTTCAACCTGGCGTTCTGGAACCTCGTCGCCACCATCGGCTCGTTCATCCTCGCGGTCGGCGTCTTGTTCTTCATCATCAACATCTTCTATACGTACAAGCGCCGCCAGTTGACGAAGGCCCCGCTCGACCCGTGGGATGCCCGCAGTGTCGAATGGATGACCTCCAGCCCGCCGAAGACTCACAACTTCGACGTCATCCCGACGGTCACCAACCTCGACGAGTTCTTCCATCGCAAGTACGAGGCGGATGCCGAAACGGGCGAACTCAGGCCGGTGGCGACTGCCGAGGAGCTGATGGCCATCCAGGAGGCCAACGCCGACAAGAACATCCACCTGCCAGGACCGTCGTACTGGCCGATCATCCTGGCGATCGGACTGCCGATCATCGGCTACGGCATCATCTTCAGCCACATCTTGATCGCCATCGGCGCTGCCGTCATCTTCTTCGCCATCTTCGGCTGGTCGATGGAGCCCTCGGTACCAGAACCGTCAGACTACGAGCCACCCTCTGGTAACGATGGTGGCGGCACGAAGGAGCTGGCCACCATTGGCTGACGTGACCCTTCCCCTCAACGTCGTCGGCAACGACGACCGTGAAGCTCACATTGCGGACCACTCCGTTGCGGACCACTCCGCCGACCGCGGTGGCGCTCATGCGACGTCGCTCGGCCTGTCGAACAACAAGCTCGGCATGTGGCTGTTCCTCGGCTCGGAGTGCCTGCTCTTCGGCGGTCTGATCTCTGTCTACATGCTGTACCGCGGTCGTCTCGGCAACGGCCCGACCCCGGAGCAGGTCTACAACGTCCCGTTCACGTCTGTCAGTTCATTCGTGCTGCTGATGAGTTCACTGACGATGGTGCTCGCCGTTACGGCAGCGGCGCGCAAGGATCTCAAGGCGCTCGACACCTGGCTGGCGGTCACAGCGCTGCTCGGTGCCACGTTCGTCGGCGGTCAGGTCTTCGAATTCACCGAGTTCTACAAGCATGGTCTCGGTTTCACGACAAGCCTCTTCGGCTCCAGCTTCTACACCCTCACCGGTTTCCACGGCGTCCACGTGACCGTCGGCATCATCATGCTGATGGCGGTCCGCAGAATGATCAAGAAGGAACGGGTACCAGGCGACAAGGCGGAGGTCGTCGAAATCGTCGGCCTCTACTGGCACTTCGTCGACATTATCTGGATCGTCATCTTCACCCTCGTCTACCTGATCCCGGCCTGAGGCACTCATGAGCATCGCGACAGACGCACACGACACGGCCTCCCACGACGACGGCGCGGTGCAGACCGAGCACGTCGGCGGCGAGTTCGACCATGCTCACAAGCCGGACATCTACTACGTCAAGATCGCCATCTTCCTGGCTGTGCTGACCGGCATGGAAGTCGGTCTGAAATACATCGACATCGGTGCCCTTTTCCTGCCCGTGCTGTTCATCCTGATGGCGATCAAGTTCGTCACGGTCGTGTTGTTCTTCATGCACCTACGATTCGACAGCAAATGGTTCAACATGGCCTTCTGGGTCGGCCTCGGCCTCGCCGTGCTGATCTACAGTGGTGCGCTGGCGACTTTCAAGTTCTGGAGTCGCTGAGGTCCCGCCGTGCTTGCCGCTCTCGACGGTTACCCGAACCCGTGGCGTTTCGTCCCACACCCGGAGGTGTGGCTGCTCGTTGCGTTCCTGATCGGGTCGTACGTCTATCTCGTGCGTGTTGTCGGACCGCAGGTCGTGGAGCCTGGCGAAGCTGTACAGACGAAGCGGCAGCGCAACTGTTTCATCGGGGCGATCGCTATCCTGTGGATCGCTTCCGATTGGCCGATGCACGACATCGGCGAGCAGTACCTGTTCTCCGTGCACATGGTGCAGCACATGATGTTGAGCTACTTCCTGCCGCCGTTGGCGCTGCTGGCGACGCCGGAATGGCTTGCCAGACTGCTGCTCGGTCAGGACAGGGCGTACAGAGTCGTTCGCTGGCTGTGCAAACCCGTCGTCGCCGCCGTGTTGTTCAACGGCGTCGTCATGATCAGCCACACGCCGATCGTCGTCGACCACATCGCCTCGGCCCCCGGCGTGTTGCACTACTCGATGCACTCAGCACTCGTACTGACGGCGCTGATGTTGTGGATGTCGATCTGCGGCCCACTGCAGGAATTCCACCTCAAACCGATGGGCAAGATGATCGCCCTGTTCCTCACCTCGGTCGTTCCGACGATCCCTGCGGGCTGGCTGACGATGGCGGACGGTGTGGTCTACAAGAGCTACGACATTCCCGTGCGTGTCTTCGGGATGTCGGTGACGTCGGACCAGCAAACGGCCGGCGCGATCATGAAACTCGGCGGCAGCGCCTACCTATGGACAATCATCACACTGATGTTCGTCAAGCATTTCCGGCACAGCTTCAACAGCGACAACAGCCAGGAGTCCTA
>JAYTOR010000289.1:0-9970 GCA_043747685.1 Actinomycetota bacterium
GTCGTCTTCGTGAGCGACGTCGTCCCGTGCTCGTGCCGCGAGCGCAACACTGCGACACATCAGTACGACCGCCTCGTCATCGTCGATTCCAAGGGTGGCAAAACCTTCGAACGACGCCTGATAGCTCGCCGTCGTCGCCACCTGCGCTCCGGCGCGGAAGTATGCACGGTGAGCTGCAACGATCTCGTCCGGCGCCTCGGCGAGCAGCCTGGCAGACCACAACGACGACGACAAGTCGTTGCCGCGCCGTTCGAGTTCTGTGGCAAGGCCCCCGTCGAGAACGACGATGCCATCGGACATTGCCTCCGCAAGCGAGCGCATCAGACGCTCATGTCACGGCGTCGGTCGGTCGGGTTTCCAGCGCTGCGGTCAGCATCGTCAGCAGCTCGTCGTATGAATCGGTCGCCGGGAACTGCGGGAACTGTGCTTTGATCGAATCGGGCGAATGGAACCAGAAGCCGGCGTCGGCGGTAGCGAGCATCGCTGCATCGTTGTACGAGTCGCCGGCTGCGACGACCCGGTAGTTCAAGGATTTCAAGGCAGTGACGGCGTGGCGTTTCTGATCCTGCATGCGCAACCGGTAATCGACGATGCGATCGTCAGCAACGATCAGGCGATGGCACAGCAGCGTCGGCATGCCGAGGTGAACCATCAAGGGTCCGCCGAACTGCTCGAAGGTGTCGGACAGGATGACGACCTGGGTCCGCCGGCGCAGCTCGTCGAGGAACTCAACAGCTCCGTCGATCGGCGACAGCGTCGAAATGACGTCGGCGATCGTCGACATCGTCAGGCCGTGCTCTGCGAGGATCGCCAATCGCCCGCGCATCAATACGTCGTAGTCCGGTTCGTCACGAGTGGTCCGTGTGAGTGCCTCGATCCCCGTCCGCTCGGCAACGGCAATCCATATCTCCGGGACGAGCACACCTTCGAGGTCGAGCGCGACGATGCCCTGCTGTTCCATCTGATCCTCCGGCCGCTGATTCACAGCCGACCATTCTGCCCGCTAGCCCTCGAGCCAATGGCATTCACCACAGCATTCCTCGCATCCACACGGGCTGCCATACAGGCATCAGCACAGCTGATGCAGCGCTATGAAAGTGCCCGAACATACGACAGTGTGCTCTGGGCGACGAGAGAACCAGCAGCGTCGAACGTGTCTGCGGTGCCGAAGACGATACGGCGACCGAGTTTCGTGACCGTCCCGCGCGAGGTGATGTCGCTCGTCGATCCGCGCAGGAAACTCGTCTTCATCTCGATCGTCACCGCCATCCGCTCCTCGCCGGTCAGCGTCATGATCGCCAACCACAAGGCGACATCAGCAACGACCTCGTAGGAAGATCCGTGGAGCACGCCCCCCGGACGCACGAGTTGTGGCCGGAACGGCAATCTGACCGCCGCCGTGCCAGCTCCGAGCTCGACGAGTTCGATCCCCCACCAGCCGATGAAGGCCGACTGCCGAAGGACATCACCGGCCTGATCCATCGAGATGGCGAGATCACTCACCCGCCAGACGCTAGCCCTGCAGCCCGCTCCAACAGCCGCGACCCGAGTGTCAATGCGACGCCTGCGGGTGTCACGACACTCGGGTGCTGCGTTGACACCCGGGTCGCAGGTCGGCCGATCGTTCGCTAGCCTGTCGTTCGCCTTCGCGGGTGTAGCTCAATGGCTAGAGTCTCAGTTTTCCAAACTGATTATGCGGGTTCGATCCCCGTCACCCGCTCCAACACTGCGTTGGTCAGATGTTGTCATCGCATCAGAGCCGGACGAGCCTGGCAAGCGCCAGAAAAGGCATCAGACGACGTGTCGATCGCGTGAGGTGGGGACGAGTGACCGAACCGAGTAGCGCGGCGGTCGATATCGTTGCGGCGAACAATCAGCCAGCGCTCGACGCATTGCTGAGAGCGATCGTGCTCGTCGACCTCTCCGGCGCGATCGTCGGGTGGAACCTGGTTTCGGAGCGATTCTATGGTTGGAGCCGGCTCGAAGCAGTTGGTCGGCAACTCGTCGAGCTGATCTGTCCCGTAGAACTACGCGACGCCGGACGGCAACTCCTGAACAGAGCGTTCGCAGGCGACGACTGGAACGGGATGATCACGGCTACCAGACGGGACGGCTCCGCCATCTCCACGTCCTCGTTCCTCGGACCGCTTCGCGATGGACACGGTCGGATCATCGGTGCGGTCGGCGTTGCCGACGAGGCGAACGAACTCACCCGCCTGCAACGAGAAAAATCGGAGCTGACCGACCATCTGCTGCTGGCATTGGCAGCCGGTGAGTTGGGGACGTGGAGCTGGGATATGCAAACCGGCGTGACGGTGTGGGACGCTGCGACCGAGCGCCTCTTCGGGGCCGAGCCCGGAACGTTCGGCGGTACGTACGAGGACTATGTCGCCCTCCTCCATCCAGAGGATATCGAGCGCACGCTGGCTGTAGTGGCGCTGGCCATCGCCGAGAAATCCTCGTACAGCGTCGACCACCGGGTCTTCTGGCAGGACGGGAGCATCCACTGGCTACAGGGCCGCGGCAAGGTGATTACCGACGAGCGTGGCAATGCCACGGGGACCATCGGCTGCATCAGCGATGTCGCCGATCGCAAACTTGCAGAGGCGAACGCCGTCAGACGGGTCAACGAGGCAGAGCGTGCGGCCAGGACCGAACGGCGTGAGCGCGAACGAATGGAGTTCCTGGCGGGGTTGAACGACATTGCACTCGGTGCCCCCGACCACCTCGAACTGATGCGCAGAGCGGCCGACGCGGCGGTCCCCCGACTCGGGGATTGGTGCACGGTCCATTTCATGCCGGAGCCAGGCGTCCATGAGACCGAAGATGCGCACGTCGAACCGGAACGGGCGGCGTGGGCGAAGCAGATGCGGATTCGGTACCCGTATGATCCGGACGGCGTGATGGGAATCGCTGCCACGATGCGTTCCGGCAAGACGGAATACTGGCCAGACCTCCGCATCGACACCGTCAGGTCGGCGATCACCGGCGTCACCGAGTCGCAGTTGGAAGCGCTCGGCGGATTCATCGAGTACCTGCACCTGACGAGCATGATCAGTGTCCCGCTGATCACCAAACGCGGCGTCGTCGGCGTCATCCAGTTCGTTTCTGCAGAATCGCAGCGGCATTACGACGCGCATGACGTGACGCTGGCAGAGGCGGCTGCCGGCCGGATCGCCGAGGCACTCGACAATGCCTGGCTGGTCGAGCAGCAGCGGAAAATCTCGAAGACGCTGCAGGCAGCACTCCTGCCAGACAGGCTCCCGGATCTCCCCGGCATCACCATCGCCGCTCGGTACTGGGCTGCGGGGGTCGTCAGCGAGGTCGGAGGCGACTTCTACGACGTCTTTCAGATCCGCCACAACTGCTGGGCACTCGTCATCGGTGATGTCTGCGGGACCGGGCCGCACGCCGCGGCGGTCACGGCTGTCGCCCGCCACACGATCCGCGCTGCTGCGACCCATGGAATCGGCCACGTCGACGTGCTGCACTGGGTCAACGAGGCGATTCTGCAGGGTTCCACCGATCTGTTCTGCACGGTGCTCTACTCGACGCTGGAACTCCTCGATGACGGAAGCTGGCTGTTCACCTCGGTCGCCGGCGGGCACCCGCTGCCGATCCTCACGGGACCGGGCGTCCCCACGGCGACGATCGGCGTCCACGGCACGCTCATCGGGATCCTGCCGCGGATTTCGGTGACACCGACCTCGACGATTCTGCCGGCCGGCTCGACGCTGCTGCTGCACACCGACGGCGTGAACGACATCGCTCCGCCATACGACCTCGACGAACACCAACTGCGACTACTCGTGTCGGCGGCGGCCGGCGACGGCGGCTCGGCCGGCGACATCGCCGAACGGATCGGCGACAGCATCGCCGCAATCCTGCCGATCCCCCAACGCGACGACGACGTGGCGATCGTCGTCGTACACCTCGGCTGAACCCGCCGTCAGTTTGTCAGCCGCAGGTCAGCCGACACCGAACCAGGCGAGGATCTGCTGGACGGCGACGAATGCCGCCAGCGCACCGACGCCGATCGTGCAGATCGTGGCGACGACGCGGAACCTCGGCGTATTGGCGTTGTCACCCATCAACGACGTTCGATTGGCGAGCACGAGGATGAACGTCAACATGATCGGGCTGATCAGGCCGTTCAGGAACTGCGTCTGCAGCAGCAGCTTGATGAGGTTGCCGGGAGCGAGGGCGATAGCCGCTCCGATGAAGATCTGCACCGTGAACAGCCCGATGAACAGCTTGGCGTCGCGAAACTTGCGTGAAACGCTTCGCTCGGCACCGACGGCTTCCGCCAGCGCGTAGGACGTCGCCAGCGGGACAACGGCGGCCGCCAGCAGCGAGGCACCGAGCAGTCCGACGGCGAACAGCGTCTTGGCACTGTGGCCGGCGACGGGGACGAGTGCCTGTGCCGCCTCAGCAGCGGAGTTGAGCGGTCCACGTCCGCCGATCGCCGCAGCGGTGGCGACGATGATCGTCATACTGATGACGTTGGCGAAGATCGCTCCGGTCACCGAATCGATGCGAATTGCCCGCAGATCCGACGCTGTCCCGCCCCGCTCGACCACGGCCGCTGCCTGATACAGCTGCATGTACGGCGTGATCGTCGTACCGATCAAGGCAACGGCCACGAAGAGGAATTCCTTGCTGCCAGACAGATGCGGGATGAACGTATTGGAGGCAACGCTCCCCCAGTGTGGATGGCCGAGCAGTGCAGAAATCGGATAGGCGAGGAACACGAGCGACAAGAGGATGAAGACCCGTTCTGCGTATCGGTACGAGCCGAGTACGACGACTGCCCACACCCCGATGGCCGCAAGCGGAATGGCGATGTAGCGGGAGACGCCGAGTAGTTCGAGCGCTGCTCCGATGCCGGCGAATTCCGAGACGACAAGGCCGAGGTTGGCTACCAGCAGGCAGACGACGGAGAACGTTGCGAGGCGGAGTGAGAACTGTTCGCGAATGAGCGATACCAGTCCGTTGCCGGTCGTGGCACCGAGGCGCGCCGACATCTCCTGCACGACAACCAACGCCACCGTGACGAGGAGCATCACGAAGAGCATCTTGTAAGCGAACTCTGCTCCTGCAGACGCGTAGGTGACGATGCCACCGGCGTCGTTACCGGCGTTCGCGGCGATCAGGCCGGGTCCGAGGATCGCCATGACGGCAACGATCCGGCGGAACCGTCGCCGTACTCCGGCGCGCAGCGTGGATGGGCGCAGCGTCAGTCTCATCGGTCACCGACATTGGCGCGTAGCCAACTGCGGGTCGGCGTCAGCGCGTCGAGCACGTCGTCGAGCAGGATGCGCCCGAGTGGGTGCCCGTCTTCAGAGATCACCACCACGGAACTGCGTCGATTCGAGAGCACGGCATCGACGACTTCGTCGATCGAGGCATCAGCGGTCACCGTGATCGGCCACGGAGGACCGACCAGTTGGCCGACCGGCCGGCCGCGGTCGGCCACCGCCAGTTCGAACAGCGACACGTCGTCGAGCAACCGTCCGTCGGCGTCGACGACGAGTATGGCGTCGAGGTCATCACGGTGACTGTCCATCGTCCGCAGCATGTCGAGGACCTCGTCGACGGTCGTCTCGCCACGCACGGCAATGACGACGCTGGTCATGATGCCGCCTGCCGATTCGTCCTCGTACTGCAGCAAGCGGCCGATGGCCTTGCGGGACTCCTCCGGCATCGCTGCGAGGATCGCCACCTGGGCGTCTTCGTCGAGCTGGCGCATCGCCTCTGCCGCTTCGTCAGGCTCCATCTCGGCGATGATCAACGATGCCTTCTCGGGAGCGATCTCACGCAACAGACGATCGCGCTGGTCCGTCTCCATCTCTTCCAAGGCGTCGGCGACGACGTCGATGTCCATCGAATCGACGAGCCCTCGGCGCTGCGATTGCCCGAGTTGTTCCAGAAGGTCGGCGAGATCGCCCGGTCGCAGCCGACGAAGTTCTCGGTTGGCGCGTTCCAGGCGAACGTTGCCGAGACCGCCGACCATCTGGATATCGGTCCAGTCGATGACCCGTTCCGGTGTCGCCCTGCTGCGGAAGCGTCGCGGGCCGAGTCGTCGGAGCAGCGTGACGAGGCCGGTTTCCACCCCGACGAGACGAATCGAATCTCCGACAGGGGCAATGTACAGATCGGAGGCACGAACGATCTGCACGCCATCGATGTCGACGAGCTGGTGGTCGACGACATCGCCCATCAACAGCACCTCGCCGTCGCGTCGTTCGAATTCACGGACATCGAATTGCGACGTCGACAACGTGACAGTGCGCCCAGTGAGTGTCGCCACATGTTCGACCGGCACGAATGCCTTTCGCCGCCCGATCCGGACGACCAGTCCACTGACATGCGGCACCCGAGCGTCTTCCGGCCTGGCGATGACATCGACGACCCGCCCGACTTCGACCCCGCCCGCCAATTCGACGGGTCGGCCGACGAGACCGGCAACGGATACGAGTTGTTCCCGGATGGACCGCTGATCGACCAGCCTGCCACGGAAGCGCCGCATCGACGGCAGCGCGAATCCACCTGTGCGTGTCACAGATCACCTCCCGGACTCAACAACTTCGACAACTTTCGTCCCTCGACCCAGAGGGCACTTGACTCTACGACGGAAGCACGGCTGCCTGCCAGCGGGTTCAACAGGCACGCAGCTCCGTTACCGTGACTCTCGTGACGGACCTTGCTGCGCGCCCGACTGTGGCGGCTCACGTTCCGCTCGGGGCGTCGGCGATGGCGCTCGGCGCAGGGCTCGTGTTCAGCCTCGGCGCCTTGATGGCCCGCGAGGCAACGCATGCCGACGTCTGGCAGTACCTCATCTGGCGGTCGATCGGCATCATCGTCGTCATCGAGGCAGTGAGCCGACTTCGGCGGCGACCGACCGCACTCGGCCGCGCCTACGGCGGAGGTCGGCTGATGTGGCTGGCGTGTCTGTGCCTGCTCGTCGCCTCGCTCGCGTTCGTCTACGCGTTGAAGAATACGACGGCGGCGAACGCCGCCTTCTTGTCGTCGGTCACGCCGCTGTTCGCCATCGTTCTCGGCAGAGTGTTCCTCGGCGAGCGCCTGACGCGGATCACGATCGCGGCCACGGTCGTGGCGCTGATCGGGCTGGCGGTCACGGTCCTCGGCGACCTCGGCAGCGGCGGCATGGTCGGCAATATTGCTGCCGTGATGTCAGCACTCGGCTTCGCCGGCTACACGGTCTGCGTCCGTTCGGACCTGCAGCGCGATTGGTCTCCGGTGCTTCCTGGTTACGCGTTCGCCCTCGTGCTGCTCTGTGGCATCGTCACGTTGATCAATGGGCGCCCGTTGCTGCCGGGTCCGGTCAGCACCGCCTACGCCCTTGCGCACGGCGCCGTGATCATCGTCGTCGGTACGCTGCTGTTCAACGCCGCGTCTCGCGCTGTCCCGGCTGTCGCCATGACGATTTTGGCCCAAACTGAGAATGTCTTCGTGCCGATCTGGATCTTCCTGTTCATCGGTGAGCGTCCGCAGAGGACAGCACTCGTCGGCGGTGCGATCATCTTCACCGCCATTGTCGCCAAGGCCACGCTCGATGCCAGGCCGGAAGCCGACCCGGCACACGACTTCCCGGTCGAGGCTGGTCCTGGATCGATCGCCTGAAGCGCTCCGGCGGCGTTCTCCGCCGCTCGGCACCGACGATCTGCAGGCCGCTGACCGCTGACCGCGATGCCGTGCAAGACTGAGCGCGTGGGGCGAGGTGGCTTTTCGATCGTAAGGCGTCGCGTGAAGGGGCTGATGGCGGTCGGCATGCTGGTGCTGTGCTCGTGCGGCTCCGTTACGACAGGGGCAACGTCGACGACACCGGCGACCCAGACCCCCACGCTCGCTCCGTTGACGTCGACGACCGCGCCGCCGACGACGGCATCACCTCCGACGGCGCCACCTCCGACCACGAGTCCGCCCGCTGTGTTCGCATCCTGCGGGCGTGGGACCTCGATTGCCGATCCGATCGGTCCGCATGGCGTGTTCGCCGTCGTCTCGATGCCGTTGACGCCTGCGCTGTCTGCGGTGCTCGCCAAGAACGTGATCCCAGACGCGAGCAACTGTGGCGTGACGATCAACGTGCGGTGGGCCGATGTGGACAAGGGTCCAACAGTGAAGCCGCAATACGACTGGCGCAGCGTCGACGCCGTCGCTGCACCGTGGCTCGCTGCAGACAAGGTCGTGAACTTCGCCTTCGAAGGCGTCGGCGACGACGTGAAGGGGTTGGCGTCGACGCCGGCGTATGTGCAGGCCAAAGTCGGTATGGTCACCTGTTCGGCACCGAACACGCCGCCGCGCAATCCCGTTTACTGGGACCCGGTGTACCAGGACGCGTACCGGTCATTCCAACTCAACGCCGTTGCCTACACCAACACGATGAAGACCGTCGGTTACCTGCGCTTCGGTATCGGTGCGGGCACGCAGGACCTCCCGGCTCTCGGTTACCGAACCCCGGCCTGCAAGAGCGGCTGGCAGGCAGCCGGCCTCACGCCGGCCCAATGGCAGTCGTTCTCCATCAGCCAGGTCGACTTCCAGGCCTCGCTCGTCCCGACGCATCCCGTGATCGTCTCCGTCAACGAGCTCGATGCCGGCGACTTGACCCTCGCCAATGCCGTCACCGCTGAAGCGGTCCAGCGGGGCCTCGGCATCGCCAGCCAGACGCTCACCAAGGCAGATCCGGCTGACATCGACAAAGGACAACCGTGCACCGCAAACTGGTGTGCGTTGTTCCGGCTGGTGGCAGGACACGTGCCGCTGCTGCTGCAGACGGCGACAGCGACGGACCCGCTCGGAAAGAGCGCGACGGGTGATCTCCCGACGTTGGCGACCTTCGGCCTCGGGCAGAAGGCGCAGATCTTCGAGTTATATCCCGACGAATGGACGCTCGCCAACGATCCGATGGCCAAGGGGTACCAGCAGTACCACCAGAGCCAGCACGATGCCCTGACCGCACTGGCAGCCACGGTCGGCTGACGACTGCGCTCTCCATCGACGTTCGGTGACGCCTCGACGAGACGGCTAGACGATGCGTGTCATGCCCTCCGGCCAGTAGCGATCACGCAGCAGCCGCTTGTACAGCTTGCCCGTTGGCAGTCGTGGTAGTTGGGCCTCGAAGTCGATGGTGCGCGGGCACTTCTGTTTCGCAAGGTGGATCCGGCAGAAGGCGATGAGTTCGCTGGCCAATGCCGGCCCGGGCTCGTTGCCAGGCATCACCTGCACGACCGCCTTGACCTCCTTGCCGAGATCGACGTTCGGCACACCGAAAACGGCGGCATCAGCGACCTTCGGATGGGTGATCAACAGGTTCTCACACTCCTGCGGATAGATGTTCACGCCACCGGAGATGATCATGAAGGTCTTGCGGTCGGTGAGGTAGAGATAGCCCTCGTCGTCCGTGTAGCCGACATCGCCGACGGTCGCCATCGATCCGTCGGCCGACGATGCTTCACGACTCTTGACCTCGTCTTGGAAGTACCGCAGCCGGCCGGCGGTGCGGAACCAGATCGTGCCCGGCGTACCGACGGGACATTCGTGCATGTCGTCGTCGAGGATGTGCATCTCCCCGAGTTTGACCTGACCCACCGTGCCGAGATGGCTCAGCCATTCCTGCGAGGTGCATGCAGTGAACCCGATTGCCTCTGTCGCTCCGTAGTACTCGAAGATGATCGGCCCCCACCACTCGATCATCGCCCGCTTGACGGGGATTGGACATGGCGCAGCCGCGTACACGGCAATTTCCAGCGACGAGGTGTCGTAGCGTGACCGCACCTCGTCCGGCAGTTTGAGCATTCGGCTGAACATCGTCGGGACGAGCTGAGTATGCGTGACTCCGAACCGCTCGACGAGCGCCAGGTACTGCTCGGGATCAGGCGACGTCATGACCACGACGATCGGCGCAGGTCCTGGGTTGTTCTCGGTGACGATGACCGATCAACGCAACGGT
>JAYTOR010000290.1:0-4987 GCA_043747685.1 Actinomycetota bacterium
GCTTGCCTGCCGGCGTCGACGCGCAGATCCAGCGCCAGACTGCGCTTGCCGCGGTTGCACCCGGCAAAGTACGCACTGCGACGATCATCCAGGCTGATCGGCAACCAACGCGACTGGTCGCCGACGGCCGGCAATTCGACCTTGATCACGTCGGCACCCATCTGTGCAAGCAGTGCGGCGGCCTGGGGACCCTGTACGAGCAACCCGGCTTCAACGACGCGAACGCCGTGCAGTGCGCCCTCGTTGTGAGGCCGTCCGGCCGCCTCGTGCGTCGTCATCGTGCTGAAACCCCCTTGTGTCGACGCCCCTCGTCGGCACCGTCAATGTATTCGGTCCGACCAGCCCGACACCAGTGGCCACATGGCGACGGCACGTGACCGTGCAAAAGCTTCTCGGACTCGGACGTGTCACGTATCGGACACATCACCCCGCTAGCGTGCGCTCATGGACCGGCGCATCTTCGGGCTGGAGAACGAGTACGGCATCACCTGCACACTGCGTGGACAGCGGCGTCTGAGCCCGGACGAGGTTGCCCGCTACCTGTTCCGGCGTGTCGTGTCTTGGGGGCGCAGTTCGAATGTGTTCCTGCAGAACGGCGCCCGCCTGTACCTCGATGTCGGTTCGCACCCGGAGTACGCAACCCCGGAATGCGACTCGCTGTACGACCTCGTGGTGCACGACAAGGCGGGGGAGCGAATTCTCGAGCAACTCGTCGTCAGCGCCGAGCAGCGCCTCCGAGAGGAAGGCATTCGTGGAACGATCTACCTGTTCAAGAACAACACAGACTCGTCAGGCAACAGCTACGGCTGCCACGAGAACTACCTGACGAGCAGGCGCGACGACCTGGCGCATTACGCCGAAGTGCTGATCCCGTTCTTCATCAGCCGCCAGATCTTCACAGGCGCAGGCAAGGTACTGCAGACGTCCCGTGGTCCTGTCTTCTCCATTGCCCAACGCGCCGAACACATCTGGGAGGGCGTGTCGTCGGCGACGACGCGCAGCCGCCCGATCATCAACACCCGTGACGAGCCCCACGCCGACGCCGAGAAGTATCGCCGTCTCCACGTGATCGTCGGGGACTCCAACATGAGCGAATACACGACGTTCGTCAAGGTCGGATCCGCTGCCGTCATGCTGCGGATGCTCGAAGATCCGCAGGTCGTGCTCCGTGATCTGACGTTGGAGAACCCGATCAGGGCAATCCGTGAGATCAGCCACGACATCACCTGCAGGCGCAAAGTTCGCCTGGCGAACGGTCGTGAACTGAGTGCACTCGACATCCAGCGCGAATACCTCGATCGGGCACTGCGATACGCCGACACGCACTCGTTGTCTCCGCTCGAGACGAAGGCCCTGGAAATGTGGGAACACTGCATCGCCACGATCGAGAACGATCCGATGAAACTCGATCGGGAGGTCGACTGGGTCATCAAGTACAAGCTGATCGATGCGTATCGTGCCAAGCACGACCTGACGATGGGTGACGCCAGGGTGCAACTCGTGGACCTGCAGTACCACGACATCAGCCAGGAACGTGGCCTCTTCTACAAGCTCCAGGCTCGCGGCATGGTCGAGCGAATGTGTACAGACGCCGACATCGACACTGCCGTCGATACGCCTCCGCAGACGACCAGGGCACGATTGCGTGGCGAGTTCATCACCAAGGCAAAAGAGCGCCGCCGTGACTACACGGTCGACTGGGTGCACCTCAAACTGAACGATCAAGCGCAGCGCACCGTGCTGTGCAAAGACCCGTTCAAGAGCCGCGACGAACGCGTCGAGAAGCTGATCGCCTCGCTCTGACTCCGAGTGCCGCTGAACGGCCTTCGACGGTGACGGCGCAGAGGTGATCGCAGCGGATACCGTACGAGCCGCATGGATGCCGAAGCAGGACTCGAAACCGAGCCGAGCCGTGGCCCTGTCGGCGTCGCCGACGAGCAGCCAGTCGAGTCTGCGCCCGATCCGGAGGTCGATCGGGCCGGCGCACGCAAGGAGCCGGTCAGCCCTGTCATCCGCTTCTTCCGTGAGTGGGGCATCGTGCTGGCGGCCGCCCTCACCGTTGCCGTTGTTGTACGGGTCTTCATCTTCACCCCGTTCTACATCCCCAGCGGATCGATGGAGCCAACGCTGCAGATCCACGACAAGATCCTCGTCAACAAGCTGTCGTATCGGCTGCATGACGTGCATCGCGGTGACGTGATCGTCTTCGATGCACCGCCGAACGGGAACTTCGGAGCGGACGTCAAGGATCTCGTCAAGCGCATCATCGGCACGCCGGGTGACACCGTCGAGATTCGTGATTGCTCGGTCTTCGTCGATGGTCAGGAGTTGGTCGAGCCGTACATTCCCCATGATTCCAACGGAAGCCCGGTGTGCACCGATGGGGCGGATCGCATCGTCGATCTCGACGGCAACGGCAAGATCGAGGTGCCACCCGGCAAGGTGTTCGTGATGGGTGACAACCGCAAACCGCAGCAGTCCTACGACAGCCGAAAGTGGGGGTTCCTCGACGAGAACTTGATCGTCGGTAGGGCCTTCGTGATCTATTGGCCGATCGGACACTGGTCATGGCTGTGATCGACCCGAGCCCCGGTGCATCGAGCGTTCCGGACGATCCCGGATTCGAACGAACACGAGCGGCCGCTGGACAGACCGCTCATGGAGCTGGCCTGTCAGCAGTGGACGACATCAACGAGAGCGAGAGCGAAACCGAAGCCGACATCGACGACGACTTCGAACCGCTCGAACCGGCACGACCTGCGTCGACCGGGATCACCCGCTTCATCCGCGAGTGGGGCGTCGTGCTCGTCGTCGCCCTGACCGTCGCCATCGTCGTTCGGGCGTTCGTCTTCAGCCCGTTCTACATCCCCAGCAGCTCGATGGAGCCAGGTTTGCAGATCAACGATCGCATCCTCGTGAACAAGCTGTCCTACAGGGCCCACGACGTCAGGCGCCAGGATGTCGTCGTCTTCGATGCGCCGCCCGGCGTGGATTTCGGCCCCAACGTCAAGGACCTCGTCAAGCGTGTCATCGGTCTACCCGGGGACTCATTGGAGATTCGCGATTGCGGCGTCTACGTCAACGGCGCCAAATTGTCGGAGCCGTATATCGCCAAGGACGCCACCGGAGCACCGGCGTGCACCACGGGCTTCTCGACAGCCGTGGACCCCAACGGCGACGGCATGATCCAGGTTCCTGCCGGAGACGTCTTCGTGATGGGCGACAACCGCACGAACTCCGATGACGGCCGCACGTGGGGGTTCCTCGAACAGTCGTTGATCGTCGGTAGGGCATTCGTCATCTATTGGCCGATCAGCCACTGGACATGGCTCTGATCACACCGTCTCGGACGAGCTGCAGGACAAGATGCAGAACCAGCTGCAGGACTAACTGCCTGCAGCGGAGAGGGCGTCGACCATACGGTCGGGGAAATCGCTGAACACGCCGTCGACCCCCATTCTGAAGGCGTCGATCAGCAGGTGTTCGTATTGCAGATCCCAGGAAAATGCCACCCGCTCGAAGCGGTGGAAGAGCGTGGTGAGGCCGCCGCTCCAGTCGGTGTAGTGCATGTTCACGGCGTCGATCTGCAGCTCGGCGAGCGTTGCCGCACGAGCCTCCGGGCCCCGCTTCATCGCCTTCAACCTCGTCGAGTTCACGAGTTTGACCGCCGCGTCGAGCGCCCGCAGATCCGCCAGCAGCTGCACGCCGGGGTGGCAGAGCCAGAGTCGATCGACGATCTGCGGCGCGAGTCGTCTGGTTGTCTCGATGACCGCCTGGCCGACGAGTTCGTCTTTGAGATCGAGCGAGAGATGGAAGTCGCCACCACAACGTTCGAACAGTTCCACGAGTGTGGGGATATGCGGTGGGAGTTCGTCGCGCCGGACTGTGCTGATCGGCCGTGACCGCCTCATGCGTGAACGCACGATGCCGTCGTGGTCGAGGACGACGACGCCATCAGCTGTCAACCAAGCGTCGCTCTCCAAGCCGTTGGCACCGAGCTTGAGGGCGAGTTCGAAACCGGCGAGTGTGTTCTCGGGTAGATAGCCTTTTGCCCCGCGGTGACCAAAGGTGATGGGTACGTCGAGCAAGCGTGGCAGACGTTGTTGCACACCACCATTGTGCCCGTTCGCGTGAACTGAAGGTCGTGGTGACGGCCCGAATCTCTCGCTCAGACGCACTGCACGCAGCGATTGTTGCCAGTAGCCTCGGCTGCAATGTTCAACGTAACCGGTGGCGAAGTGGTGATCATCCTCATCCTCGCGTTGGTCGTTCTCGGTCCGGACAAGCTCCCTGAAGCGATGCGCAAGTTCGGACATTTCTACGCCGAGTTCAAGAAGATGAGCAGCGGATTCCAGTCCGAGATGCGTAACGCGCTCGACGAACCGCTTCGGGAGTTGCGTGGCACGGCCGACCTGGCCAAGGGGATTTTTGATCAGCCGGCTGAAGAACTGAAGAAGACGACGGACGCTTTACGCGGGGCGATCAACTCGACGCTGAACCCGGCCACGCCGAGTTCGACCGTGGTCCCCGGGGCAGCCGCTGCACTTTCCGCCCAACAG
This sequence comes from Actinomycetota bacterium, assembly GCA_043747685.1. Taxonomy (GTDB): domain Bacteria; phylum Actinomycetota; class Acidimicrobiia; order Acidimicrobiales; family Ilumatobacteraceae; genus JANXUF01. The sequence continues at coordinate 4,560 of JAYTOR010000290.1, forward strand.
GCGGCAGCGGCGGCCGCTGCCTTTGCGCCGGCCGACGTGGCGGCCGAGACGACGACAGCCCCGGCGACGGACACTCCCGATTCGACCGTTCCCGATTCGACCACTCCCGATTCGACCACTCCCGATTCAAGTGCCGGTGCGATGACCTTCGGGCAGTCGATGGCTGCTGTCATGCGTGAGCACGAGTCCCAGAACGGCGACGTTGCGGCGACAGCATCCACGACACCATCCACCTCCACATCGGCAACGAATACCGGTATCGACATAGCCGACAAGTACGCGCTGGACATCGGCGAACTCCCTGCCGAGGACGTCGCCGTTGAGGAACCCTTCGATCCGGGCCCCGGTCCGAACTTCTATTCCGCAGCGCCTCCTCGCCTCGCTGAGCACGACATCATCGCCAACGCCGGCCAGACACCTGCAGACGA
>JAYTOR010000291.1:0-3588 GCA_043747685.1 Actinomycetota bacterium
ATTCACCGCGTCGCCACGGCGTTGCTGTCCGGCGCTGGGATCCTCGTTCTGCTGCCGGCCGTCGAGCGTGACACGGTCATCTCGGTGTTGCGTTCGTTACTGCATGGGGCATTGACCCTCGATCGTCTGTTGCTGACCGCCACAGTGGCGATGACGGTGGTCTGCGTGTTGGTATTGCTGTGGATGGTGCTGTTGCAGCTCACGCGGTTCTATTTCCATGCAAGCCACATCCGACGTGACGGCACCGAGAATTACACACCCCGGTTCACGCTGACGAGCTTGCGTCTCCCCCTCGACGAACTCGGTGAGGCATCGACGATCGAGTACGAGCAACTTCGCAGTGCCCAACACAACCTCGAACTCCTGGTCCCTGCGAACACCAACGCGCGCGACCGCATCGATCGACAGCTGGCCGCCTATCCGGCGCTGGCCCCGGCCACAGCCGCCGTCCGGAGCGACGCCGATCGAGCCGAGGCGTTGCTCGAGTTGGCTGCAGCCCGTCGTCGGACGCTGCTCGACGAGGTCGTCAAGGTCGAATACGGCATGGCACGGCACATGCTGCGGCTGCAGGTCGTGATCCTGCGATATGTCAAGGCGCTGTTGGTCGTCGTCGTCACGGTGCTCGCCAACTACATCGCCGCTGCCGCCGTCGACGACCCACTCGGGCTGCGCAGCGTCGACCAGCGCTGGATCGCGGCGACGATGGTGATGTGGGCGCCGATCATCATGCTGGTGGTCGCCAGTCCGGTCCGCTGGTTGGAGTCGCTGCTACGCGCCGAGGGCGCCGATCGATCGACGGTTCGCGATGACCCGGAGTTCACGCAGGCCGAGAACGTGACCTCGTACATCGCCGTCACCGTCTGGTTGCTGGCAGCGGTCGTCCTCGTTCGCCTGCAGTTCGCAGACGGCATCACACCGCAGGCGGCGATCGCCTCCGGGCTGACGCTGGCGACATCGACGGCGCTGCTGGCGTTCGCCTTGATCCGCTGGCTCAGACCGCCTGGCACTACCGTGCGGTCATGACGTCATTCGGGGGATTTGTCGCACCAGGTTGGGAAACGGTCGACGCAGCGTTCCAGAGCAACTTCACCGCTGGCGAGGAAGTCGGCGCTTCTGCTGCGGTCTACCACCGTGGCGTCAAAGTCGTCGATGTGTGGGGTGGAACAGGTGACAGTGACGGCGCCCCGTACGACGACGCAACGCTGCAACTCGTGTTCTCGACGACCAAGGGCATCACCGCCATCGCTGTCGCCATCTGCCAGCAGCGTGGACTGCTGAACTACACCGACACCGTCGCCACCCACTGGCCGGAGTTCGCCGCCAAGGGCAAGCAGCACGCCACGGTCGCCCAACTGCTGAGCCACCAGTGCGGACTGTTCAGCGTGCAGGGGGAGATCTCACTGGCCGAGGCGCTCGACTGGGAGGCGGTCACCGCCCGCCTCGCGGACACGGCGCCGGAATGGCCAATCGGTACAGCACACGGCTACCACGCGTTGACGTTCGGCTGGCTCGCCGGCGAACTCGTCCGTCGCGTCGATCCTGCACACCGTGGTTTCGGCCAGTTCGTCGCCGAGGAGATCACCGGTCCGCTCGATGCCGAGCTGTGGATCGGCCTGCCGGAGGCGTTGGAGCCGCGTGTCTCGCCGTTGATCGGCGGGTTGCCGACGACCGAGCACGAGGACCCGAAGATCCAGGCGATGCTCGAACAGTTCCTCGGACCCGACAGCAATGCCGGCCGTGCACTGTCGCTAAATGGTGCCTTCACCGGAAACGGAATGTTCAACCGTCGTGAGGTCCACGCGGCGGAGATTCCCGCAGCAAACGCGATCACCAACGCTGCGTCGCTCGCCAGGATCTACGCGGCGACGATCGGTGAGATCGACGGCGTCAGGCTGCTGAACGCTGACACCGTCGACGTGATCAGGGCAACGGTCACACCGCCTGCCGAGATGGATGCCTGCCTGATGATGGAAACGACGTTCGGTATGGGTTTCATGACGAGCGGCCCGTTCAGCATGTTTGCCGGTGCCGGCTCGTTCGGCCATCCTGGCGCCGGCGGCTCCGTAGCGTTCGCCCAGCCGGAACGTGAACTCGCTCTCGGCTACGCGATGAACAAGATGGCTTCGAACCTGGCAAACGACGTCAGGGCGCAGAACCTCATCGACGCTGCGACGGCCGTCATCGACCATCTTGAGTGACCTGCCGCACCGGAGTGCGGTGGCGACGGCTACGGGTGTCACGACACTCGGGTGCTGCAATGACACTCGGCTGGGAGCATTCATCCATCGCCACGGCCCTCGTCGCTTCCGTCCCGTGGCCTGTGCGGCGAACGGTGCCGTTCGCCCCATACCTTGAGGGTCGGCTGGTCGTCGATCCTCGTGCGGCCTTTTGCGAAGTCGATGCGCTGCGTAGGGTAGATGCCGCGGTGACCGGAGAAGATATAGGCGATCACACACCCGACGGCGACGGGCAGGATCGCCCCAGACCCGAACAGCTCGACACCCATGATCGTGCATGCGAGCGGGGTGTTGGCGGCACCGGCGAAGACGGCGACGAACCCGACCGCTGCGAGCATACCGACGGGCAGGTGCAGCGGTGCTGCGAGCGCAGCCCCCAGTGTCGTGCCGATGACGAAAAGTGGGGTGACCTCGCCACCGGGAAATCCGCAGCCGAGCGTCACCGCGGTGAACAGGATCTTCAACGCGAACACGGCGAACGACAGGTGATCGCCGGCGAGCGCTCGGTCGACGAGCGGGAGCGAGAGGCCGAGGTAGTCGTGGCCGAACAATGCCGCCAGGCCGATGATCGCCACGCCGCCGATGACGGTTCGCAACGGCGACCAGGCGACATGGCGGGCCATGAACCGCTTGATGAAATCCGTCAGCTCGGCGAATGCTGCGCCGGCCAGTCCGAAGACGAGCCCGGCAAACGCGACCTTGAGCAGCAGCGCGGAGTCGATGGACTCGACGATCGGGAGTCGTGCCGGATGGTGATACCCCAGCCCGCCGACGACGAGATCACCGACGATCGAGGCGGTCAGCGCTGGGACGAGCGCGTCGTAGCGGAGCCTGCCGATGGACTGCACCTCGAGAGCGAAGACCGCACCGGCCAACGGCACCCCGAAAACTGCTCCGAAGCCGCCTCCGAGGGCGGCGACGAGGAGCAGCCTGCGGTCCTCCTGCTCGAGCCGCAGCAGCCGGGAGAATGCATCCGTCAAACTGCCCGACATCTGTAGTGACGTGCCTTCGCGCCCTGCAGACCCGCCGAACAGGTGTGTCGCCCACGTGCCGACCAGCACGAGCGGTGCCATCCGCCGCGGCACCCATTCAGTCGACTGATGGATCTGATCGATGATCAGCGCGTTGCCCTGCGACGCCCGACCACCGAGATACAGGTAGGCGGCACCGATGATCAGGCCGGCAAGCGGCAGCAGCCACAGCAGCCAGTCATGGGTGAGGCGAAAACTCGTGATGCGGTCGAGTACCTCCAGGAATGCCCACGAGGACAGCCCGGCGAGCACCCCGGACGTCGCGCCGAGCACGATCCAGCGGATCAGATGCACTGCGAGTTCGGATTGCTCGATCAGTT
>JAYTOR010000292.1:0-2560 GCA_043747685.1 Actinomycetota bacterium
AGCGACCTGCTGTCGGCGACCGACAGCGATTGGGAGACCTCGTTCAACGTCAACGTCAACGCCCACATCTGGGCGGCACGCAGGCTGATGCCCGAATGGTTGGAGCGTGGACACGGCTACTTCGCCTCGACCGCGTCTGCGGCCGGACTGCTCACCCAGATCGGTTCAGCGCCCTACTCCGTCACCAAACACGCTGCGGTCTCGTTCGCAGAATGGCTCTCGGTCACCTATGGCGACCGCGGCCTCAGGGTCAGCTGTCTGTGCCCGATGGGCGTCAACACGAACATGCTCAATGGCGGTGACCTCGGCGGTGAGAACAAGGCTGGTGACGTCGTGCGGTCGGCGGGCATCGTCCTCGAACCAGCGGATGTCGCCGCCATCGTCGTTGAGGCGATCGACAACGAGCAGTTCCTCATCCTCCCGCATCCGCAGGTGCTGACGTTCTTCCAGCGCAAGGGTGCCGACTACGACCGCTGGCTTGCCGGTATGCGCCGCCTGCAGGCACGGGTCGCCGGAGTCTGACGGCGCTCGCAGCATCGCAGGGGGCCAGAGGGAGCGATACCGTTCCGGCATGTCATCTACCGAAATCGCTGAACGGATCGTCGGCAACATCGCCCAGGCGGCTGCCGTTGCGCTGTCGCCGGACGGAATGCAGGCGGCCTTTGTCGTCTCGAGGGTCGATCTGGCGAAGAACAAGTACTTCACACAGATCTGGCTGGCACCGACGAGCGGATCCACGCCGCCGCGAGTGCTCACCAGCGGGGCGAACGATGCTGCGCCTGCGTGGAGTCCGGACGGACGATCGCTGGCCTTCACCTCACGTCGTAGCGAAAAGGCGGGTAAGGCGACGCTGCATGTCATCCCCATCGGTCAGCCGGGCGAGACACGGACACTGGCAACGATGAAGGACTCCATCGCCACCCCGATCTGGAGCCCGGACGGTCGATGGATCGCCTTCACCTCGCGCACACAGGACGAGCGCTACTCGAAGGATGACGAGAGTTGGCAGGCGCCTCGCAAGATCGAGCGCTTCTTCACCACTCTCAACGGCGAGGGTTGGACATTCGACCGACCGCAACACATCTATCTCGTCGCCTCCAACGGGACGAGTCCCGCCCCCCGCAATCTCACGCCAGGCCCGTTCGAACACGACGGCATCGACTGGCTGCCGGATTCCAGTGCCGTCGTGACCTCCTCGCAGCGACATGCCGACTGGGACCTCGACTTCGCCTCCGATCTGTATCTCGTTCCGCTCGACGGCGAAATCACGGCAATCACCCATCAGACCGGCATGTACGCCAATCCGGCGGTGTCGCCTGATGGATCGATGGTCGCCTTCATCGGACTCGACGACGCTGCCGAGTATCCGCAGAACCTCAAGATCGGCACGATCGCCATCAGCGGTGGCGAGCACACCTGGCTCACCAAGGAACTCGATCGCAACTTCCAACCGACCTCCGGCAGCCGCGCTCCGATCTGGCTCGGCGACTCGACGATCCTGTCGAGCGCAGAGGACCGTGGCGAAGCCCATCTGTACTGCGTACATGTCGACGGCACCGCACCAACGCCGGCCACGAGCGGGGCGATCAGCGTCAAGACATTCGATGCGCGCAACGGAACGATCGTCTACAACGCCACGAGCGTCGACGCGATGGGCGACTTGTTCGTGCTCGACGAGACCGGCAAGGCGACGACGCTGACGTCGTTCGCCGAGCAGTACCGCAGCGTCGCTGCCCCGCTCACCTGGGAACGATTCGCAGCACCCTGCACAGACGGCACGAACGAGATCGACGCGTGGATCATGCGCCCCGTCGACTTCGATCCCGAGCAGCGGTACCCGTTGATGCTCAACGTCCACGGCGGCCCGCATACGCAGTATGGCGAGTCCTTTTACGACGAGGCTCAGGTGCAGGCGGCAGCGGGGTTCGTCGTCCTGATGTGCAACCCCCGCGGTGGTTCCGGACGCGAGGAGTCCTGGGGCCAATCGATCATGGGCCCCAAGCACCCAACGGCGCCGGGCGCCGGGTGGGGCAGCGTCGATGTCGACGACATACTCGCCGTGCTCGACACTGCCATCGCCTGCTATTCGTTCATCGACGGTGCCAAGGTCGGCATGATCGGCGGCAGCTACGGCGGCTACATGGCGACCTATCTTGCCGGCCGCCACAGCGACCGCTTCAAGGCGATCTGCTCCGAACGCGCCGTCAACAACATGCTGATCGAGGAGTTCACCAGCGACTGCTCGACAAGCTTCCGTACCGAGCACGGGCCGCGGCACATCGACGATCCCGCTGAATACGAACGCCTCTCACCGATCCGCTTCGCCCGCGACATCAGCGTCCCGCTGCTAATCCTGCACAGCGAGAACGACCTCCGTTGTCCGATCAGCCAGGCAGAGGAACTATTCGTCGCCATGCGTCTGATGCGCAAGGACGTGACGTTCTACCGCTTCCCAGGCGAGAGCCACGAACTGACCCGCAGCGGCAGTCCGCTCCACCGGGTGCAGCGATTCGAGATCGTCCTCGACTGGTTCAACGACAAGCTCAACGCCTGAATCTGC
>JAYTOR010000293.1:0-11443 GCA_043747685.1 Actinomycetota bacterium
AAACGCGTCGAGCTGGCGGATGAACTCGACACGCCCATGGATGACGCCCTTGTGATGGAACGTGACGTACTGGTGCATGTCCAATTCGCGGACCCGGGCGATGGAGGCGACGAAGTCGTCGAGTTCACTCCAATGGTCTCCATAGTACGGCCCGAAACTCGACAGGTCGACGTCACCGACGAAGGCGATGCCCTCCGGCTCGATGAGGAACGCACTGTGGCCCCGGGTGTGCCCCGGCAGGTGCATCACCGTGACGCTGACATCACCGAGATCGAAAACATCGCCCTCGGCAAAGCCCTCTGCCTGCGGCCAACCGTCGAGGTGGAAGTCGGCGACCAACGTTGCGCCCCATTCGTCCGTCTCGCGCTCGCCCATGTCGTAACTCTTGAGCAGCTCGCTGATGTCGCGAACGCAGTGCAGATCGTCGTCGTGGGCATGGATCGTCGTGCCGTCTGCGAGCTCTCCGCTCACCGATCCATTGGTGTTCGATCCGCGAATGACGGCGCTGATCCCGGACATGTGGTCCTCGTGGGCGTGGCTGACGAGGATGCGATCGACGGCGCATGGGCCGCCGCCGCGCCGATGCACCGTGAGCGACGGATCGATCAATATGACTCCTTCGCTGCCGGCGACGAGCACGGTGTTGCCGTCCGGGTACTTGCCCTTGGCCTCGCCGGCGAGCAAGGTCACGCGATCGGACAGCGCGACGTCGGTCGGTTCGAGTGTGAGCGGCGATGTCATCCGGTGATCCTGTCATGGCGCACGGCACGACGCCGAAGTCGCCATCGCTGTACGGTGTTGGCGTGGCCAGACTGCTGCTCGATCCAACCAGTGAACGCTCCGTCATCGAACGGACGCGTCTCGACCGCCCTTCGTCGCTCGACGGCAAGGTCATCGGCCTGCTCGACATCTCCAAACCACGTGGCAACGTCTTCCTCGACCGCATCGAAAAGCGCCTCACCGAGGTCGGTGCCACCGTCAAGCGGTACAAGAAGCCGACGTTCACCAAACCGGCCCCCGTCGATCTGCGTCACGAGATCGCCACGCAGTGCCACCTGGTGATCGAGGCACTCGCCGATTGAGGCAGTTGTACGTCGTGCAGTGTGCACGACATCGTTGATCTGGAACGCCGTGGCATCCCCGGCGTGTTCGTGGCCTCCGCTGAATTCGTCCAGGCTGCCATCTCGCAATCGACGTCGCTCGGTTTCCCGACCGTCGCCAGAGTGTTCACGCCGCATCCGATCCAGGACCGCACCGACGAGGAAATGATCGCCTACGCCGACAAGGCATTCGAAGAAATCCTCGCCAACATCACCGCATCGCACACCTAGCCCGTTCGACGAGTTGATCGAGTAGGAAGACGCCCTACGCCGCGCAGCAAATACTCGGATGGGGCTCGGCGTTACGGAAATACTCGAAGGGCCTCCACGCCGGCGAACGGGGACGGCCTGCGAGGAAATCAGATCATTGCCAGCCGGACCAACCGCTGCCCTGTCCGGGAGTCGAATCGTTTTCGAAGACGGTGCCGTCTGCTCCATAGACGAGCAGGTCCTGGAAGCTGAGCAGCCGATAGTCGAACGCTTCGAGATCGATGGTCCCGGTGATCGGCATGCTGGGAGATCCGAGGCTCGAGAACGACGCCCAACCGGTGCCATGACCAGGTGTCGCGAAGTTGTGGTAGACCTGACCGTCGGTCCCGACGAAATACAACTCCTGGTTGCCAAGGGAGTTGATACCGACGTTGACGTCACCTCGGAACCCGACGCCGGGTACGGACGCCATTTGATCCCAACCGTGCCAGCCATTTCCGCGGCCGGGTGTCGCAAAGTCGTGATACAGCACGCCGTTCTTACCGACGACGTACAGCTCCTGGTTGTTCGCATCGTTGCGGCCGACGTGTATCCCGAAGGCAGTGGTCGTCCCGGGCGGGCCGCCGAGCGTGTCCCATTCGCTCCAGCCGGAACCCTGTCCAGGGGTCGAGAACTTGTGGTACACGTTGCCGTCGGTGCCGACGACGTACATCTCCTGGTTGTTCAGGTAGTTGCGACCGATCTGCACGTCGCTGGCAGCACCGACGGGGGGTTGAGACAGCGACCCCCAGCCGCTCCAGCCACTCCCGACACCCGGTGTTGCGAAGTCGTGGTAGACGTTGCCGTCGAGCCCGGTCACATAGAGTTCGGGATTGCCGACATAGTTGATGCCCCACGACACCTGCGTACTTTTCAGCGGCACCCCACCCGGTAGACCGCCGAGCGACGACCACGCCGTGAACGTTCCGTTCGTCATGTAGCGGTGATAGATCTGTTGATCACCGGCGGTCGCGAAATCCTCGATCGCACCGGTGGTGCTCGTTCGTATCGTCCAAGGCGGATCGATACCGTTCGAGTTCTTGAATCCGCCGATGCCATTCGGGGTTCCCAGACCGGTCGGCCCATCCCATCCCGGTCCCGCCGTACAGAGAACGGCGGGCGAACAGACGCCGTTGCTGCCGACCGTAACGTCGTTGAAGTTGCCGGGATGCACATACAGCGACGTAGCGGGATTGTCCTTCGGGCTCGGCGAGGCGCCGACGAGCGCATAGACGGCGGCGATGATCGGTGCGGATGCGCTCGTACCACCGAACACGCCCCACCCGGACGCCGTGTAGACGTTGACACCGGTTTGCGGGTCACCGATTGCCGAAACGTCGTTGACGGCGCGATTCGCGCATCCCGTGTTGAATTGCCACGCCGGCTTGGGGTGCGAATTCGTCGAGCACCCTGAGCCGGTACCGGCTGGGCCATTCGGTGTAACTGCGCTGTACCAGACTCTCTCAGTCCAGCCACGCGGCGTCGACTGGTCCTTGATCAGGCTGGTGCCCCCGACCGAGACGACGTTCGGCGACGCCGACGGGTATTCGACCCCGTCCTGATAGGCGCTGTCTCCGCTGGCAGCGACGTAGGCGACGCCGAGCGAACTGAAGAAATTCACGTCGTAGTAGCTGTTGTCGACGGGCGACTGGTTGCCACCCCAGCTCATGGAGATGAACTTGGCACCCATCGTCGTCGCCCGCTTGACGCCCGAGAAGAGGCTGTCGCCGGAGTCGTTGCTCTCGACGAGCAGGATCTTGCATGTCGGACAGATTGCCGAGATCATGTCGAGGTCGAGGGCCGCTTCCTGCGCCCAGCCGGCATCCGGTGACGGGAGCGGCGCTGTGGCGCCGTTTTGGTTGACCTTCACGAAGCATCCATTGGCGGTGGTGCACGGCGGCAGGCCGTACTGGGAGCGGTAGACAGCGAGGTCGGCTTCCGCTGTGGGGTAGTCGTAGGCGACGACCGTCGCCACGACGGCGCTGGTGGTGCCAGCCGGGAGCACGTACGCTGATTTGAGGTCAGCTGGCCCGAATCCGTTCGTCATCGCGTGCGGCGTTGACACAGACGGCTGCTTGATATCGGTTCGACGCTCGGCGAAACAGCGATGTTGACCGGGCGCGATGTTCTGATCGCAGACGTTTTCGACGTTCGAGGGTGGGCTCGTGGGCGCTGCCGTCGCCAGTCCAGGCGTCACGATGAGCACCGGGAGTGCGGCCAAGAGCGAGCACGCCATCGCCGTCATCGTGCGTCGTGCACTCTTCACCCGGAACCTCCGTCAGGACTTCGTGGAACTCGCTACGGAGGGTGACGCCGGAGTGCCCACTCCGTCGCCGGACAAACCGTGCAAAGTACTGTAGTACTGCTGATCGCCAAGATCCTGCGCGGCGCCGCCCGCACCAAGCACTGCGCGGGCCCCGTTTGCTGTCGGAGGCGTTCGGCCGGGTTTCAGTTCGCCTTGAGGACGGCGCGGATGCCGAGGCCCATGATGAACAGTCCCCCTCCGCCATACAGCAGATACAGCCGATGGGACATCTGCACCCGGTAGGAGTAGATGATCGCCACGGCGATGATCGCCACGAACCCGTAGAACATGTGGAATTGGGGTGCAACGAGTTTGTATCTGGCGACCAGCGTGACCCCGAGGACGACCTGCACGAAGACGGCGAGTTCCGCACCGATGGTGAACCACCACAGTGCACGCGACCTGACGCCGGGCCAGCGATGGGCCGCGAGCGACCAGAAGCCCGCAAGCCCGTTGCTGATGATCACGACCCACGCCCAGGAGCGGTGGATGTCGAGAACGAATTGTGCCGTGGCAATCAGCAACAGTGCCGTCCCGTCGACCTATGCACTCACTGCACCGGCGGCAGCAGTCTGTTGTGCCTGCGCCTCGGCGAAGGCTTCAGCAGAAATGTCGACGAGTTCGATGATCTCGTCGTCGGAGAACCCGGCGAGGCGCCGGAAGTTCCGGGCGAGGTGCACCGGATTCTCCTTGCTCTCGCCGCGGAACCCGCCGAAGGAGAACAATTTGTCGACTGCCTTCTGGAAGTCGAGGGCGTTCTTCAGGCGATCAGGGTCGTCGACGGTGATCTTGCGTAACCAGTCGGAGCCCATTTTCACGTGCGTGACCTCGTCGGCAAGCATCCAGTCCTCGCAGAAATCGAGTACCGGGTCGGCACATGCCTTGCCGAAGTCGCGCATCGTCTTGAACACGTCGATCGCCAGTCCTTCGAGCGCCCGGTTGACACCGGTCAGGCGCAGCACCGGATCGGCGTTGCATGCGGCTTCGTACAGCATCGTCTGTTCAGCGAATTCGCCGATACCGGACCCCATGTGCGCTGCGAGCTTGCAGGAGATCTCGACGTGGCGAGCCTCGTCCCAGCACTGCCGCGCCATGTCCAGCTTCAAACCGAACGGTGCTTCGTCACGACCTGGCCCGGTGTCGAAATCCCAGCAGGTACGGCCGGCACCCTCGAGTGCCTGAATTTCGCCGACGAAGATACCGTGCATCAGCCCGCGGGCGTTCTCCGAGGAGTTGATGTAGTCAGGATCGAGTCCGTTGACCCTGGCCGACGGCGAGGCGTTACGCGGATCGAAGACCTGCTCTTCGACACGGACGTGCTGGAATCGTTCGTCGCGAGCGAGTTCTTCGACCGGAAGCATTCGTTTCATCGGCTCGCAACTCCTCTTTCAGACGGGGTCATAACAGCTTCATCTGCACTTCGATCGGCACGGTGCGTGGCGCACGGTCAATTGCGAGGCCACGTTACCGCTGTGCTGCACTACGACGTACAACCCGTTCCTCCGTAGATCGACGTGACCACACCAGTCTGGGAGATGTCGGAGATCGTCCCCCCGACGCCGCTGCCTGCGAGGTCGAACGTCGGCGGGGTGCCGTCGACGATCGAGGCGTCGGGGTAGGCGGTACGAACAGCAGCGACCGTCGACGCGAGGGTGAGGCCGTTCGCCGTGCGGACGCCGCCGGGTTTGCCTGTCGCCGGGCGGGTGGTCGAGCCGAGGCTGTAACCGAAGAAGGCGCGCACCCCATCGGCTGCAGCAAGATCGCCGTACAGCAGCAGCAGATCGCCCCACCGCACGCCACGGACGCTGGTGCCGGGACAGACGCCGAACGGTGAGGTCGCAGCATCGACCCACCCGCTGTCCGATGTCGGCGCACCGAGGATCGACGATATGTACTGGATCGATTGATCCGGATCCGCTTGGAACGAAGACAGCCCGACACCCGTGGCACTCAGTTCGAGCGCGGTTGCTGCGGTCGGCGGCACCGTCGCTGCGGCGGTCGTCGCCGATGTCGGCGGAACCGTCGGCGCCCGTGTCGTCGTGGTGGTCGTCGTCGGTACGGCCACGGTCGACGGAGCCAGCGTCGGTGAAGCCGTCGGCAAGGGGGCGACCGTGGTCGCCACCGTCGGCGGAGGCGGCAGGCTCTTCTCCGAATCGCTGGCCGAACTCGAGCAACTTGCCAGCAACGCGAACGACGTAACGAGGGCGCATGTCCCGCTGAACCAGTCCCGGTGCCTGATGACGCTCACTCGGGTCAAGCTAGCGGATGAGGGTGTCGGCCTCATGGCCACCCTCGACGAGTTCGAGCGTCGAACCGATCACGTCGAAGGTCGTGACCGAACAGTTGTCGAGCGAACGAATCAGCAGGCGATCGTCGCCGAGCGCGTGGCCGAGCGCCGCGTTGATCGCCACGAAATGTGAAAAGATCACCGTGTTCTGGTTCAGCGAACAGAGGAATCGGCCGACGCCGTCGCCGAACGAGGTATACGGCACACCGAGGGCCGACCACGTCCCGGCCATCGCCTTGCGCAACCATTCGACCCGGTCAGCCATGTCGACGCCGTCGGGGGACGGAATCTCGGCGACAGCCCGTTCGATCATCACATGCTGCCCGGTCATCAGCGAAAGAGCGGCCGCCGTCTCGCGGCATCGACGCAGCGGACTGCTAACGATCGGCAGCGGACCCAACTGCTGTAGCTTCTCGGCGACCTTCGCCGCCTGGGCGACCCCGATGGCGTCCAACCCCGGGTCTGGGTCGACGTTCCACCCTGCTGTTGCCCGTCCGTGGCGAACGAGGTACAGGCGGGTCACTCGAAGATCCAACCGACCCGCGGTCCGGAACCGGCCGGCACACCTTTCTCGATGAACCACTCGGTACCAAACGAGTTGGTGAACATCTCGTCCGGCATCTGCATGAAGAACGATGTGTCCGTCACCTGGCTGCGGTGGGCACCGAGCGAGGCCCTCTTGGCCATCGCATAGGGGGTCGCATCGACGGTCAGTGTGATCTCGGCCTCCGGCATGCCGAGCGGATTTCCGTCATCGGCCGGACCGTCGGGATCGAAGTCGTTCTCCTCGTCACCGAGCGCAGCCCCCATGTCCTTGGCCATCGCCGCCATCCTGCGGAAGTGATCTCTGTTGACGGTGGCTTCGAACACCTTTGCCGTTCCCGCCAATTCAGCGGCACGATGGCCGGCGGTGTGCACCTTGATGTGATCAGGATGCCCGTAGTTGCCATGCCAGTCGTAGACCGTCAGTGCATCTGCGGCCTCTTCTGTGAGTACCGCCGCCAGTCGCTGCGCAGCCTGTTCGAGCGGAGCCTGGAGGAAACTCTCCGGATCGGTGTTCTGTTCCCAGCCGGTCATCCCGCTGTCCTTGTAGCCGAGCCAGACCACCCTGGCGATACCCAACGCTTCTGCACTGCGCGCTGTCTCCTGTTTGCGCCGGTCGACGAGCGTCTCACCTTCGCCGAGATCTTCCGGCACTTCGCCGTAGGCGCCATCGGTGGCGACGACGAGCACGACGCGATGACCCTCGGCCGATGCTCTGGCAATCGTGCCGCCAGTGGACAGCGCCTCGTCATCGGGATGGGCGTGGAAGCAGACGAGTGTCGACATTGCCTCATACGCTATGGCGTTGGAGCCGTCTTGACCGCCCCGCTGGATTCCAGTTGAGTAATCGCTTCAGCGGAAAATCCCCAATCGGCGAGCACATCGCGGGTGTCACGTCCGGGATAGGAGGCCGGCGTCGGTGTGTCGGAGACGGTTCTGCTGAGCCGAGGAGCTGGTGCCGGCTGAGTGACCCCGCCGACGTCGATGAACGTGCCGCGCTCGACGTTGTGCGGATGCTTCGCAGCCTCCGACATCGTCAACACTGGAGCAAAACAGACGTCCGTGTGCTCCATGATCGCGCACCACTCCGCCTGCGTCTTGTGGTGGAATACGCCTTCGAGCCGGCTCTTGAGCACAGGCCACAGATTCCTGTCCATCTGCTCGCCGAATTCAGCGTCGTCCGCCAACCCGGTCAGGCGCAACAGCTCCTTGTAGAACTGCGGTTCGATCGAACCGATCGACACGTACTTGCCGTCAGCGCAACGGAACGTGTCGTAGAAATGGGCGCCGGTGTCAAGCATGTTGGTCCCTGGCATGTTCTCGTCGAACACTGCAGGTCCCATCGCCTTGAAGCCCCAGAACATGCTCATCAACGAGGCAGTACCGTCGACCATCGCCGCGTCGACGACCTGGCCCTGTCCCGAACGCTGGCATTCGAGCAGCGCGCTGAGCATGCCGACGACAAGGAACATCGCACCGCCGCCGAAGTCGCCGACCATGTTCAACGGCGGTGTGGGCTGGCTGCCATGCCTGGCGAAGTGCGCGAGCGAACCGGCAAGTGAGATGTAGTTGATGTCATGCCCTGCCGCATTGGCATACGGCCCGGTCTGGCCCCAGCCGGTCATTCGGCCGAAGACGAGCTTCGGGTTGCGGGCGAGGCAGATGTCGGGACCGAGGCCGAGACGTTCCATCACGCCCGGACGAAATCCTTCGATCAACCCATCGGCCTGCTCGACCATCGTCAGCAGGGTCTCGACGCCCGCCGGATTCTTCAGGTCGACGGCGATATTGCGGCGACCACGCTGCAGGACATCGCGGTTGGCTCCGTTGGAGGCGCGCACGGCCTGAGAACGCTCGACGCGGATGACCTCGGCACCGAGATCGGACAGCAGCATCGCCGCAAACGGGCCCGGCCCGATCCCAGCGAGCTCAATGATGCGATAGCCATGCAGAGGTCCAGACACGAGGTGCTCCTGTGATCGAGTTCACCGGTGTCACCGAGATTCGAGGTGGTCGAGTCCGGCACCGGTGCCATGCAGTATTCCGACTCTGTGCCCGCTCGGTCAATGTGGACGAACTGTCAGTCGGACGCAGAGACCGGAGACTCGACGGCGGACACCTCCTTGTGCGCCAGCCAACAGGCACTTTCGTGAGCGTTCGCGCCACGGACGTAGTGCAGCAATGTCTCGACCTGCAGCATCGGTCTGCGCTGCGTGCACAGCTCGACGGCAACGGTGCAACGGCGGGCAAAGGCGCAACCGGCCTGTTCGAACAGTAAGACAGGCGGAGTGCCGACAATCGTGTTCAGTCGCTGATGAGACCGATTGTCGATCCGCAGCATCGCCGCGAGCAGCGCACGTGTGTACGGGTGTCGAGGGTCTGCAAAGACGTCGGCAGTGGTGCCGCGTTCGACGATGCGCCCGGCGTACATCACAGCGACCTCATCAGCTCGCGGGGCGACGACGCCCAGATCATGGGTAATGAACAGCACGCTCAATTCGCGATCGTCCCGCAAGGTCTGAAACAGGTCGAGCAGCTGTGCCTGGACGGTGACATCGAGCGCGCTGGTGGGCTCGTCGGCGATGAGCACCTGCGGTTCGGCGGCGAGGGCGATGGCAATCGCAACACGTTGACGCAGTCCCCCTGATAGTTCGTGGGCATAGGCCCGCAACTACCGCTCGGGATCCGGCGCACCGACCTCGGCAAGCAATCCGCTGCCCGCGCCATCGCCAACGTGCGGCTCAGCCCGAGATGGACCATCGCCGGCTCGGCAATCTGCGCGCCGACACGCATCACAGGATCGAGCTGCGTCATCGGGTCCTGGAAGACCATGGCGATCTTGCGCCGACAAACGTTCTGCAGCGACTTCGAACCCCACGACAGCAGATCCATGCCATCGAACAGCACTCTGCCAGGCAGATCCGGCACCAGCGGCGGAGTGCGGACGAGCCCGAGCAGGCTCCTGGCGAGCATCGTCTAGCCGCTGCCACTTTCCCCGACGAGCGCCAGCATCTGACCGCGAGCGGCACTGCCAGCGTGATGACCGGCAGGGCGATCGACCGAAGATGGCCGATGGGATCACTGAAAAAGTCGGATTGGTGTATCACACAACAGCGACCGGACACGGCTCGCAGCGGCTCGATCGACAGGTCAGTTCGCCGATCGGTCGCCGCAGATGCCAAAACGGCGCTGCTTCGGTCACGTCGATCAGGTGGAGGGACTCGGTGCTGCGCTCCCCGGCGTGACAACCTGCTTCAGAAACGACGATGCCGACGCTGTCACGAGCTACTTCTCCGTGCCCCAACGAAAGCTCATTCGGCAGAGCAGCAAGCCTGCCAGACACCAGCCGGCCAGTACCAGCGCCATCACCGGATGCTGCCATGAACCGCCTGGTTCAGCGACGAGGAACGAGTCGGGTAGGAACACACTGCGGAAGCCCTGGGCCAACCATTTCAACGGAAAGATCGAGGCGACCGCCCGCAGCCCCGCAGGCAGCGAGTTGTACTGCACGTAGACACCGGAGATGAACTGCAGGGCGACGAACGGCAGGTTGACGACGGCTGCTGCGCTCTTTTCGTTCTTCGGGACCGCCGACATGGCGATCCCGAGCAGTGTGCACGCCGTGATGCCGAGCACGAAGACCCAGGCGAACGTCAACCAGTGACCGGCGTCCGTCGGCAGGTGCAGGTGGAAGAGCAGTGCGCCGATGCCGAGGATCAGGACGACTTCGCAGAACGCTGTCGTCAGCACGAGCCCGATCTTGCCGAGGAAGTACGACAGCTTCGGCATCGGTGTCCCCGCAAGCCGTTTCAAGGTCCCGTTGGCCCGCTCGTTACAGATGCCGATCGACAGGCTGACGAAGCTGACGCTCGCCACGCCGCTCGCCAGGATGCCGGCGACGAGCACCTGCGAATATTCGATGTTCGTGCCTTCGACCTTCCCCTTGAAGATCGACCCGAAGAGCACGAGGATCATCACCGGGAAGGCGAGCGTGAAACCGACGGCGTCCTTCTGACGGAAGAAGTTGCGGATGTCGAATTTCGCCCGCTGCCACCCAACGGTCAGCACGCTCGGCAGCCCTGGGGACTTGGCAACAGCTTGATCATTGATGGTTGCGCTGCTCATCGGTGTATTCCGATCATCTCGAGGTAGACGTCTTCGAGTGACGGCCTGCTGACGACGAGTTCCGGTACCTCGCCGCCGAATTTCGCCGCCAATCCTGCGACGAAGGCGGTAGGTGTTTCCGTCAACTGCTCGTGGGCACCGTCTGCACCCACCCATTTGACCGTCGCCCCGAAATGACCACGTCCGCCGATCGTTGCGGGCGGCCCCTCAGCGACGATCTTGCCGTCCACGAGAATCAATGCCCTGTCGGCCAGCGCTTCTGCCTCGTCCAGGTAGTGCGTCGTCAGCAGGATCGTCGTGCCCTCGTGGGCGAGCATGCGGATGAGATCCCAGAACTGCCGCCGCGCTTCCGGGTCGAATCCGGTGGTCGGCTCGTCGAGGAAGAGCAGGTCCGGCCGGCCGATGACACCGAGGCCGACCTCCAGACGACGCTGCTGGCCGCCAGACAACTTGGCAACACGCTGATCCCTGTGCTCGCTGAGTCCGACGAGTTCGAGCACATCGGTGACACGCCTGGGCTGCGGATAGAAGGTCGAGAAATGGCGCAGCATCTCGTCGGCGGTCAGTTCTTCGTTGAGCGAACGATCCTGCAGGACGATGCCGAGCCTGGAACGCCAGAAGCGCGTGGGGTGCGCCGGGTCGACGCCGAGCACCTGCACCTCACCGCCGTCGCGACCTCGGAATCCCTCGAGGATCTCGATCGTCGTGCTCTTGCCAGCACCGTTCGGCCCGAGCAGTGAGACGACCTCCCCGGCCGCGACATGGAACTCGAGTTGATCGACAATCGTCCGTTCGCCGTATCGCTTCTGCAGTCCGCTGACTTCGATGGCGTTG
>JAYTOR010000294.1:0-9092 GCA_043747685.1 Actinomycetota bacterium
CTCGTCGTTTGGCGGGCCGATCATCGGCTCAACCGATGAGGCCGGCCTTCGAGCGCACTCTGGTGGTGACAAGGATGATCGGACGTTCAAAATGGTCGCTCTCAACCTCAACGAACCGCACATTAGTTAATTGGCTCGGTAGATCGATGACACGTTCGAGTAGGTGGTGGCGGTCAGGCCGGCTGTCCGCTTTAAGGCCAAAGCCACGGGGGGAAGCGTCGCGCCAAACGTGACCATGAGTTCCTCAGCGCGTTCCCGACGCGGGGGAGGCTTCTCCTTGCGGTGTGACCTCGGCGAAGCGGGCGAGCACGATCGTTGCGAGCACGGTAACGATTATGCCGGCGAGGGCGACTCCGCCCTGATGCGGACGTGAGCGGTCGCCCAGCAGGGTAAGGCCGACGATCGCCGCCACGACGGTTTCGACGACGAAGACGATTGCCGCCACCGCCGTGACCGATCCCCGCTGCAGTGCCGTAGCGAACAGGAGCGTACCCAGCAGGCCGTAGAGCACGACCGCCCAGGCGACCGGTTCCGTCAGCAGGTGCCAGAGCGGCCTCGGCACGACCAGCACCCGGGCCGCGATGCCGGTGCCGGCCCAGCTCAGCCCAGCGGCCAGGGCGAGCACCACCGCCGAGACGCGGGTGCGCAGCCGGGCACCTGCGACGCCGAGGCCGAGTGCGACGCCGACGCCGGCGACCAAAATCCACTGCCGCACGTTCGACGGCGTCACGGCGGGCTTCGGCCGCGCCGAGATGGCCAACAGCGCCATGCCGACAACCAGACCGGCGAGCGCCGCCAAGTCACGGCGTCCCAGGCGGGTGCCGAGCACGCGCGAGGCGACGAATGCCGTCACCCCGACGCTCGAGGCGATCGCCGGCTGGACGACGAAGAGGGGAAGGGTCCGCAGTGCCGCGACGGTCGCCACGAAGCCGAGGAGGTCGAGACCGAGGCCGGCCACGTAGGGCAGCTGGCCGAGCAGGCGAACCAGGAGCATCGCGTCGAGGTGCTGGCTCCGGCGCGCCCGCCCGGCGGCCGTTGCCTGGATCACCGAGGCCGACCCGTACGCGACCGCTGCGACAGCGGCTCCCAACCACGAGATGACGACCGCCATGTTCCTCCCATCGGGTGGCGTGGCAGGATGACGCACGAGACCGACTCGCATGGTACGGGCAGCTGCCCGTACCGCATCCGACCGTGCGACCGTCGCGCCGCACGAAGGCGCGGCGAGACGGAAGGGCACCCGGGTGGGGACCAGGTACAGCGGGAGCTGGTGCTGCGGCTGAGGTCGATAGCCCGCGATGATGATGTGGTCGGACGCGGGGGTGGCGAAGAGTTCGTGATCATCGCCCCTCGTACGACGATCGAAGGCGCCGCCGCGCTTGCCGAGCGTGCACGCCTTTTGTTGCCGAACGATCGTTCTCAATAGGTGACCACGACATTGCCGTCACCGTCAGCGCCGGCTGCGCATCAGGAATTGGCGAGTCTCCGGCGTCCCTCGTCCGACGCGCTGATCAGGCGCTCTACGAGTCGAAGCTACATGGACGCAATCGCGTCACATGTAGCTCCCCGCACGACGTGATCGGTCACGTTTCCCCGCAGATGATTCAGTAACTCGGGCCGATAATCGTCGTACGGCGATGATGACGAAACGTCATCTGACAACGATTCGATGTCGATTATGTTGCATTTCCATGACGAATGGACTAGACAGTCACTCCAACACCGCACGGCGAGTTCGTGCGAAGGGCGAGGACGACACCCTCTGATTGCCCAATGGCCGGATCCGCTCCGCCCAGCAGGTCATGAAAAGGACGGAAATGTACGACGAAGAACCCCGGTACATCACAGGGCCGAATCGAAAACGCTCGACACGGGATCCGTTCGTCGCCCGTATCGGGTTGATCGTTATCGGTTTCGTGATGTTGCTTCCCGTCGCCATCTTCCTGCGCCCGGATACCGGTGCAACTGTCAAGACGTCCGGGCTGCCTGGTGCCGTCGCTGTCCTCCAGCCAGCGGTTGCCGATGCAGCCGTCGCCAGTGTCGATACCGCGCCGATCTCGAGCGACGGGATGACAGGCTCGGGCATCGCAACAGATCTTTCGCAGACGTCACCATCTGACGCAGCGTCGCCGGCTGAGACATTGGCGGCTGCCCCGACGCTGCCGGCCGCCGAGACGTTGCCTCCAGCGGAGACGCTTCCCGCTGCGCAGACATTGCCTCCGGCGGCGACGCAAGCCGATTCGACGGCGTTGTCTGGCGGCAGCGCTACGACGACGAAGCGAAAGTCTGCAAACGCCACGACGCCCCAGGCACCTGCGACAACGAAGCCGGCCAGGACGACCACAACTGCGGCGCCGACGACCACCGCTGCTCCGGCGAGGGTGACGGTTCCGGCACAGGCCACGAAGGTGCCACCCGCCACGTCGGCCGCCAAGGCGCCGGTGACGACGGCGACAAAGACCGTGCAGACCACCACGGCACCGAAGCAGACGACCACGACGGCACCTCCGGCGACGACCACGACGACGACGACCGTCGCACCGAAGAACTACAGCGCCGCCGAGGTGCAGGCGATCATCGTTTCCATCTGGCCGGCCGATCAGCAGACGCAGGCCTTGGCCATTGCCTGGCGGGAAAGCAATGACAAGCCGATGGCGCAGAACTTCTGCTGTTACGGTTTGTTCCAGATCCACTACCAAGCGAACCAGGCGTGGCTGAACTCGGTCGGTATCTCCAACCCGGCACAGCTTTTCGACCCGAAGACCAACGCCTACATCGCCCTGCTGATGTACCAGCGCTCCGGCTGGACTCCGTGGAACGCCTGAACCCCGCAACCTGATTTCCGGTTGGACGGCGGCAAAGCGTGCCCTAGTATAACTGGTCGGTTCATTTGCGCCCGTAGCTCAATGGATAGAGCGTTTGACTACGGATCAAAAGGTTCGGGGTTCGAGTCCCTGCGGGCGCGCCAACTGAATACCAGGTCAGGGCCACTTTCCGAAGTGGCCCTGATTCCGTTTTCGGGCTCAAGTCGTCTCCTGCACCGCAGCTGCACCGCAGGTCTGTTTCTGAAACTCCGGAGGCACGAGCTCATTCCGGGCCGCGCGTCATGCACTGCGTGTGCACCGGAGTGCCGTCTGAACCCTGGGTTGGCTCGCTCATCCCGAGGGCGCGAGAGATGGCGCTCGACGCAGACAGCTGCATGCCCGGGATCACGTGTTGGTACAGATCCGCAGTGAAGGACGTCGAAGTGTGCCCGAGCCGCTCTGACACGACCTTCAGAGGCACGCCAGAGGAGAGCGCCAGCACCGCCATCGTGTGACGCGAGCCGTGAAGGCCGACCCACGGAACCTGCGCCTTCTCGGCGGCGCGCGCTGGAGTCGGTTGGTGATCTGTCTGCGGATGGGTCGGCCTGCCGTCCTCCTCGGTGAACAACGAGTCCCCGCCAACCCAACCGAGGCCCCAGGCGAGACGATCCTCGATCTGGCGCGTGCGGAGCGCCCTCAGCACCGCAACAACCGGCGGATCGAGCTCGAGGGTCCGGATCGATGCGCCCGTCTTGGGTGTCCCTGCCCTGTTCGCCTGCCGCTCCTATGGGAGTCGGCGAGACATGGTCGAAAGGACCGCACCGAGTCCGGGCACCTGACGTCCCGAGTAGGCGAGGGCGACCGCTGTCGCTGAGGCGATGGTCGTTTTGCCGACGCCGCACTTGCCGGTGAACAGCACGAAATGGGTCGAGTAGTGGTCCCAGTCGGCGGGGTCGATGGCAGGTATTCCGCCGGGTTTCATTGATGGCTGGCGGCGTGGCGCCAGCCGTGATCGCGGTTGTCGACCTCGTGCCGGACGGCATCGTGCGCGGCGGTGCATACGAGGCAGCAAATGAGCCGCGCTGGTGGTTCGACGACGATGAGGCGATTGATGGTCGCGGTGCGAGTGAGGTGGTGGTCGCGGGCAACGGCGTGTTCGGTGCAGACAGCGGCGCCGCAGTCGTGACAGACGGCGACGACCGTCGTGACGTGGCCGCTTGCGGCGCAGTCGAAGCAGTTCATGGTTCCTCCTTGGACGGTCCGGGACGGGTCGTCGATGGGTAGAAGCGGTGCCGTGCCCAGAGGGCGACGTACACCAGGGCGACGAGCACGGGAACTTCGATCAGCGGGCCGACGACACCGGCGAGTGCTTCTCCGGAGGTGACACCGAAGACGCCGATGGCGACGGCGATCGCTAGTTCGAAGTTGTTGCCGGCAGCGGTGAAGGCGATCGAGGCGTTGCGTTCATAGGGGAACCCCAGGCGCAGTCCGAGAAAGAACGAACCGAACCACATGATCGCAAAGTAGGCGAGCAGCGGCAGCGCGATGCGGGCGACGTCCCACGGTTTGTTGGTGATCTTGTCGCCCTGCAGGGCGAAGAGCACGACGATCGTGAACAGCAATCCGTACAACGCCACGGGGCCGATACGGGGGAGCAAGCGTTGTTCGTACCATTCGGTTCCTTTGGTCCGCTCGCCGATGGTGCGGGTGAGGAATCCGGCGGCGAGCGGTACGCCGAGGAAGACGAGCACGACCTTGGCGATCTCCCACATGCTGACGTCGAGTTTGGCGGTGTGCAGCCCGAGCCATCCTGGTAGTACCCTCAGGTAGAACCAGCCGAGCAGTGAGTAGGCGACGATCTGGAACAGGGAGTTGATCGCCACCAGCACCGCTGCGAGTTCGCGATCGCCGCAGGCGAGGTCGTTCCAGATCAGCACCATGGCAATGCATCTCGCCAAGCCGACGATGATCAGCCCGGTGCGATATTGCGGGAGGTCCGGCAGCAGCAGCCAGGCGAGGCTGAACATCACGGCCGGGCCGATCAGCCAGTTCAACAACAGTGACAGCCACAGTGAGCGTCGGTCGCGCACTGCCTCGTCGAGATGGCGGTACTTCACCTTGGCGAGCACCGGATACATCATCAGCAGCAGCCCGATGGCGATCGGGAGCGAGACCGTGCCGATCTTGACCCGGTCGAGCCACTCGTTCAGTCTCGGGATCGCCCGACCCAGCACCAGCCCCAGCAGCATCGCCAGTCCGATCCACGCCGGGAGGAAGCGGTCGAGCAGCGGGAGCCGGTGCAGGACATCGCTGGCATCCGAGCGGGCAGTTTCTGCCGAGTTGGCCAGATCGTCAGGGGCCGTGAGCTGTTCGGGCATCTTGGAATCGCGCACAACTTCAGTGTGCGGGCCTTGGACGGTGAACCACAGAGGACAAAGACCAATCGACAAGGTGGTTCACATTCCCTTCTATGTAACGGGCAGGGTCGGCGCCACCTCAGTGGCTGTCCGACGGCCGGCGCCAAGACATGCCTGGTGAAATCGGCGGTCGCGTTCGAGATGAGCACTGCCACGGCGAGGTTTCTGACTGCACACGTCGGGTTCAGTCTGATGCAGAGAACGTCCGCGATGGGGCCGGCGGCGAGCCGTCCGAATGCTGTGTCGCGGGGTGGCTTGTGGTCAACCGAGTACGACGCGGAGGGCGTCGAGACGGTCGGGCACGGATCGGTACCAGACCCACAGACCACGCTTTTCGCGTGTGACGAGTCCGGCATCGAAGAGGATCTTCATGTGATGACTCACCGTCGGCTGGGAACGGCCGGACATCGTCACCAGGTTGCAGGCGCAGACCTCCTCGCCTGCGGAGGTGACGTGCGATAACAGCCGTAGACGGATCGGGTCCGACAACGCTGCGAACGAGCGGGCGACGAGTTCGGCTTGGGCTTCGCTGAGGGTGTCGGAGCGGACAGGACTGCAACAAGCGACCAGGTCGCGCGTCAGCGTCTTGCGTGCCATGGCAGAACTATATCGAAAATTGTTGAACTAGTGTATTGACATTCGTCGATTCGCCAGGCACACTCACTACATCGAAAAGTGTCAATGTCTTGTTGATGTCGCTTATTTTGGAGGAATCCCATGTCACGAGTCCAACTCGCTCTCAATGTCGCTGATCTGGATGCGTCGATCGAGTTCTACACGAAGCTGTTTGATACGCCGCCGGCGAAGATCCGTGACGGTTACGCCAACTTCGCCATCGCGAACCCGCCGTTGAAGCTGATCCTGTTCTCTGGCGCAGGGGAGCCTGGCTCGTTGAACCACATCGGTGTCGAGGTCGACTCTGTAGAGGACGTCGCCGCAGCAATCAGCCGGGCGGAGGGTCTTGGCATGGATCAGGAGATCCAGGAGAACGTCTCGTGTTGCTATGCGGTGCAGGACAAGACGTGGATCCTTGGGCCGGACAACGCCTGGGAGTTCTACACCGTGTTGGGTGAGGCGCCGTCGATGTCGTGCGACATCGGCGCCAACGAGGGCTGGGAGTCTGAACCGGTGGCGATCGGCGCGAAGCCCGCCGGTTCATGCTGCTGAGCCAATAGCCATGACTCGCCACCCGCCGTTCGTCACTGCATCCGGCGAACGACGGGTGACGGTTCGACAATGAGACGTGAAAGGTCCTGCGGGGCGGCCGGGGAGGGCGATCGGCCGCTGGTCTGGGGTCAGTGGTCTCGCCGACAGTCGGTTACGGCGTGTTGTTCTAGGCCTTGCCGGTGTTACTGCTGCCGATGCAGCACAGTCTTGAATTGACGAGATTGTTCGTCGAACTCCCGCGCATCCCATTGCGAATCCAACGGGCGACGGACGAGTTACGCGAGCGACACTACTGGATGCTCACCGCAGCATTCGCTGCCATGACGATGACCTGTTACACGACGATGGTGCTGCTCTCGTATTCCTGACCGACCACGGCTGGAGCCTCGGGACCGCCGCGTTCGCCTCGGGGACGTTCAGGGTGATGCAAGTCCCCGGCCGGTTCGCGCTCGGACGTGTCGACCCACATGTCGAGCACCACTATCTCGCGCCCGTGCTGATCTTCCTCGGCGTCATCGGCGTCGCCCTGCTCTTCGTCAGCGCCGGCAGCGTGCTTGTCTGGTCGGCGATCACACTCATCGGTGTCGGCCTCGGGGCCAGCATCATCTACAAGGCAATCCTGTTCGTCGACCTCTACGGCATTGAGCGCATCGGCCTGCTCAACGTCGTGCTCACTCCCCGTCGCGATCCCGGGCTATCGCCCCGTTCGCCACCACCTTGTTGGTCGCCCACGCCCACGGCTACACCGCTGCGTTCATCATCCTCGCCGGACTGTCGGTCACCGGCGCAGTCATCGCCCGCCACGCCTTCACCACCCACACCCGCACTGTTCACCCCGTGTTCATTAACTCAACAATAATTGAGTGATTAACTAGCGGGGTGAATGATCAGGTTGTTGCTCGTGCTGAACGCCACGCCGCCCTCGGTGACCCGGTTCGGTTGGCGATCATCGACGAACTGGCCTCCTCGGACCGGGCGCCTGTCGAGCTGCAATCCCTCACGCAGCTCCCGTCGAACCTGTTGGCGCATCATCTCGATGTCCTTGAACGGGTCGGGCTGGTCAGCCGCCACCGCTCGTCAGGTGACGGACGCCGCCGCTACGTCCACCTCGAAACCACTGCGTTCTCTGATCTGACTCCCGGGGTCACGGTGACGGTCGGGCGGGCGTTGTTCGTCTGCACACACAACTCGGCCCGCTCACAACTCGCCGCTGCCCTCTGGGAACACATCGCTGCCAGCCCGGCGATCTCCGCCGGAACCCACCCCGCCGGCGTCGTGCACCCTGGGGCGGTCGCTTCGGCACAACGCGCCGGCCTCGATCTCTCCACAGCTCAACCGCGGAACCTGTCGACACTCAAACGGCTGCCGGCATTGGTGATCACGGTCTGCGACCGCGCCCATGAAGAACTCTCCGACCATCCCGACTGGCTGCACTGGTCGATCCCCGACCCCATCCCGACGGCCACGAAACACGCCTTCGACACGGTCCGTGACGCACTCGCCGACCGGATCCGTCACCTCACCGGGATTGCCTCGTGAGCGAACTCACCGAAGCCCCCGAAACCGGCACCGGCGGCATCCACCTCGACCTCACACGTCGTCTCGTCGCCGAAGCAATCGGGAGCTGCCTGCTGATCGTCGCGGTCGTCGGGTCGGGGATTATGGCTTCCCGGCTTTCACCGAACGATGTCGGCATCCAACTGTTCGAGAACGCCGCCGCCACCGCTGGAGCGTTGATCGGACTGATCCTCATGTTCGGCGCTGTCTCCGGCGCCCACTTCAACCCTGTCGTCACCCTCGTCGACCGCCTCTTCGGGACGATCACCACTCGCCAGACGATCCTCTACGCCATCGTCCAAACGATCGGTGCGTCGATCGGCAGCGTGCTCGCCAACGCGATGTTCTCGAGGCCTGCGTTCGAACTGTCCACCAAAACCCGGTCGTCCGGGGCGCTCTGGCTGTCCGAGGCTGTCGCCACGATCGGCCTGCTGCTCGTGATCCACGGCTGCGTCCGCACCGGCCGCGCAAGCGCGGTCCCGTTCGCTGTCGGCGCATGGATCGGCGGCGCGTACTGGTTCACCAGTTCCACGAGCTTCGCCAACCCCGCCGTCACCGTCGCCCGCATGTTCTCCAACAGTTTCGCCGGGATCAAACCATCCTCAGCGCCGATCTTCATCCTGATGCAACTCGCCGGCTCCATCGCTGCCTTCGCCCTCATCCGTTTCCTCTATCCACAACCCTCGGAGCCATCTCATGACCGACACCCCCACCACATCCGACCCCCTTGATCGACCGGAGGTGTTGTTCGTTTGCGTGCACAACGCCGGACGCTCACAAATGGCCGCCGCCCTCCTCACTCACTACGCCGGTGACCGAGTCATCGTCCGCTCAGCCGGCAGCGCACCCGCCGAGTCGATCAACCCGGCCGTCATCGAAGCGATGAACGAGATCGGCATCGACCTCCAGGCCGTCGGCGCGACCCCAAAGAAGCTCACTGACGCCGCCGTGCAGGCATCCGATGTCGTCATCACGATGGGATGCGGTGACGCCTGTCCGTTCTATCCCGGCAAACAGTATTTGGACTGGACCCTCGACGACCCCGCCGAAAAAGGCGTCGCCGCTGTCAGACCGATCCGCGACGAAATCGACCGGCGCATCCGGGCGCTCGTCGACGAAATCCTCGGAACCACCACGAGCACCGCCG
>JAYTOR010000295.1:0-16422 GCA_043747685.1 Actinomycetota bacterium
CCGCTGATCATCGATGCAACGATGAGCATCGTCGAAGAGGAGTGTGCTGCAGCCGAGCCGCTCGACGTCGGGCTCGTAGCAGCATGGATGAGTCACCGCAACGACACCAGCGGGCTGCAAGCATTGACCCGCAAGGGTTTTGTCATCGACACGATGGAGATCGCAGCGCCCTGGTCGCGGCTTTCCACGCTGTTCGACGACGTGCGTACTGCGCTGCTCACCGTTCCCGACGCCCGCGCGGCGACCTGTCACCTGTCGCACAGTTACCTCGACGGCGCCTGCCTGTACTTCACGTTTGCCGCCACTCCCCCAGCTGATCGCCTCGAATCGACCTATGTGGCGATGTGGGATGTCGGGACCAGAGCAACACTCGCCGGCGGTGGCAATCTCAGCCATCATCATGGTGTCGGCCTGAACCGTTCCCGCTTCGTTGCCGAGTCGCTCGGCGGCGGGCTCGACGTGCTGCGAGCCATCAAGTCGGCGCTGGATCCCAACGGCGTGCTCAACCCCGGAAAACTCGGTATGACCACAGCCATTGGATCTACGGTGTGGCCGTGACACGTCGTCCACGCTCCGCCGCCCGCTCGTCGTGCGTGTCGCCATGAAATTCGACGGCAGAGCCCTTCGCGAAGGTGCGCTCGTGGCGCTGATGTTCGCCGCTCCGTTGACCGTCGTTGCCCTCGTGTTCTTCGACAACAACAAGGGCAGCGGATGGGCCGGGCTATTGACGTTCGGGGCGTTCATCGGTTTCGTCATCGGTGCAGGCCAGGCGGCATGGAGGCAGGAATTGAACACCCCGCTTGCGCACGGCATCGTCACAGCAGGCGGAGTGTTCGTTGCCGTCCAAGGCGTGATCGTCATCGGCAAACTCGTTGCCGGCAGTGACGTGCACTGGGCGCGCATCTTCTTCAGCCTGTCGCTCACGCTGCTCGCCGGCCTGATCGGTGGAACGCTGGGGAGTTCACTCAACAAGCGGGGGGTACGGCCGTCACGATGAGCGATTCGCTGCTGGTGATCGATGTCGGAACGAGCGGATTGCGAGCGGCGATCGTGCGGCCGGACGGGTCGGTCGAACACAATACCTATCGGCCGTTCGCGCCGGACACCCCGTTCCCGGGCCTCGTCGAGTTCGACGCTGTACGCCTGGCGGCAACAGTCTTCGAGGTCGCCGAATTCGCGCTCCACGCCGGCGGGCCTGTCGGTGGTGTCGGCGTCACCAACCAGCGTGCATCGACGATCGTGTGGGATGCAGCGACAGGCGAACCGGTCGGGCCGTCACTCGGCTGGCAGGATCTGCGCACCGTCGGTGAGTGCATCACTGCGGCAGCCGATCACGGTCTCAGATTGGCGCCGAACCAGTCGGTCACCAAGGTCGCATCACTGCTCAACGCCTTCGACCCGTGCCGCTCCCGGAAGCTGTTGTTCGGAACCGTCGATACGTGGCTCGTCTGGAAGTTGACCGGCGGAATGCTGCATGTCACCGACCGTTCGAACGCAGCGGTGACCGGCATGTTGAAGGCCGACGCGACGGGGTGGGATCTCGACGTGCTCAAGATCTTCGACATCCCCACGTCGATGTTGGCAACACTCGTCGACTCGATCGGTATCGTCGGGCCGGCGACGGCGCTAACCGGGTCACCGGTGATCGCCGGGATCGCCGGAGACCAGCAGGCGTCGTTGATCGGTCAATGCTGTGTCCGGCCTGGTCAGGCGAAGGCGACGTTCGGAACCGGAGGCATGCTCGACATCAACACCGGTGCCAGGCCGAGAGCGATCAAGGGGCGCAGCGGCGGAGGCACCTTCCCGATTGTCGCCTGGACCCACGACGGAGAGTACACATGGGGTTCCGAGGCGATCATGCTGTCGGCCGGAACGAACGTCGAGTGGCTCCGTGACGACCTCGGGATCATCGAGAACGCTGCCGATAGTCATGCTGTTGGATCGCAGTGCTCGACGACTGATGGCGTCGTGTATGTTCCGGCGCTGCTCGGACTCGGCACCCCGAAGTGGGACTACGGCGCACGCGCCGCACTGTTCGGAATGACGCGCGGAACATCGAGGGCGCATATCGTGCGCGCCGTTCTGGAAGGAGTCGCCCACCGAGGTGCCGATCTGCTCACCGCTGTCGAGACCGATGCCGGTTTCACGGTCGATGCACTGCGGGTCGATGGCGGCATGAGTGCCAATCCGACATTCATCCAGGCGCTCGCCAACGCCACCGGACGTCCGATCGAAGTTTCGCCCCATCCCGATGCCACGACCGTCGGCGCCGGCTACCTCGCGGGGCTGGCGATCGGGACCTGGAACGGCCTCGACGACATCGCCGCCAACTGGCGACCCGATCGGATCGTCGAGCCAACTGCCCAATTGGACCGTGTTCAGTGGGCGAAGGCGATCCAACAAAGCTCTGGATGGATTCCAGAATTGTCGGCGCTGGACTTCTAGAATTGCACAGCCCACCAGCGGCAAGGAAGGCTGTGGGTATGGTGCCTCGGCGCCACACCATCGAAATGCCAGGAAAGGATCGCTCCAGCGTGGACAACACTGCTCCTAGCGAAACAACAGCGCCAGACAGACGACACTTTCTCCGTACGCTCGGAGCAGGCGGCGTCGCCAGCGCACTTGCCGTAGCCATCTCCGCCTCAAGGGCCAACGCCTCACAAATGAGCACGCCTGACACCAATGCTGCATCGGTCGGCGGGAATGCCGGCAGCGCAGGCGGCTCTGGCGCCGGCGAAGGCAGCGGCTCCAATGGTTCGAACGGTGGCCAGTCCGGTGCCACGCCGAATTCGATCTCGCCTGACGGTAGCGACACGAGTATCCCTGTGACGGCTGGCGGCAGCGCTGCAACAGCGACTGCCTCGACCGCTCCGGCCCCGGCGACGACGACCACCATCGCCGCACCGGCGCAACCGATTCCGGCCGACCTTCCGTTGCTCAAGTTCGCTCTGCAGTACGAGTTGGCAATCGCCGGTACCTATGACGCAGCCATCAGCCGCCTCGACGATTCGTCACTCACGCTCGATGCCGCACTCGTGCCGGTCGTGCGTGTCTTCCGCCAGCACCACATCGCCTACGGGCAGGCGCTCTCTGGTTTGATCGGCAAGACCGCGCCGGTCAGCGCCAATCAGGTGCTGCTCAAATCGATGGTCGGCCCCTTCCAAGCCGGCGCACCCGCTGATTTTCTCACGGCAGCGGCAGCCCTCGAGAACACCGCAGTCGCCACCCACCTGTCGATCCTGGCGAAGATCGCCAGCACCGACGGAGCGACGCTGCTCGCTTCGATCGTTCCGATCGAGGCGCGGCACGCAATCGTCTTCGAACTCGCCCTCGGCTCGACCGAACTGATCCCGACAACGGGAACCGAGAACCTGACTCTCGCCCTCGACCCATCGAAGTATCCGGCGGAATGAGCAACATGGACATCACACCCTCAGCTGCGTCGCCTTCGTCGCCATCGCCAGCGCGTGTTCCCGCTGCGCACGGCGAGTCGGCCGACGGCATCGACCGCCGACATCTCCTGCGTCTCGGTGGGTTCTCGATAGCAGCCGCCGTTG
This sequence comes from Actinomycetota bacterium, assembly GCA_043747685.1. GTDB lineage: Bacteria > Actinomycetota > Acidimicrobiia > Acidimicrobiales > Ilumatobacteraceae > JANXUF01. The sequence continues at coordinate 3,558 of JAYTOR010000295.1, forward strand.
TCATCGCCGCGTGCGGCAGCGACAGCATCGTCGGCACGCCGTTGTCCGGCAGTGCCCCGGCGATTCCTGCCGCAGGTGCAGGAACGTACGGAGACGTCACGCTGCTACGCACGGCGACCTCTTTGCACTACAGCGATATCGTCGCGATCGACGTAGCCGTAGCGACCGCCGGCCTCGACCCGAAGATCGCTGCGTTCGCAACGTCCTACGCCAAAACGATGAAGGTCCAGGCCGACTTCTTGGCGCAGGCGACGACTGCCGCAGGCGGCACCCCCTACACCAAGCCGAATCCACGGTTCACGTCCGTCGTCATCACGCCGGCGCTCGCTCTCCTCGCCGTCAGCTCCAGTCCGACGACCGACGCCGCCAGATTCATCGAGTCGATCGTGTCGCACAATGCCGAGACGGCGCAGTTCTTCGTCGGGATCCTCAACAAGGCACCCCTGCGTTCGACGATGATGCAAGTCGGTTCAGTCCACGCCAGAGCGGCCGCAGTGCTGGCCTCGATGATCACCCCGGAGAACATCGTCACCGACAGTCAGGTCGCAGTCGCCGCCCTGCCTGCTGCAACCACTCCGCCGTCGACCGTCGTCGTTGCCCAGGTCACCGTCCCCGGTTCAGTCACCCCGACGACCAAGGCCAGCAGTTCACCCGATATTCCCGTCTACCAGGTCCCTTCGGCCTTCGGTACGCAGTCGGCGGTGCAGCTCGTGTTGGGGAACAAGGACAAGCTCACCGACGATGTCAAGCGTCAGACACTGAACTTCGAAACGCTGTTCCTCAACTCGTTCGTCAGCGACACCGCCACCTGATCGTCTCGCTGATCGCCTCGTTCCGGGTGAAGGCAATACACTGACCCCGACGGTGAGGAGGCCGGGTGACCGCGGTGTGTCCTTCGGGATGCGCTGAGGAAGGTCGGGACTCCACACGGCATGATGCTGGCGAGAGCCAGGTCGGGGCGACCTGACGGACAGTGCAACAGAGAGAGACCGCCGATGGCCCGGGCAACCGGGCACAGGTGAGGGTGAAACGGTGCGGTAAGAGCGCACCAGCGTGCCGGGTGACCGTTACGGCTCGGCAAACCCCATCAGGAGCAAGGTCGAGCAGAGGTGACGGCAGCCGGCCCGTCGATGGTCCGCCATCGGCACACCTCGGGTAGACCGCAGCAGATGGATGGTCACACAGGCGCTCCGGCGCTGGACAGAATCCCGCCTACAGGTCCCCTCACCGTCACCACGCTGGGAGTACCCCATGATGAAGTGCCTCTGAGCTGCACTTTTACGTGTCGTCCTGTGTCGTCTGATGTCGTCTGGTATCGCAATTAGTCCTCATGAGCTGAGGACTAATTGAGGACCTGAGGACTGATTGAGGACTAAAACGGCGCTTTGAGTCCTCTCGGAGGTACCTGTGGCAAGCATCGACAAGCGCTCGCGTTGCCGGATCCAGAACGCGCTGATCTTGTCGCGGAGTTGTTGGCCAGCCTCGATGAGCCGACCGATGACGATCCCGGAACGGCGAGCGCGCAATGGCGCGATGAACTCGAGCGGCGAGGAAAGCGGGTGTTGACAGGAGACTTCGGCGGCGAGGACTGGGACAGTCTTCGTCAGCGGCTTGCCGACACACTCGACGGGTGACCAAGCCAGTCCGGTTCGGGCCAGAAGCGATCGTCGAACTGGAAGATGCCGTGCGTTGGTACGAGCACCGTCACGATCGGACTTGGAGTAGTCCGTACGGTTGCCCGGAGGCGTCGCGCCGTGGTTCTCTGGCCAGATGGAAGCACACCTGATCGAACATGCACTGCGGATCGGTGCAAGCGGCAACGACGGCCATCACCCGGAGGGATGGAACCCGAAGTTGCGGGCGACGGTGATGGGCCCGACGCCGCCGGACGCCGAACTCGGCTGGACGATGTACAAGCGGGACGGCTCGTCGTGGTTCGAGCACAGTGTGCCGCTGCCCGAGCTCGCTGACGAGGAGATGCATTCTGCGTCGCTGCAGAAGTGGGACAGCGGAACCGACATCACCGATGAGGGCCGGGCGCGATTCACGCTCCGCATCGTCAACGAACTCGACGGATCGACGAGTTGCTCCACGGCGGCGCGTTCACGGTCTCGCGGCGGCAGGGGAGCAACAACATCTTCGGAGTCGACCAGAGTTCACTCTTGACGACCGGGCTCGTCGGCTTCGACGTCTACGACGAACACGACGAACACGAAGATCCGCGCCACCGTCTTCCTCGGAGGATCGGTCGACGCCTACGAAGTCGAAGCGCACATCTTCCTCGACGGCAACCGGTTTGCCAAAGCATCCGACGTCGGAGGCGGCTACGACTTCACGTCCAACGACGGACAGTCGCTCGGTCGGGAATTCATCGCCGAATTCGACAGCGTTCGAGGCTGGAACAATCTCACCAGCCAAGGTTGGGGCGACAGCGACTGGCATCTTCTCGACGGACATCCAGGCCACTACGAGATCAAGTTCACTCGTGGCGGCAAGGTCAACAGGACTATGTTTTTCGACGTGGAGGACGGACGGATCGTCAAAGACGAGCTGATCGAGCCGGACGAAGCGGGTCGGCCGTGTATGTGGCGCATCACAGAGATCATTGGGTCGTTCGAAGGGGACGTGGGCGAATTCCCCGATGCGCCGCGTGCCTACGGAGATCTCGACACGTCGACGTTCGACTTCTCCGCTGACGGGATGTACTGGTTCTGCAATGGGCCGGCGGTGCCTACGGATGGACCCAAGTTCGACGAGGAAACAGCAGAAGCCGTGCAGGGTGTCGTCGACACTGCTGTTCTAGCGTGCAGCGTATGACGACCAGCGACAATTACAGCCGATCCGTAACGGGCCTGGTGGCGATCGTGACGGGTGCGGCGAGCGGTATGGGTGAGGCGACGGCGCACGTGTTCGCGCAGGCGGGCGCACGCGTGGCGGTAACCGATCTTCGGCTCGCCGACGCCGAGACCGTCGCCAACGACATTCGTCACGCCGGTGGCGACGCCGTTGCCTGGGCGTTGGACGTCGCCGATCTCGCCACCGTCGACGCTGTAGTCGGACAGATCGCCGAACACTTCGGCGGGATCGACATCCTCATCAACAATGCAGGTATCTCCGTGGTCTGCGCGATCGACGATCCGACGTACGAGGAACGATGGACGACCGGTGTCACTGTGCTGCTGACCGCTCACCAGCGGATGATCCGCGCCGCGCTCCCCCATCTACGACGGTCCGCGAGTCCGCGCATCGTCAACATCGCCTCGACCGAAGCGCTCGGTGCGACCGGAGGGCACAGCGTCTATTCGGCTGCAAAGGCTGGGGTCACCGGACTGACCCGTTCGCTCGCCGTCGAACTCGGACGTCAGGGCATCACCGTCAACTGCATCTGTCCCGGACCGATCAACACGGCGATGACGAGTCCGGTCCCCGACGAGCACAAGACCATCTACGCCAAGCGCCGTACCGCTCTCGGCCGCTACGGATCCCCCTACGAAGTGGCCCATATGACGCTCAGCCTGTGCCTGCCGGCAGCGTCGTTCCTGACCGGCGTGACGATCCCCGTGGACGGCGGCCTGATGGCCCGCAACGCCTGACTCGCTCGTCAGCCCACCGTCGCCGGGCCGTCAGCTGCCGCCGGGGTGAACAGTTCTCGTCCCCCCGAAACCGTGGCCGGTTCGCGCCGGGAGCAGCCCGCGCAGGTGACCCGTTTCATTGAAGCTGCGCATGATCGTGTTGCCGCGCGGGGAGATGTCGAGCGTGGTGATGCTCGCCTGCGTCAGGTTCAACCGGAACGCCTCGACCGTGCCACCGAGCGCCCACCGAACCGCTTCCTTGATCGCCGAGACATGGCTGACGACGACGACGTTCTGCGTCGAGGCCATCGGGATGAGGTCCTGTGCCGCCTCGGAAACGCGAGCCTCGACCGACCGCATCGATTCCCCGCCTTCCGGCGTGAAATCAGGGTTGAAGCGGAACTGGTTCCAGATGTCCATCGGGACGTCATCGATCGGTGTGCCGTCCAGGACGCCGTAGTCGACCTCGACCCACCGCGGATCGACCGTGATCTGTTTATCGAAAGCGGCTGCCGTCTCCATCGCCCTGGCGAGCGGGCTGGAGATCAGGAGATCCGGCGTGCCGATCCACTCGGCGATCGCCGCAGCCTGCTGCATCCCGAGTTGGTCGAGGTGTTCGTCGAGGCGACCCTGCAACAGCCGAGCAGCGTTGGCAGCCGTCTGACCGTGACGAACGATGATGAGCACCTGGTTACGATAACAGGGTGCTGAAATTGGTTGCTCGGCCGACACCATTCGGCGCAGCACGGGCACCGTATCGAGCCGACTGGTGAATTTCAGCACCGTCAGGCGGTCAGTCCGCCTGCAGTCGTCCGGTACGGACGAACTGTCGACGGAGGCGACGATCACCGAAGTTGAACCGCTTCCACATCCACGCCAATATCAGCGCACCGGCGATCTCCAGCGGAATATCGACGGGCCCCCTGCTGATCGACGGGAGCCTTGCATGCGTGAAGTGTGCGCCGGTGAACGGCCACCAGAACACGTCGGTGTTGTTGAACGCACCGTCGAGCACCAAATGCAGGAACGTCCCGAAAACAAGGGCGATGAGGTGTTTGCGGAGCGCACGCCGGCCGATCGTCGCCAGCATCACGACTACCAGCAGGGCAATGCTGGCGGTGATCGAATGCATCACCCTGGCGCCTCCGAACGGGGCATCGATCACGTCGGGGAGGATCGCCCCCAGCCACAGCAGCCGGTAGTCGAACGACGGATCGCGGAGCACGAGCCAGACAGCAAGGAACGACCCGCCGAGGAACCAGAGCAACACGCCGTCAGGCTACGAGCGAGTACCTGCGGTCCGGCCGAGCACGGGCGGGTCGCTGAGCGAACTCCTCGTACTCGGGCGGACCGCTTGTACTCGGGTGGTCGGACGGGCGGGGTGGTCGGACGGGCGTGGTGTGCGGTTACGAAGCGTGGTGTGCGGTTACGCGGCGACGACGACGAGCCAGCGGCCGCATTGTTCGCAGTCGACCGGGTCGGAGGTCGACGCATGCTTGGCCTTGTCGATGAACGCCCGTGAGAGATCGAGATGGCAGGCGCCACACCGGCCATTGGTGATCCGGGCGATCGCCACGCCATCGCGGCGATGGCGGGCACGTTCGTAGCGCGTGACGGTGGCCTCGTCGAAGTGCTCTGCCAACTCGGCGCGACTCTGCGTCAGTCCTGCGACTTCCTGATCGAGTTCCGACTCGGCGACGGCAAGCGCCTGCTGCGCCGCTTCGACCGCTGCCTCCGCACCGGTCAGCGCAGTGTCCGCACTGCCGGCCGCCTTATCTGCGGATTCGACGACGTCGAGCAGTTCGAGTTCCTCGTCGTCGGAGGCGCTCCGTTCGGCGTTCAGCAGGCTGATTTCGTGCATCAGCGCTTCCGCTTCACGAGGGGCGATCACCGTCTTCAACTGCTTCTCCAGGCGGGCCAGCTTCGAGTCCCGAAGCTGGCCAGCGTGTTCCAGCGCCTCGATCTGTGCCTGGGCCGCAGCGGCGCGTTTGCGCTCGGTGGCGAGCTTGCGCTGGGTAGCCAGCAGTTTCGTCTCGGCGTCCTTCAATGCGGTCCGCTCCGGCAGCCTGAGACGGCGGTGGCCGAGCGCATCGATGTTCGAGTCGAGATCCTGCAGGGCGAGCAATTCGAGCGAGTCAGTCATCTGCGCCCAACACTACGTCCCCGGCGGTGCCGCCGGTGTGGTCGGTTTCGGTGCCGTCGGTTTCGGTGCCGTCGGCTTGGGTGCGGGCGGCGCTGGTACCGCTGGCGTACCACCTGCGCAGCTGCTGACCGCCGCACCGGCCGGCAGCGTCGGCAGCGGAGCGTGGGGATCGAGGTTGTTCGGATCGACGACGAACGTAGGTTTGGCTTTCACGTACGTCGTGACCTGCTGCGCAACAGGCGGACCAGCGGTCGCTGTTGGATCGTTGGGATCAGCAGGTGCACCGGGAACGACAACAGTCGACGTCGTACCCTTGTAGACACATTCCTCGATCGGATCGTAAATACGCACAGGGGGCTGGCCGAGCACCAACGGAGCCCAGTCGGTCGGCGGGAAGCCGGCGGTTGCCGGGTTCATGTAGGCAGCCCACAGGTTGGCGGGGAACGTTGCACCCTGCACCGTCGAGAAACCACCGAGTTTCGACAACGGTTGGGCGAACTCCTTCATCGGATCACACGTCAAACCCTTCGTCGTGTCGACACGGCTGCAACTCACCACCATCGGGCTATAACGCTTCGGGTCGCCGACCCACACCGACGTCGCCAGCTGTGGCGTGAACCCGACGAACCAGGCGTTCGTGTTGTTGTCCTGCGTACCCGTTTTACCGGCTGAGGGGCGCTTGCCGCCGTCGAGCAACCCGACGCGTTTTGCGGTGCCGGCGATCAGCACTCCTTTGAGAATCTGTGCCTCGGAATCGGCGACTGCGGGATCGAGGACCTGTGTGCCGGCGTCCGTGTGCTGGTAGATCTGCGCACCGCTCTGCTTGTCGATGCGCTCGATGAAATACGGATCATGGTGCAGGCCGTGGTTGGCGATCGTCTGCGCTCCGGAAGCCATGTCCATCGGCGTCACCTGGTTGTTGCCCTCGGCGAACGACGGGAGGACGTCCATCTTACTCTTGACGCCCATCCGGTGGGCCGTGTCGATGACGCGTGTCTGTCCCACGGCGTTGGCCAGACGCGAATATCCGCAGTCGGTGGACAACCATGTCCATCGGTCGAGCGGCCCGACCGTGCCGGTACCGAAGCTCGGTTGGACGACGAACGGCGGGTTCGTGCCATCGGCATACGTACATTGCGCGCCGTTGATCAGATCGTTGGCGTGCGCACCCGCCTCGAGCGCCGCAGCGAGGATGAAGATCTTCACGCTCGACCCCGTTTGGCGCTGCATGTCGACGGCGATGTTGTTCTCCCAGACGCCCTTTTGATAAACCGGGCCGCTGACCATCGCCCGCAGCGCTCCGCTCGTGGCATCCAACGACACCACCGCAGCCGTGACATTGTGCGTGTTCGCCGGAATCTGTGCATCGCGAGCGGCATCTGCCAGCTTTTGCATGTCCGGGTCGAGGGTTGTGTAGATCTTCAGGCCGCCGTGGTACAACTCGTTCTGGCGCTGAGTAGGAGTCGATCCGAGCGCCGTGTCGAGCTCCGGGGATTTCGCCGGGTCGAGCAGATAGCCACGAACCATTACCGTGAAATGGGTTGGTACGTTCGGGTCGACGGCGGATGCCTGGACACGCTCCGGAAGCGGCTGCGATTCGCCGATGCTCTTCGCCGATGCTGGATCGATCAGCCGGTCGGCTGCGAGATTGTTCATCGCCTGGATGAAGCGAGCGCGGCTGGCTTCTGGATGACGGATCGGATCGTTGTTCGACGGCGACTTGATCATGCCGGCGAGAAAGGCGCCCTCGATGAGGCTGAGTTGGGCTGCTGTCTTCCCGAAGTAGACCTCAGCTGCCGCCTGGATCCCATAGGCGTTGTTGCCGAAGTAGACGATATTGAGGTACCGCTCCATGATTTTGTCTTTGGACATCTGCCGTTCGAGCAACACCGCATACCGGGCCTGGAGCAGCTTGTAGCGGGCACCGTCGGTCTTGATATCCGCACCAGACAAGAACTCGAGCTTGACGACCTGCTGGGTGATCGTCGAGGCACCCTGCGTACTCGAACCCTGCTGGATGTTGTTCACGACGGCACGGACGAGACTGCGAAGGTTGACGCCCTTGTGCTGGTAGAATTCACGATCTTCGACCGCTGTCACGGCGTTGATGGCATCCTTGCTGATCTGGTCGATGGCGATCGGCTGCGTGTTCTCCGACTGGAAATGGGCGATCTCGTTACCGATCGAGTCGTAGACGAAGGATCGCTGGGCGAGGTCCGAGAACGGCGGCAGCGCGATCGCCGTCTGGTCGTGCGCCCGGAGGATCGTGACCACTCGCGGGACGATGCCGACGGCAACGGCTGCCGATGACAAGCCTGCGAGCACGAGGACGAGCGCAAATTTGAAAACCCAGGAGATCCGACGCACAGCACACGGAACGCTAGTGCGCGTGGTGCTGCAGTTGGGGTCATGCTGCCTTCTCAGAGCGCGGTTCGACGATCCCGGGTGTCCCCTGCCTCCGGCCAGACGGGCACGGCCGGTTGTCCGATACCGTTTGGCCGATGACCCGTCCCTTCCGTTTTGGTGTCCAGTCGTCGTCAGCTGCTTCCCGTTCGGAGTGGATCAGCGAGGCGCGTCTCGTCGAGAGCCTTGGCTATTCGACGCTGACGATGCCGGACCATTTCACCGAACAACTCGCTCCGGTGCCGGCACTCATGACGGCAGCAGATGCGACGACGACGTTGAGGATCGGCGCACTCGTGTGGGACAACGACTACAAGCACCCTGTCGTGTTCGCCAAGGAAATGGCGACGATGGACGTGCTGTCGGACGGTCGTCTGGAGATCGGCATCGGCGCTGGCTGGATGATCAGCGACTACGAACAGGCGGGCATGCCGTACGACGCAGCCGGCGTGCGCATCGACCGCTTCGTCGAAGGGCTCGCAGTGATCAAAGGAGCGCTGTCCGGCGAGAAGTTCTCCTATGCCGGCAAGCACTACGAGATCAGCGGATACACCGGACATCCGCAGCCAGTGCAGTCGCTACCGCCAATCCTCATTGGCGGCGGTGGTAAGCGAGTCCTCGGCATCGCTGCGCGTGAGGCAGACATCGTCGGGATCAACGGCACGATGGCTGCCGGTGTCGTCGGCCCCGATGCGATCTCGACGATGACCGCTGCGGCTGTCGACGACAAGGTCGCCATCACCAAGGCCGCTGCCGGCGAGCGCTTCGAGGCCATCGAGATGAACATCCGGGCGTTCATGGTCAACATCACCAACGACCGATCGAAGGCGATGTCCGGTATCGCCGGTGCGATCGGCGTGGACGTGTCGATGGTCGAGGAGACGCCGTTCGCACTGATCGGTACTCCCGAGCAAATCGTCGAGGACCTGATCCGCAGGCGGGAGCGTTGGGGCTTCAGCTATGTGATCGTCGGCCAGGAGGACATCGAGTCCTTCGCCCCGGTCGTCGCCGAGCTGGCAGGCAAATGATGCTCGGCACGCCGAAGACCATCGCCCTCTACGGTGCCGGGATGATCTCGGTCGCCCACGCAGGGGCCGCCGGACTGTTGGGCCTCGATGTCATCGGCGTCGCCTCGCGTAGCGCAGAACGAGCAGCCGCTCGCGCCGCCGATCTGCAGACGACGGCGATGAAGTATGACGAACTGCCGGCCGGGGCGGACATCGTCGTCGTCAGCACCCCTCCGCAATGCCACGCGTCGGACGCCATCTCACTGCTTGACGCCGGCACGTCGGTACTGCTGGAGAAGCCGCTGTGCACGACGATGGAGCAGGCCGACGAGCTGATGGCGGCCGCGGCTGCTCATCAACAACGGATCATGTATGCAGAGAATCTCGGCTATGCACCGGTCGTACAGGCGATGCTGATCATGTGCCATCGAGTCGAGGCGCCGACCCATATCGAGGTGCGGGCGATTCAGCCGCTTCCGACGTGGGGCAACTTCACCAGCGACGAATGGGGCGGTGGTGCGCTCTTCGATCTCGGCGCACACCCGTTGGCGGTGGCGGTGATGCTCGCTGCACCGGCCAAGGTGATCGGTGTGTCGGCGAACCTCGAAGGCGGTGACGGCCACAACACCGACGAGCAGGCGGACGTGATCCTACATTTCGACACCGGCCTCACAGCCCACGTGGTGTCGAGTTGGAAGGGCACGGGAGAGTCGGTCTGGGATGCGCAGTACTCGACCGCCAACGACGTGATCCGGATGGAGATCTTCCCGGCACCGAAGCTCGAACACAACGGCGAGCCGATCGATGTCCCGGCCGTCGCCACCGGTCCGTACCTCGAACCGCTCGGCTACGTCGGTCAATTGTCGGCGTTCGTCGACGACATCGCCAGTGGCACCGAACCATTGATGAGCGTCGCCTTCGGCCACCACATCATGCACATCACCCTCGCCGCCTACCGCTCCGCCAGCCGTGGCGCCGCGCTCGAACCGATCCCCTACGCCGGCCCACGCGACAAGACCCCCCTGGAACTCTGGCACGGCCTCTGACCCCGTTCCCGTGTCACCGAATGTCGCCGATTCTGTGCACAAATGGTGACACGGGACCCGAAGCGGGCTGGACCGTCGCGATGTCTACATCAGGTCCCGCAGCACGGCACGCGTGCGGTCGATCTCCTCCGGATTGCTGGAGAACATCCCGGCGTTCAAGTCGGTCACACCTGCTTCGGCGATCGCCTCGATCTGTTGGCGAACCTCCGTCTCCGACCCGACGATCGCCAGTCCGCTGGCATCGGCAACGCCTTCGCGGTCCATCATCGCCCGGTAGCTCGGCAGCGATCCGTAGATCGCGAAGATCTTGGCTGCGAGCGCCCGAGCGCCATCGGGATCGTCGGTGACGCAGACCGGAAATGCGCTGACGACGACCGGCTCCGGACGCTGTGCATCGGCGGCAGCCTGGCGAATCTGAGGGATCGTGAAGTCGGCGAGCGTCTTCGGCCCGACACACCACGTCGTCGTCCCATCGGTGTGCGTACCGGCGAGTCGAAGCATCTGTGCGCCGAGTGCTGCGACGATGACCTCTGGACGCCCGGCCCCTTCGACGGCGACGCTTCCGTTGACCTGATACGTCTCTCCCGTGAAGCCGACCGGCTTGCCATCAAGGAGTGGCATCAGAACGGACAAGTACTCTCGCAGATGCCGGACCGGCTTCTCGAACGACATCCCCCACATCGATTCGACGACGATCTGATGCGATAGCCCGATGCCGAGCCGCAGGCGTCCACCGGTGGCCGATTGCACGGTCAGCGCCTGCTGGGCGAGCATCATCGGATGGCGCGGGTAGGTCGGGACAACCGACGTTCCCATCATCATCCCCTGCACCTCGCGGCCGACGACAGCGAGCGCCGTCAGCGCGTCGTTGCCGAATACCTGCGACGCCCAGAACGTCTGGAATCCGTCGGCAGCAGCCCCTTTCGCCTCGGCGACGACATCGTCGACACTCTTCGAATTGGCCGCAATACTGGAGACTCCGATACGCATGCCCGCACCGTAGCCGAGCCGATCCAGCCCGGATCTGTCGAAGGAACGCTCCGCTTCCAGTCACCAGACATGCTTCGGGACGAGCGCCCGGCGTAGACGGCGCGCGTGTGAGGATGGAGATGTGACCGCCGAATCTGCTGCCCCCGCTCTCTCGCCCCGCACCATCGCCGTCGTCGCCGGCCGGCCCGCCGGCGCAGGCGACCCACTCAACAATCCGCTCGTACTGGCGTCGAACTTTCGCGCAGGGGGCGACTACACCCGCACCCATGGCACGACGACCTGGCAGGCATTGGAGGAAGCCGTCGGCGCGCTCGAAGGCGGAAGGGCACTCGCCTACGCGAGCGGAATGGCCGCCGCCTCGGCAATCGTCTACGCGCTCGCACCGAAGGTCGTGGTCATTCCGACCTATAGCTACATGGGGGTCCGCAGCCTGCTCGCGGAGTACCAGGCACAGGGACATCTCGAACTCCGTCCTGTCGACATCACCGACACGTCAGCAGTCGTGGCGGCATCAGACGGCGCCGACGTCGTGTGGATTGAGACACCGACGAACCCGACGCTCGACATCGCCGACCTCGCCACGATCGGCAGGGCATGCGCCGATCTCGGGGCGAAGATGGTCGTCGATTCGACATTCGCCACGCCGCTGCTGCAGCAGCCACTCAGCGACGGAGCGGCGATCGTCCTGCACAGCGGTACGAAGTTCATCGGCGGTCACAGCGATCTGCTCATCGGGTTGTGCGTGACGTCGGACGACGCTGTGTTCGACCGCCTGGTTCTCGCCAGGACGTACCAGGGCGCAACTCCAGGTTCGCTCGAAGCGTTTCTTGCACTGCGCGGACTGCGAACCATGCCGATCCGCCTCGAAGCCTCGCAGAAGAATGCAGAGGTGCTGATCGAGCGCCTGCGCGCCCACCCGGCGATCTCCCAGGTCCGCTATCCAGGCAGCGGAGCGATGGTCGCCTTCATCGTCGCCGGTGGAGCGGCGGCGGCAGACGCTCTGTGTGAACGGGTCCGCATCCTCGTCCCGGCGACGAGCCTCGGCGGCGTCGAGTCGACGATCGAACGCCGCCAGAAATACGCCGGGGACAGCCACGTCGATCCCGGCCTGCTGCGGATGAGCGTCGGCATCGAAGATGTCGAAGACCTGTGGAACGATCTCGCCCAAGCGCTGGCGTGACGACAGCTCGACGCAGATGACGATGCTCGGTGCTCGGGTGCGAATCGTTCCCGGCAACTCGGCGGTCTACGAGGCCGATCTCGCCGGTGACCTGGCGAAGCTTGCCAACCTGCTCGGCGTGTCGCCGATCGAAGAATGGCCACCGACCGGCGGCGAACACGACGCCGATGCTGTGGCCCACTTCCGTGACACACAGCTCAGCGATCCGTCCGTCGCCGGTTGGCTGGTGTACTACGTGTGCTGTGCGGGCGATGCCGAAAATGCTGCTGCTCGTGGCGTGCTCGTCGGCAGTGCCGGGTTCTTCGGTCCGCCATCGGACGGAGTTGCAGAGATCGGCTACTCGATCTGCCTGGCCTACCGCCAGCGAGGACTAGCGACGAAAACCGTTGCGATGCTGATCGAACTGGCACGCCGAAACGGGGTGCACACGCTGACCGCCACGACCCGTGCCGACAACGCCGCCTCGGCCGGCGTGCTGATGAACAACGGGTTCATCGTCGACCCCCAGCGTTCCGCACCACCGG
>JAYTOR010000296.1:0-3787 GCA_043747685.1 Actinomycetota bacterium
TACTCGACCACGATTGCCTCGCCAGGTGCCACCTTCACGGGTGCACAATGGATCGTCGAGGCACCCTCGGCCACCGCTGGCGGGGCAGACCTGCCAATCCTTCCCGTCGACACCGCCTTCACGAACGTGTCAGCCACGACGTCCGACGGCGTCAGCAGCGGCCTCGGCGGCAACGCCTTCGATTGGCAGTTGATCACCCTTAACCAGGGTGCCTGGACGGAGACTCCCAGCCCTGTCGATGCTGCTGGCTCCAGCTTCTCGGTCACCGCTGCCCCGTACGTCGCCGCACCCGCTCTGACAGCTGCGCAGGCCAAGGCGCAGGCCAAGGCGCGGGCGAATGCGCTGGCCAAAGCTGCCACACAGGCGAAGGCGCAGGCTGAGGCCCAGGCAAAGCGGCGGCGAGAACCGCTGCGCTTGCACAGTCTCGGGCGAAGGCTGCGGCGAGGGCGACGACCAAGTCCAAGAGCAAGGGCCGCTGACGGCTGCATCGCCGGCTAACCACGCTGGTCTCGCCGTTGGACGCAGTATTCGGGGAGACTCCGAGCATGGCGACGCTGTATCCCGAACTCGGCTTCTACGCACTGGCCGGGGCACCGAAGTCACCCCGCGACATCGTGACGGAGATTCGTCAGGGAGAGGCGCTCGGATTCGGTACCGGCTTCATCTCCGAACGGTTCAACATCAAAGAGGCGGCAACGCTGTGCGGTGCAGCGGCAGTCGCTTCGGAGACGCTTCTCATCGAAACCGCAGCGACGAACCACAACATCCGTCATCCCATCGTCACGGCCTCCTATGCAACGACGATGCACCGCCTGACGGGTGGTCGCTTCACGCTCGGGCTCGGCAGAGGAATCCCGCTGCAGTTCGATGCCCTCGGTCTCGCCCACATCACGACCGCTCAACTCGAGGATTTCGCCGGGTTGATGCGACGCTTGTGGCACGGCGAGACGGTGATCGGCCACGACGGCCCCGCTGGCCGGTACCCGTTCCTCCGTCTCGACACGAGTTTCGACGAGCAGATTCGACTCGGCCTCGTCGCCTTCGGACCCAACTCGCTTGCGCTCGGAGGGCGTGTGTTCGACTCCGTCGTGCTCCACACCTTCTTCACGGACGAGACGCTGCAGCGATCCGTGGCGACGGTCAAGACATCGGCGGAGCAGGCCGGCCGGGACCCTGGGGCCGTGACCGTCTGGTCGTGCTACGCCGTCGTCGGTGATCACCTACCCGAAGCGGTCCGCCTGAAGAAGACGGTCGGTCGCCTCGCCACCTATCTACAGGGGTACGGCGATCTGCTGGTTGCGACGAATCGGTGGGATCCGGCGGTGCTCAGACTTTTCCGAAGTGACGACCTCGTGCGGTCGATCGGCGGGCCTATCGATGCCGTTGCCACGACAGCGCAGTTGGAACACATCGCCACACTGCTCCCGGACGAGTGGCTCGCTCCAGCCGCACGGGGAACGGCGGCCCAGTGTGCTGCAAGCGCCCGCCGCCAACGCCAACTCGGCGCTGACGCCGTGATCATGCATGGTGCCACGCCGGAGGAACTGGCACCGGTTGTCACCGCGTACGGAGCCGTTGTTCCGTCATAGTCGACGTCTGCCGGCACTCGACCGATCTATCATCGGCCGATGCTCATTGCAGGAACAACAGCGCCGACGTTCACCCTTCCCGACCAGAACGGCAACCTCGTCGGCCTCGACGACCTTCGCGGACACTGGGTGCTGCTGTGGTGGTACCCGAAGGCCTCGACACCCGGTTGAACAGTTCAGGGACAGGCGCTGCGTGACAGCGCCAACGAATTCGCAGCGGCAAACTGCATCGTGCTCGGCGCATCGTTCGATACGGCGGACGAGAACCTCGCATTCGCCACGGCCCAGGGTTTCGCCTATCGGCTGCTCAGCGACGTCGATCGGGCCGTCGGCACGGCGTACGGCGTCGTCAGGCCGTCCGGTCACCAGTATTCGGACTACCCGGAACGCGCTTCGTTCCTCATAGACCCGGATGGCATCGTCCGACGAGTCTACGAAGTCACCGATGTCGCCCACCACGCCGCAGACGTTCTCGCAGACCTGGCGGTCCTCCAAGCGTGAGTGACGATGACCGCAGGCGACCGATGCGGATCCCGATCGCTGCACGCGTCGACGACGGATCCGCCGACACGGCTGCATTGCGACGCAAGGCGCAGCAGGTCGCCAGGGGCGGTGCCCGTGCAGCGGTCCTCGGTATCAATGACGGTCTCGTCACCAACCTGTGCCTCATCCTGGCGATCGCCGGGGCCAACGGGACGCCGTCTGCCGTCCGTCTCGCCGGCTTCGCCAGCCTCATCGCCGGAGCATTCTCGATGGCTGCCGGCGAGTGGGTCTCGGTGCGCAGCCAGGCCGAACTCTCCGGAGGGGTGCTTACCGAACTGCGACGTCTGATCGGTCGCAACCCGAAGCTCGTGCTCGACGAATTGAGCAGTCAACTCGTCGAGGACGGTTTCGGGGACGAGACGGCCAAGCGGGCGAGTACTGAACTGCCACTGGACGAGGATCGCTTCCTCAGCTTCACGGCCCGAACGATGTTCGGCGTCAATCCGAACGAACTCGGCTCGCCATTCGTCGCTGCCGGCAGTTCGCTCGCATTGTTCTCCGTCGGCGCACTGATCCCGCTGGCACCGTGGTTCTTCACGCAGGGAGGTGTCGCCGAGGCGTGGTCCGTCGTACTGACAGCCGGCACCAGCCTCGTCGTCGGCGGTGCTATCAGCTCCTCGAGCGGGAATTCCGCCGTTCGCGGCGGCGCTCGGCAACTGGCGATCGTCGTGCTGGCGTCAGCGATCACCTACGGCATCGGTTCGCTGTTCGGAACCGCCGTGTCGTAGCCGGCACGTCGCGTAGCCGGCACGTCTCGTAGCCGGCGGGCAGCTCGCCGGGTCTACTGGCGGTAGTGCTCGACGACTTCCTCCGAGCGAACGGCAGCCTCGTCAGGGTCCTGCCCGTACTGACGACGGGCTCGGCGCTGACGGAGCAGGTCCCAGCACTGGTCCAAGGACGTCTCGAGCGCAGACTGACGGCGACGCTGTTCATCGGTCAGCGCATGCGCCGCACCGGATTCGAGGGCGTGTTCCTCGGCGACCAGTTCATGGATCCGTTGCAGCAGTTCCTCGTCGTTCATCACAACCTCCTCGTCGAATGCCCCTGACGCTATCCGCAGCCTGATGAGACACGGTGGAGGGTTTGGCCAACCCGAAGACGCTTCCGATGCCCACATATGATCGGCACGCACCCTCGACGGCGAGGTGTGCGACCGGAGGACGTATGTCATCGCCCGAAGCTGCACCGTTCGACGACGTCCGTTGGGCGGTGATCGATCACACCGGAATCATCAGTCTGAACCGTCCGGCGACCCGCAATGCGCTGACCCACGAGATGTACGCCGAACTCGAACGCCTCGTGCGCGCTGCACCTGCTGCTGGTATCCGCTGCCTGATCGTCACAGGTTCGGATCCGGCGTTCTGCAGCGGCGACGATGTTCGCCAGGTGATGGGCGGCGGTGAACGAACTGCTCCCTCACCGATCGCCGGCGACCGAGCACCGAGGCTGACCCCCGCCGCCGACGCGTTGTTGCAGTGCAACATCCCGATCATCGCCGCTGTCAATGGCGCTGCTGTCGGTTGGGGCATGGAACTGGCGATGATGGCAGACCTGCGCGTCGCCAGCGAGCGGGCGAAGTTCGGCGAACTGTTCGTGCTACGAGGTTTGGTCAGCGACGTCGCCGGCCTCGGCCGGCTGAGTCAACTCGTCGGTCG